>DATFPD010000513.1:0-6274 GCA_035265005.1 Gemmatimonadaceae bacterium | reverse complement strand
CCGTTCGACGCGCCGCGCCGCGACCCGCGCCGCGGGCGCGCTCCTCCTGTCGCTCGCCGCGGCGGCCGGCCCCGCCGGCGCGCAGCAGCCGCCGGCGCCCCCGGCCGGCGGCGGCGCCGGCGAGCAGGGCCGAGCCGTTAGGCAGCGGACGCTGTACGACGACCTCCAGCTGTTCAGCGGCGTGCTCAACCAGATCCGCGTCAACCACGCCGACTCGATCGACCCGCACGTGCTGGTGATGGCGGCGATCCGCGGCATGGTGCAGGCGGCCGACCCGTACTCGGGCGTCGTCGCCGGCACGCGGCTCAGCCCGGAGAAGGAGAAGCTGCTGCGGGAGGGGAAGCTCTACCCGGTCGGCATCGACTTCGAGTTCCGCGGCGACTGGACGGGGGCGGCGCCGGTGGTGCGCAGCGTCACGCCCGGCTCCTCGGCGTCGAAGGAGGACATTCTCCCCGGCGACGAGCTGATCGCGATCGACAGCCAGCCGGTGCTGGCCGAGAACGTGAACGAGCTCGACATCACCCTCCGCGGCCCCAAGCGGTCGAAGGTCAAGCTCACCTTCGCCCGCACGCGCGCCGACGGCTCGCGGGCCAGCCTGACGCGCGAGGTGAAGCGCGAGGCGCTCGACGAGGGGACGGGGGTGCCCGTGGCGACGATGCTCGACCCGCAGACGGGCTACGTGCGGGTGACGACGTTCGACAACACCAACGTCGCCGAGGACCTGCACAAGGCGCTGGGGCAGCTCGAGGACCGCGGGATGAAGCGGCTGATCCTCGACATCCGCGGCAACGGCGGCGGCTACGTGCGCGAGGCGTCGCAGATCGCCGGCGAGTTCCTGCCGAAGGGGGCGATCGTGTACACGGTGGACGCGCGCAAGGCGGAGGTGCGCAAGGACACGGGGCGCGTCGACCGGTCGTTCTTCAGCCGCGAGAAGCGCTACCCGATGATCGTCATGGTGGACGAGGGCTCGGCGAGCGCGTCCGAGCTCGTGGCCGGCGCGCTCCAGGACCACGACCGCGCGCTGCTGGTCGGCCGGCCGAGCCACGGCAAGGCGCTCGAGATGACGACGATGCCGATCATGGATGGCGCGTCGACGTGGTCCTACATCTACCTCAACATCGGCCGCGTCAAGACGCCCTGCGGCCGGATCATCCAGCGCCCGTTCCGCGGCATGACGCGGCGCGAGTATTTCCGCCGCGCCGGCGCGGTGGTGGACACCGCCGGCCGGCCGTCGTGCAGGACGACCAGTGGCCGGACGGTCTACGGCGGCGGCGGCGTCTACCCGGACGTGTTCCTCCCGGATCAGACCACGCCGCTCTGGCTGGTGCGCGCCAACGAGGCGTCGCTCCCGCTGCGGTGGGTGGGGCTGCACCTCCAGGCGAAGGGCGCGAGCTACACGTCGCTCGACGCGCTGGTGGCGAATCCGACGCTGGCGCCCGCCGACCTGGCGGAGTTCCGGAAGCTGGCGTCGGGTGAGGGGATCACGATCCCGGCCGGCGCGGCCGAAGACGCGCTGCTCCAGCGTACGCTGCTCGGCTGGATCGCCGACGCCAAGTGGGGCGGCGAGGGGCGCTACCGCGTCGACGCCGTGCTCGACCCCGAGGTGAAGATGGGACTCGCCGCGTTCGACCGCGCGGCGGCGATCCTGGTGTCGGCGAAGTAACTACACCTGCGACCTGCGAGCTGCGATCCTTCGCTTCGCTCAGGACAGGCTCTGCGACCTAACACCCTCGGGACGCAGGGGCCTCCCGAGGGTGTTAGGTCGCAGCTCGCCGAGCCTGTCCTGAGCGAAGCGAAGGATCGCAGGTCGCAGGCCGCAGGTGTAGTTGGTCGCAGTACGCCGGCCGGATCTTCCCGCGCGACCAACGTTAGGCCCGGAGGACCCGTGCGCACGATCCTCGCCTTCGCGCTCGCCGCCCTGCTGCCCGCCGCCGCCGGCGCGCAGCTGCGCGACCCCGAGCGGCGGCCGTCGCTCGGGTCGGGCGCCGACACGAACGACGCGAACGCGTACTACCAGCGCGGGATGGACCTCATCCAGCGCTTCCCGGGCCAGGCGGCGGACGCGTTCTACTGGGCGGGGCGGCTGAACCCCGCCCCCGCCGAGTCGCAGTACGCGCGGGGCGTCGCGCTCTGGCGGGTGCGGGCGGGGCTGCTCGGCGACCAGTTGAAGGGGCTGCGGCTGCGCGAGCGCGAGCAGGCGGAGGTGCGGTACATGGACTCGCTGCTCTACAGCGCCCTCCAGCGCAACCCGCTGGTCAATCAGCAGGTGACGGCGTGGATGTACGAGTCGCTCCCCGGCGAGTGGTCCAAGAGCTGGGAGACGCGCGCGCGGCTCGCGTACACGAACGGCAGGTTCGCCGACGCGGTGCGGATGTACGCCCGGGCGCTCGAGAGCCGGCGCGACCGCATCCGCGTGCACTACGACCGCGCGCTCGCGTTCCTGGCGATGGAGCGCCCGGACAGCGCGCTGGCCGAGCTGACCGGCCTGCTCGACGAGATGCGGCGGCAGGACGTGAAGCAGCTCGTCAGCCTGTACGAGTCGAAGGCGATGTTCGAGTACGCCGTCGGGTCGGTGCTCGTGAAGATGAAGCGGTACGACGAGGCGCGGGAGGCGTTCGGCCGGGCCCTCGCCGAGGACCTGTCGCTGGGCGTCGTGCACGGCGCGCTCGGCGACGTCGCGCGGGTGCTGGGGGACACCGCGGCCGCGCTGCGCGAGTACGAGCAGGGGATCGAGCTGAGCCCGCGCGACGCGCTGATCCGCTTCCGCTACGGCGCGCTGCTGCTGGGGGCCGGCCGGCCGGCGGACGCGGAGGCGCAGTACCGCGCGCTCATCGAGACGGAGCCCTACTGGGCCCTGGCCTACCTGAACCTCGGCCTGGCCTACGAGCACCAGCGCAACGCCGCGGGCGCTGCCCAGGCGTACGAGGATTTCCTGAAGCGGGCACCGCGCACAGGACTCGAGCAGCAGGTGGCTTACGTGACGAGGAAGCTGGCGGCGTTGAAGCGATAAGAACTGCGACCTGCGTCCTGCGTCCTGCGTCCTGCGTCCTAGCTCCCCGGGGGAGAACTCTTCCGGATCGCCCGTTGGCGTTCCGAGGGGATTGCGACGAGCAGCAGGCTGATGATGCGCGCGAGCAGCTCGATCCGGGCATCGACGACCTGCTGGCCCAGCACCGCGCGGCAGCGCAGGTACCAGGAGCGACTTTCGCGCGCCGAGCCGAGGGCATACTCGAAGAAGCGCACGCGGTCGAGCCCGGAGCTCCGACTGTAGCCCTCGGCCAGGTTCACGGGGATGGAGCCGAGCGCCGAGAACAGCTGCTCGGCTGCTTTCCGTGTGATGCGGCGGCGCTCCAGCATCACCACATCGGGGTATGCCTCGTCCGCGACGTACTCGCCGAGCCGGTAAGCCGACATCCGCCAGAGCGGATCGGAACGCACGCACGGCGACATGCTCGCTTCCCACGCCTCGTAGTCCACGACAGCACCGGCCCCGGTGAGGACGCACCCAGGATATCAGGGTCCGGCTGCAGGGTGTCATCGTTCGAGTTCAGCGCGTGCCATATCGTGGCGTCCCGGGGCAGTTAGGACGCAGGACGCAGGTCGCAGGTCGTACTACTATCTTTCCCGCATGCCTGCACCCGAGCTCCTCGAGACCTTTCCGAATCCGCATCCCGGGCGAGAGTACGAGATCCACATGGTGTGCCCGGAGTTCACGTCGCTCTGCCCGCTGGGCGGGATCGAGAGCGACGCCACCGAGCTGGCCGCGCTCAAGGGCGGCGCGCCGGACTTCGGGACGATCCTGATCACGTACATCCCGGGCGACGTCTGCGTCGAGCTGAAGAGCCTCAAGCTCTACCTCTGGAGCTTCCGCAACGACGGGATCTTCTACGAGCGCGCCGTCAACCGCATCCTCGACGACCTCCTGCAGCGCGTGAACCCGCGCTGGATGGAGGTGGTGGGCGACTTCAACATCCGCGGCGGCATCAAGTCGGTGATCACCGCGCGGCACGGCATCCGGTACGCCCAGCAGATGCCCGATCGCGGCGGCCCGCGGGCTCGACCCAGGGCGGACTAGTACGCCTCACCCGCCGAAGCGAACGCGGCGTGTCTGCTGCTCCTGGCCGGTGCGCCGAGTGAGCGACTCGTAGAGCTCGGGGCGGCGCGCGCGCAGCCAGCGCCGGCCGGAGGAGGTCGGGAGGATCGACGCGTCGAGGTCCGCCACGACCATCGCGTCGCCCGGCTCGCGCGTCTCGGCGATGATCTCCCCGTAGGGGTCGAGCACCATCGCGTTGCCGGTGCGGATCTCGTCGTCGTCCGGGCCGATGCCGTTGCTGAAGAGCAGGAACATCCCGTTGTCGTGCGCGCGGCTGGGAAGCCAGCGCATGAGCCAGCCCCGCCCCTTCGGCCCGCACAGCTCTGCCTCGCACGCTGCCGGGTCCTCGTGGCGCCGCGCCCAGATGGCGGGGTCCACCGGCTTCATGCCGCGTGGGCTCACCGAGTTGCAGCCGCCCGTCTGGTGCGGGGCGAGCAGGATCTCGGCGCCGAGCAGCGCCGTGGCGCGGGCGTTCTCGACGATGTTGTTGTCGTAGCAGATCAGCACTCCCACCCGGCAGCCGTGGGGCGTGTCGAAGACGGTGTAGCGGTCGCCGTCGACGATGCGCGCGTGCTCGAACGAGTGCAGCTTGCGGTGGAGCGCCCACCGGCCGTCGGGCATGGCCACCAGGTAGGCGTTGTGCAGGCGCCCGTCGTCCGCCCGCTCGATGAGCCCGGCGCCGATGGTCATCCGGTGCTCCGCCGAGAGGCGCAGCAGCTCCTGCGTCGACGGGCCGTCCGGGACGGGCTCGGCGAGCGCCTCGACCGCCTCGGCCGAGAGCTTGCGCACGTGCCAGTAGCCGGTGAGGCACATCTCCGGGAACGCGATGAGCTCCACGCCCGACCGGGCGGCCTCGGCCGCGAAGTGCCGGACGCGCCCCATGTTGTACGACTTGTCGCCCGGGGCGTGCTGAAACTGGACCGTCGCCACGCGGATGTCCCGCATACCGCCGCCTCGTCTGGGTTCGAACGTGCCGGAGAAGATGCGGAGCGAACGATTCCGTCGGGAGGGCTGTCCAACTGGCAGCACTGTCCCGATCGCCGCACCCGGCCTCAGCCCTCTCAGCTCATGCGCCTCCCCATCCGCTTCGCCGCATGCTCCGCCGCCCTGCTCTCGGCGGCCTTCGTTCGCCCCGCCGCGCTGCGCGCGCAGTCGGACGACGACCGCTACACCGCCCCGCGCAACGCCACTGTGGACGCGCGGGGCGCGTCGGCAGTGCGCATCCACGCCGAGGCCGGCATCCTGCGCGTGGAGGGGAAGCGCGGGCTCGGCGAGGTGCGCGTGCGCGGCACCGCGCGGGCGTCGCGCGAGCGCGACCTGGAGGACATCCAGCTGATCGCCGAGCGGCACGGCAACGTGGTGGAGGTGCGCGCGGAGATCCCGGAGCACCGCGTCGGGATCGTCCTGCACGACAACTACCGCGGGCTGGACCTGGTGCTCGAGGTGCCTGACGACATCGCCCTCGACGTCGAGGACGGGAGCGGCGATCTCGAGATCCGCGGCGTCGGCGACATCGAGCTGCGCGACGGCTCGGGCGACATCGAGCTGACCGACGTCGGCTCGGTCCGGGTCGAGGACGGCTCGGGCGAGCTCAAGATCCGGAACGTGCGCGGCGACGTCACGATCAGCGACGGCTCCGGCCGGATCGACGTCCGGACGGTGAGCGGGACGGTCACGGTCCGCACGGACGGCTCCGGCAGCATCGACGTCTCCGACGTCGGCGGCGACTTCGTCGTCGGCCGCGACGGCAGCGGCGGGATCGCGCACACGCAGGTCAGGGGCGACGTGCGGATTCCGCGCCGGAAGCGCGGATAGGAAGGGCAGGGACTGCTGCGCCGCGCACGCCGCGCGCGCTGCGCGCTACACCGCGTAGCTGCCGACCGCGCGCAGCGAGTCCACGACCGTGCGCAGCTGCGCCAGTGCGGCGTCCACCGAGGGGTGGGCGGCGGGGTGGTCGAGCTGGAGGAGCAGGAGGCCGGAGGGGAGGGTGAGGAGCGCGCGCGCCGGGATGTGGCGGGTGGCGAAGGGGGCCAGCACCGCGCGCAGCGGGGTGCGCGGCGCCGTGAGGGCGAGCAGCGTGCGCGCGGGGCGGCCCGGCGGCAGTGCCGGGGGCGCCAGGCGGGAGACGGCGACGAAGCGTGTGGCGTTGTCGGGGCGGTCCTGGATGCCGGCGGCGAGGAT
>DATFPD010000512.1:0-5151 GCA_035265005.1 Gemmatimonadaceae bacterium | reverse complement strand
AGACGTCGCGGCCGGCAACGACGTTCAGCGGGCGCTTCGGCAGCTCGAGCGCGCCCTCGTTGCCGAGGCTCGCGGTGAAGCGGCCGTGGATGGCGCGCACGTCGCCGGAGGGGCGGCGGGCGGCGACGGCGGCGATGAGGGTGTCGAGCAGCGCGCGCGACAGCGGGGCGCGGGCCCCGGAGAGGCGCTCGGCCACGCCGCGCGCGTCGCCGAGGAAGTCCACCGCCTCCTGGTACTCGACGTCGGAGACGAGGCGGCCGTTGCGGTCGAGCGCCTTGCCGTACTCCTCGACGGCCACGCCGACGATGCTCGACAGACGGCGGGCGGGCCGGTCCTGCGCCGCCAGCGCTCCCCAGGGCAGCCCGACCAGCAGCGCGGCGGCCGCGTGGAGTACGCGGCCGGCGATCCGGCGAGTCCAGCGGCGACGAGCGCTGTTGAGAACCGTTCTCAAAGGCATTGGGAGCGAATCTATCGGGATATACAGCGTGGTGGCAATAGCGGCCGGGACGACAACCCGGCGGGGCAGCCTACTCCCGACTATTCCCTGACCGAAGCCGCACCGGGCGCGCACTCCCGGCGTACGCGACGGCCACATCATCAGGACACTCCGGACGCCGGCCTCCCTGTTCCCTTCCGCCATTCGAGTGAGCGCAATGCGCGCTGCCCCCGCGAGGTTGCCCCGCCTGCTGGCCGTCCTCCCCCTCGCGTGCTCGGCGGCGTGCGCGGGCGCGCGCTCGTCCGGCGACACGCCGCCGGCGGCGCTCTCGCTCGTCCCGGCCGGCGCCGACCGGCTGTTCGCGGTCGGCGGGTTCGAGATCCCGGAGTCGGTGCGACACGACCCGCGGCGGGACCGCTACTTCGTCTCCAACGTCGGCCGGGGCGAGACGGCGAAGGACAACAACGGCTACATCAGCCGGCTGCTGCCGGACGGCACGGTGGAGGCGCGGCGCTTCATCGCCGGCGGCGAGCGCGGCGTGGTGCTGCACGCGCCGAAAGGACTCTACGTCTCCGGCGACACGCTCTGGGCGACCGACATCGACGCGGTGCGCGCCTTCGACGCGCGCACGGGCGCCCCGCTGGCCTCGGTCGACCTCTCCCCGCTCGGCGCCCGCTTCCTGAACGACGTCGCGGCCGGGCCGGACGGCTCGCTCTACGTCAGCGACAGCGGGCTCGAGTTCCACCCGGACGGTCGCGTGACGCACCCGGGGCCCGACCGCGTCTTCCGCGTCCGCCCCGACCTGCGCCCCGAAGTGGCGTTCGACGCCGACAGCGTCCGCGTGCCTAACGGCGTCGCCTGGGACCCGGCCGGCGGCGGCCGCCTGATCGTCGCGTCGTTCAGCGGGAGCCGCCCCGGCCTCTACGCCTGGCGCCCCGGCGCGGCCGCGCGCGCGGAGCAGATCGCCGCCGGCCCCGGCGAGTACGACGGCGTCGAGGCGATCGGCGGCGGGCGCCTGATCGTCTCCAGCCAGCGCGACTCCGCCGTGCACCTGGTCGACCGCGGCGTGTTCACCCGACTCGCCGGCGGGCTGCCGAACGTCGGGGACATCGGGCTCGATCGCACGCGGAACCGGCTGCTGGTGCCGCTGCTGGAGGCGGGGCGGGTGGAGGTGTGGCAGTTGAGGTGAGGGGACGCGGGATGCGGGATGCGGGATGGGGGATGCGCAGGGGACGGTTCACGACCGGGATGCCGGAGGGGCGTCGCGCGCGACGCCCCTCCCACGTCCCGACCGGGCGGCGGACGCGGTGGCACCCGCCCCTCCATGCACATCCCGCGTCCCGTGTCCCGCGTCCCGCATCCCGCTCACCCTCGCCACGGCACCGGCGTGAGCGCCGCGCGCAGGTATTCGACGAAACGCGTCGTGCGCGCCGAGCGGCCGTGGCGGGGGCCGACGAAGGCGACGATGTCGGCCGAGGGGAGTCGGTAGTCCTCGAGCAGGCGCACCAGCCGGCCGGCGCGCAGGTCGCGCGCGACCGACCACTCGGAGCGGACGATGACGCCGTGGCCGTCGATCGCCCAGCGGCGCACAACGTCGCCGTCGTTGCTCGCCAGGCGCGGCTCGATGCGGACCTGCGTGACCGCGCTCGTGTCGGCGCGGGCGAATCGCCAGAGCGTCACGTCCTCGTCGTTCTCGCGCAAGGCGATGCAGGGGAGCGAGCGCAGCGCGCCGGGGTCGGCCGGCGTCCCGTGGCGCGCGACGAACTCGGGCGACGCGCAGGCGAAGCGCTCGTTCGGCGCCAGGCGCTGCGCGACGAGCGACGAGTCGCGCAGCTCGCCGATGTGGACGGCGACGTCCCACGACGTCTCCGGGACGCGCCCCAGCCGGTCGGAGAGCAGGAGCTCGAGCCGCACCTCGGCGTGGTCGGCGCAGAAGCGGCTCGCCGCGGGCGCGACGTGTCGACGCCCGAACCCCAGCGGCGCGAGCACGCGGAGCCGGCCGGCGACGACCCCGCGCCGGGCCGCCAGCGTCTCGCCCAGCGACGCCAGGTCGTCCGCGATCGACTGCCCGCGCGCCGCGAGGAGCTCCCCCTCGTCGGTGAGGGTGATCCGCCGCCCGCTGCGCTCGACCAGCCGCACGCCGACCCGCCGCTCCAGCTCGCGCAGCCGCTGCGTCACCGCCGAGGGGGTGACGTCGAGCGCGCGCGCGGCGGCGGCGAGCGAGGGCGACCGCGCGATGGCGGCGAAGAACTGAACGTCGGCGCCGGAGAGCATTAAGGACAGCTTAATGCAGGAATTAGCGCCGGCGCGAATCCCCGCGCCCGCCGGCGCCGTTTCGGAGGGGGCCGGCGGGCCGAGCCGTTCTTCCCGCCGCGTCCACTCCCACTCCACGCAGCATGCTCGAGATCCGCGGCATCACGAAGACCTACCCCAACGGCGTCCAGGCGCTGCGCGGGATCACGCTCACCATCGGGCGCGGACTCTTCGGCCTGCTCGGGCCTAACGGCGCCGGGAAGTCGTCGCTGATGCGCACCCTGGCGACGCTCCAGGCCCCGGACGCCGGCAGCATCACGTTCGACGGCGCGTCGGTGCTCGACGACCCGCAGGGACACCGCCGCCGGCTGGGCTACCTGCCGCAGGACTTCGGCGTCTACCCGGGGATCTCGGCCGCCGAGCTGCTCGACCACCTGGCGCTGCTCAAGGGGATCACCGACCGGCGCGCCCGGCGCGAGCAGGTGGACTCACTGCTCGCCCAGACAAACCTGTGGGAGCACCGGCGCCACGCCGTGAGCGGATTCTCCGGCGGGATGCGCCAGCGCTTCGGCATCGCCCAGGCGCTGCTCGGCGACCCGCGCCTGGTGATCGTGGACGAGCCGACGGCGGGGCTCGACCCGGAGGAGCGCAACCGATTCCACAACCTCCTGAGCGAGATCGGTGAGCAGGTGGTCGTCCTCCTGTCGACGCACATCGTGGAGGACGTACGGCAGCTCTGCCCGCGGATGGCGATCCTCGCCCGGGGACGCGTGCTGCGCGAGGGCGTGCCTGACGAGCTGGTGGACGAGCTGCGCGGGCGCGTGTGGGGGCGCACGGTGGGCAAGGACGGCGTCGCCGGCTACCGCGAGACGCTCCAGGTGCTCTCGGCGCAGCTTCACGCCGGGCGCACCCGCCTGCGCGTGCTGGCCGACGCGCCCCCCGACCCGGCGTTCGAGCCGCTGGCGCCCGAGCTCGAGGACGTCTACTTCCACACGCTCGCTCGGCAGCAGGCCGCGTGATGCTGCGGGGCATCCTTCGCTTCGAGTGGCGCTACCACACGCGCCGGCTGACCTTCGCCGCCGCCGCGCTGGCGCTCGCCGCCATGGCGGTGGTGATGATCAGCACCGGCTATGGTCCGCCCGGCGTGGACATGAACGCGCCGTACACGGTCATGCAGTCGCTCGGACTGCTCTCGCTGATGTCCGTGTTCGTGCTCACGATCTTCTGCGCCAACGCCGCGCTGCGGGACGCGGAGCACGGCATGACGGAGATCATCTTCGCCACGCCCGTCGGCAAGCCGCGCTACCTGCTGGGCCGGTTCGGCGGGGCGGTGCTCGCGGCGCTCTCGGTCATGGCGGCCGCGGCGCTAGTCCTGATGCTGGCGCCGCTCGTGCTTGCGGTGGAGCCGGAGCGGCTCGGCCCGGTGCGGCCGCTCGCCTACGCGTGGGCGCTGCTGCTGCTGGTGCTGCCCAACCTGGTGCTGGTGGGCGCGCTGCTGTTCGCGGTGGCGACGCTCACGCGAAGCACGCTGGCCACGTACGTGGCCGCGGTGGCGATCTACGCGCTCTACCTCGTGACCGCGCTGCTCATCGATTCGCCGCTCATGGCCGGCACGGCGCCGCCGACGCCCGAGGCGCTCGCGCGCGCGGCGGTGCTCGACCCGTTCGGCCTCTCGGCGTTCTTCGAGCAGACGCGCTACTGGACGCCGGCCGAGCGCGACGTGCGCCGGGTGGCGCTGGCCGGCCGCATGCTCGTCAACCGCGCGCTCTGGCTCGGGGTGTCGGCGGCGGTGCTCGCGCTGGCCTACTGGCGCTTCTCCTTCAGCGTGGACGCGGGCAAACGATCTGGTGTGCGCACGTCCCGCGCAGAGGTGCCGCCATCGGCCGCGACCTACCGACCGGCGCCGCCCGCCGTTCCGGGCCCCCGCACGCTCTGGCTCGCGCTGCGCTCGGCGGCGCGGCTCGAGCTGCGCCACGTGCTGCGCGGCTGGACGTTTCTGGCGCTGCTCGCGCTCTGGGTGTTCGTCGTCGGGATGGAAGCGGTCGCGGAGCTCGCGAGCGGCGAGTACGGCACGCGCGTGCTCCCCACCACGGGGCTGATGCTCGACACCATCCAGCTGCCGCTGCTGCTGCTCGGCACGATCACCATCGTCTACTACGCCGCCGAGGTGGCGTGGCGCGAGCGCACCGTGGGGTTCGACCCGCTGGTGGACGCGACGCCGGCGTCGAGCGCCGTGTTCTACCTGTCGAAGGCGGCCGCACTCTGCGCGCTGCCGACGATCGTGGCGGCGCTCGCGATCGTTGTCGGCATGGTGGTACAGCTCGCGCACGGACAGTCGGACGCGGAGCCCGCACTCTACCTGACGCTGTTCTGGTTCGCCGGCGTGCCGCTGGCGCTGTTCGCGCTCGGCGCGCTGGCCGTTCAGGCGCTGAGCCCGAACCGATGGATCGGCATGCTGGGCG
>DATFPD010000511.1:0-7257 GCA_035265005.1 Gemmatimonadaceae bacterium | reverse complement strand
CTCGATGAAGTCCGACCTCCGCAACCTGGTGACGGCCCAGGAGGCGTACTTCGCCGACAACAGCTCGCTCTACGCCGCCTCGACGGGCGCGCTGGGCACCACGCGCTACAAGAGCTCGACGGGCGTGACGGTCACGATCGGTTCGGGCACGGGCACGGGCTGGGCCGCGACGGCTTCGCACAGCGGTCTGCCGACGACCAAGACCTGCCAGATCTCGGTTGGCACGGGCGCGTCGAACGAGGGCGAGCCGGTCTGTAACTAAGACCAAGCTCTCTGAAGCTCTCGAAGTAGCAGAGTAGCAAGTCACTCGGGCCAGGCGCCGCAAGGCGACCTGGCCCGAGGTCATTTCAGGCAGAGGCGACCGCGTTCATCTTACGGTGAATGTCGAAGCCTCTGCCTTCTCTTCGCACCGAGCTGCTCGCCAACTTCGGCGTCCTGGCCGCGGTCGCGCTGCTGGTCGCCGTGGCGAGCGTGCTGCTGTTCTTCGTCACCGTGGAGTCGCGCTACAGCGCGCTCTACCTCAGTCTCCTCGTCGCCGCCGACGTCGTCGTCTTCGTGGTCTTCGGCGCCTACCAGGTGCGGCGGCTGGTGAACCGCCCGCTCGACGACGCCGTGCAGGCCGTCGAGGCGATCGCCGGCGGCGACCTCGCGCGCCGCGTCCCCGAGGGGCGCACGCAGGAGTTCGCGGTGCTCTCGGCGAGCGTCAACCGGATGACCGACGCGCTGCTCCAGGAGCAGGAGGGGCGCATCCGCGTCGAGAAGCTGGCGAGCGTCGGCCGCCTCGCCGCCGGCGTGGCGCACGAGATCGGGAACCCGCTGGGCGCGATCAACGGCTACATCCACATCCTGCGCCGGCGCGTGGGCGGGGACGCGGCGCCGCCGGGCGCGATGGAGGCGCTCGACGGCCTGGAGCGCGAGGCCACGCGCATCGACCGCATCGTGCGCGGGCTCCTCGACTACGCGCGCTCGCGCAAGGTCACGCCGACGCCGATCGACGTGAACGACGTCGTGCGCGGCGTCGTCACGCTGCTCGCCGACCAGGGCGTCCTCAAGCGCGTGACGCTCGACCTCGCGCTCGACGAGAGCCAGCCGACGCTCTTCGGCGAGCGCCACGAGCTGGAGCAGGTCTTCGTCAACCTCCTGCTGAACGCCGTCGACGCGATGAGCGGTGCCGGACGGGTCGGCATCGTCACGCGCCGCGTGCGCGTCGGCGAGCTGCAGCAGTCGAGCCCCCGCCGAGCCGGCGACCCACCCGACGTGGTGATGCCGCGCACGCTGAGCACGCGGGTGCGCGACTGGCTCGCCCGCGCCGACCGCCCCCAGGAGGCCGCGCAGGTCATCGTCGCCGACTCCGGCACCGGCGTCCCCGACGCCGACCGCGAGAAGATCTTCGACCCGTTCTACACCACGAAGGACCCGGGCAAGGGCACCGGCCTCGGACTCGCGATCGTCGCCCGGATCGTCGAGCACCACCGCGGGACGGTGTGGGTGCAGCGGGCCCGCGAAGGCGGCGCGGCGTTCGTCATGCTGTTTCCGCTGGTGGATCGCGCGCTCGCGCGGCAGCCGATGGCCGACAGCCGATAGCCGATAGCCGATAGCCGCCCCATGAAGATTCTCATCGTCGACGACGAGCAGGGCCTCCGCCACACTCTCTCGCTCATTCTGGGCGGAGAGGGGCACGACGTCACCACGGCGTCCGACGGCGCGCAGGCGCTCGACGCGCTCGCGGCCGACGGCGGATTCGAGCTGGTGCTCTGCGACCTGCGCATGCCGGTCATGGACGGGATGACGTTCCTCGACCGCTACCGCGAGTCGGGCGGGCGCGCGCTCGTGATCATGATGAGCGCCTACCTGGACGACGACGCGGCGATCGAGGCGATGTCGCGCGGCGCGTACGACTACATCCCGAAGCCGTTCCGCGCCGACCAGGTGCTGCTCGTCGTGCGCAAGGCGATCGAGCGCGAGCGGCTGCGGCGGCAGATCACGCAGCTCGAGGACGAGCTCGCGGTCCTCCGCGGCGGCGACGCCGGCGCCGAGGGGATCGTGGGGCAGGGACCCAAGTTCCGCGAGGTGCTCGGCGTCGCGCGCAAAGTGGCGCGCCACCCGTCCACCGTGCTCGTCACCGGCGAGAGCGGCACCGGCAAGGAGCTCGTCGCGCGGCTCATCCACCGCGCCAGCCCGCGCGTCGACCTGCCCTTCGTGGCCGTGAACTGCGGCGCCATCCCCGAGCCGCTGCTGGAGAGCGAGCTGTTCGGACACGCGAAGGGCGCCTTCACCGGCGCCACGGCGGACCGCCTCGGGCTGTTCGAGGAGGCGAGCGGCGGCACGCTCTTCCTCGACGAGATCGGCGAGCTGCCGCAGGTACTCCAGGTGAAGCTGCTGCGGGCGCTCCAGGAGGGGGAGATCCGGCGCGTCGGTGACAACGCGCCGCGCCGGGTGGACGTGCGGGTCGTCGCCGCCACCTCGCGCGACCTCGAGGCCGAAGTCGCCGCCGGCCGCTTCCGCCCCGACCTGTACTACCGCGTGAACGTCGTCAGGCTGCACCTCCCGCCGCTTCGCGAGCGGCGCGAGGACATCCCGGAGCTCGTACACCACTTCATCGCGCTCTACAGCGCGCGCTTCAAGCTCGGCGTGAGCGGCATCAGCGCCGGCGCGATGCGCGCACTCATGGACTACGCCTGGCCGGGCAACGTCCGAGAGCTCGAGAACGTCGTCGAGCGTGCGCTGGTCCTCACCGACGGCCCCCGCATCGACGTGGAGCAGCTGCCCGCCTCCGTCCGCGACGCCGGAGCCGCGCCGCCCGTCTCCGCCCCCGGTTCGGCCGCCGCCGACGAGCTGGACCTCTCGATCAAGCGCCACGTGGAGTCGGTGGAGCGCGACCTCATCGCCCGCGCGCTCGCGCGCACCGGCGGCAACCGCACCCGCGCCGCGCAGCTGCTGGAGATCTCCCACCGCACTCTGCTGTACAAGATCAGGGACTACGGCATCGACGGTGACGCGGTGACGGAGGTGTGACTTCCGCCACAATAGCTACGCAAAAAGTTTCGGGCTCGCAACTTTTTGCGGGGCCACGAAACAGGTGTGTTTTCGTAAGATCATAAAAACCAAAGCGTTGCACCAAGGCACGAGCCCCGCATGAGGGGCTCGTAGCTTTTCGTGCATCCCCGACCGTCTTCCCTCCGCTTCGCCCCCACATGTCACGCCGCCGCACCGCCCTGAATCGACTGTTCGGCTTCTCCACGACTGGCATCGTCGGCGTGGTGGCGCTCGTCGGGTTCCTGGCGGCCTTCGCGGCGCCCAGGGTCGGCCAGCGCATGGAGCGCGAGCGCCTGGACGGCGCGGGGCAGGCGGTCGCCGAGGACCTTCGCCTGGCCTCGGAGCTCGCCGCCGAGACGCGCAAGCCGGTTCGGCTGGTGGTCCGCGGACGGAACGCCGCCGCGGCGAGCTACGCGATCTACGACCGCTCCGGCGCCGTGCGCCACGAGCGCTCGCTCGGGTCCGGGTCGGCCTACGGGCTCAGCTCCGTGACCTTCTCGACGGACACCGTCGAGTTCTATCCGAACGGCGTGACCTCGCACCCGCTCACTGTGACGCTGAGCGCCGGCACCGACGCCGGCACGCGTCAGGTGACGATGGCGCGCGCCGGCTACGTGAGGATCCAGTGATGATGGCTTTCCGCTCGTCGTTCCGGCCGCGGAAGCGGTCCGGGTTCTCGTTCCCCGAGCTGCTGATCGTGATGGCGTTCATGGCGCTGCTCTATGCCATCGCCGCGCCGAAGATCGGCCGCATGAAGACCGGCGCAAACCTCCGCTCGGCCAAGGACCAGCTGGCCGCGTCGATCGCCACCGCGCGCGCGGCGGCGGTGCAGAAGGGCCGCCAGTCGCGCTTCCTCGTGCAGGGGAGCTCGATCCGCGTGGAGGTGGACACCAGCGCCGTCGGCAACATGGCGGTGATCAAGCTGATCCAGCTCGACTCGCTCTACCGTGCCGAGGTGACCGTGCGCTCGCCGGTGGACACGGTTCTCGCCTACGACCCGCGCGGCTACGGCCGCACGAACTCGGGTGGCACCGCTGTGTACGTCATGACGGTCGGTGGCTATTCGGACTCCGTGTGCGTCACGCAGCTCGGCGCACTGATGAAGAGGGGGTGTACGCCATGATTACGAAGCACTCCGCCCGCCGCGCGCCGCGTCGCGCCCGGCGCGGCTTCACGCTCGTCGAGCTCGTCGTCGCGATCATCCTGCTCAGCATCGGCATCATCGGGCTCGCCAGCACGGCTGGCTACGTGACCCGCCAGATGGCCGGTAGCAGTGTGCAGACGGTCGCGTCCTCGGTGGCGCAGAACCGCATCGACTCGCTCACCAGCATCGGCTGCTCGCGCCTGGTGGCGCCCATGACGGGCTCCGCGACCACGCGCGGGATTAGCGAGACGTGGACCGTGAAGGACACGCTCCAGAACGTGAAGAAGATCACCCTCGCGTTGACGGTTCCGCTCCGCCGCGGGGCCCCCAAGACTATCAACTACACCACGTTCATCCCATGCCGCGCTCAGTAACCCGCACCCGCCGTGGCTTCTCGCTCGCCGAGCTCCTCATCGTCGTCGTTGTGATGGGCGTCGTCGGCGGCACGATCATCAAGATGATCCAGCGGCAGCAGCAGTTCTACCGCGGCACGTCGGACATCGTGGACGCCCGCACGCAGGTGCGCCACGCCACGACGGTGCTGGCCACGGACCTCCGCAGCGTGTCCGCGGCGGGCACCCCGTCCTCGCCCAGCGGCGACATCACGTTCGCGAGCGATACGGCGATGACGCTGGTGGTGAACACCGGCAGCTCCATCGTCTGCGAGAAGGACGGGGCGAACAACCGTGTGTTCTACGTTCCGCCGCGCAACCTGGCCAAGCACCAGCTCACCGGCTGGCTCTCCAACCCCGAGGTGGGCGACTCGGTCTTCATCTACGACGAGGGTACGTCGCGCGGCGCCGAGGACGACACCTGGCGGGGCTACCAGATCGCCGGCATGGGGACGAGCACGACCAAGTGCGTCGGCGCACCGTACACCGATCCGACCCTCGACCCGCCGGCCTCCAAGCCGCGCGTCGAAGTCACGCTTGCGTCGCCGCTGAGCACCACCACGCTGCGCGGCGCCGGCGTACGCTTCGGGCGCCACGTCCGCTACAGCCTCTACCAGTCGGCGAACGACCGGAAGTGGTACCTCGGCTACAGCGAGAAGCGGAATGGCGTGTGGCAGGCGACTCAGCCGGTGAGCGGGCCGTACCTGCCGTACTCGGCGACGGGCGGCAGCGGGCTGAGCTTCCGGTACTACGACAGCACGGGCGTCCAGATCGCCAACAGCGCGCAGCCGGCGGGCATCTCGCGCATCGACGTTCGCACGCGCGCGGTCGGCCAGGACTCCACGACGGTCTCTAACGGCAAGCGCGGCATCTACGTGGACTCGCTCACGACGCGCGTGTCCGTTCGCAATCGGATGTGACCTCAGCACTCGGGATCTCAGGAGACATGATCATGCGCACGCACCGCACCGCGCGCCTCGCGGGTCAGCGACGCGGCTTCGCGCTCGCCCTCGCTCTGGTCGCGATCGTCGTCATCGGCGCGCTAATCGCCGGCGCGTTCTTCGCCTCGACGCAGGACTTCCGCGTCGGGCGCAACACCCTGATCGAGCAGCGCGCCTTCTCGGTCGCCGAATTCGGACTGAACCGCGAGATCGCGCAGTGGGACACCAAGCGCAACCTGCCGTACGCCGGCCTGGACGCCAGCGGCAACCTTGTGGGCGGCATGGCGACCGGCTCGATCGACGCGAACAACGTCTACGTGGACGCCGGCGACACGGCCCGCGTGAAGATCACGCGCCTCAGCGAGAATTCCTTCTGGGTGGTGTCCGAGGGCCACGCCAGCATGGGTAACAAGATGCTGGAGTCCATCCGCCGCACGACGATGCTCGTCCGCACGGCGTACCCCACGATCAAGACCGACGCGGCGATCGTGACCGGTGGTAGCATCAACATCTCCGGCGCGGCCAAGGTCAGCGGCAACAACACGCCGCCCCCCGGCTGGAAGCAGTGCGACAGCATCGGCGGCCACGACACCGCGGCCGTGCTCGCCGGGCCGAACGCGACGGTGACGATCAACTCGTCGAACAACATGCCGTCCAACTACGGCGTCGTGCGCAGCACGGACGCCGCCGACTCGAACACCTACGTGCGGTTCGGGTCGGAAACGTGGAACTCGCTGGTCAAGAACGCCGACATCAAGCTCCCCCCCGAGGGCGACGGCACCATCGATTTCGGAAACGACATCGCGCCGGTGGCGTACGCCGACGGCAAGACCTGCAACACGACCCTTCAGACGAACTGGGGGGAGCCCTGGCGGGCGGGGATCAACGGCCACCTGCTGTCGAACGTGGTAGCGGCGTGCAACACTTACTATCCGATCATCTACGCGCCGCAGAGCCTGCACCTCAACAAGCAGGGGCGCGGCCAGGGCGTCCTGCTGGTCAACGGGAGCCTCGAGCTCAACGGCGGCTTCGAGTGGTACGGGGTAATCGTCGTCCGCGACGACATCACCAAGGGTAACGGTACCGCCGCGATCTACGGCTCGGTGCTGGCCCGGAACGCGACGCTGACCGACGGCGGTAACATCATCAACGGTACCCAGGACGTGTCGTACTCCAAGTGCGCGATCGAGAGCGCGCTCCGCGGCTCCGCGGTGCTCGTGAAGGTCCCGCAGCGCGCCTGGGCGCAGCTCTTCTAGCGCGCGTCACAGCGACCGAGCTCGAACGCGCGCCCCCGGCCTGGTCGGCCGGGGGCGCGTCGCATTCGCGGTATCGGCACGCAACCGTTCGCCCCGCGCCGCACTCGACCGATGACGGTCCGCTGGCCGCGCGGCGTTATGCTCGGCGCCTCTCACCACCGGAGACGCCATGCGAGTACCCCGCGCCGGCTTCACCCTCGTCGAGGTCGTCGTCGCCGTCCTCGTTCTGACCGCCGGCCTGCTCGGGCTGGTCGGCTGCACCGCCGCCATCCTGCGGGCGATGGGCGACGCCGCGCGACAGGCGCGCGCCGACTCGGCCGCCCGGCTGCGCGTCGAATGGCTGGCGTCTCGCAGCTGCGCGGCGCTCGCGGACGGGTCGGCGCGCGACGGCGAGCTGGAGGAGCAATGGAGCGCGCGCGTCGACTCGCTCTCCCGAACCGCGGCGGTGTCCGGCGAGGTCTCCTACCTGGCCGGCGGCAGGCGTCGCG
>DATFPD010000510.1:0-19241 GCA_035265005.1 Gemmatimonadaceae bacterium | reverse complement strand
TCGCTCGTCGAGGCGGACCCCGCGGTGGCGGCGGCGGCCGAGAGCGCGTCCGGGCCGCGCGTGCGCTGGCAGCGCGAGGGGAACGAGCTGCACGGCGACCGCGTGATCCGCATCGGCGCCGTGCCCACGCGCGCGCACGTCGAGGTCGAGGTGCGGCCGGTGGACGTGCTGGTGCAGCGCGGGCTGCTGGTGGTGCTGCTCGACCTGGGCATCGTCGCGGCGCTGTGGGCGCTGAGCGCGCTGGCCGACGGCGGCTTCGGCCGGTGGGTGCGCGCGCGCGGGCGCGGGTGGTCGCGCAGCTACCGGGCGCGCCTGACGCTGGCGCTGTTCACGTTTTTCGTGGTCCCGGCGGTCGCGTTCGCCGTCTGGTCGTACCGGCGGCTCCAGGGGGACGACGCGCAGTCGCGCGAGCTGCTGGTGCTCGAGACGCTGCGCGCGGTCACGGCGGCCGAGGACTTTCGGCAGCTGGAGGCGGTGAGCGACCGACTCGACACGCCGCTTCTGCTGTACGAGGGCGGCGAGCTGCGGGCGGCGAGCGACACGCTCTACGAGGCGCTGGCGCCGACGGGGCGCTTCCTGCCGGCGCCGGTCTTCCTGCGGCTGGGGCTGGGCGAGGAGGTGACTGCGCGCAGCGTGGAGCACGTGGGCGAGCTCGACGCGCTGTTCGGCTACCGCGCCGTGCCCGGCGCGGGTGGGCCGGAGGGGCGGCTCGTGCTGGCGGCGCCGGCGCGGACGAACGAGGTGGCGCTCGACCGGCGGCGGCGCGACCTGGGCGTGCTGGTGCTCTTCGCCACCGCGCTCGGCGCCCTGGCGGCACTCTGGCTGAGCGGGATCGCGGCGCGCGAGTTCGCGCGGCCGATCGGCGCCCTGCGCGAGGCGGCACTGGCGGTGGCGGCGGGGGAGCGCGAGCCGGTACTGGGCGGCGAGCCGCCGTCGGAGTTCGAGCAGGTGTTCAGCGCCTTCCGCCGGATGGCGGCCGACCTCGACGCCAGCCGGAGCGCGCTAGAGGAGGCGCAGCGGCGCACCGCGGCGGTGCTGCGCAACGTGGCCAGCGGTGTCGTGGCGGTGGACAGGCGCGGGAGCGTGTCGCTGGCGAACCCGCGGGCCGACGCGCTGCTCGGGCACCGACTCCCGCCCGGGACGCCGCTGGCCGCGGTCGCGCCGCCGGAGGTCGTGGAGCGCGTCGCCGCGTTCGTGCGACACCCGCTGGAGCCGCTCGGCGCCGCGTCCGGCGAGATCGCCGGCGAGGAGGAGGAGGAGTTCGACCTGCAGCTCGAGGGGCGGCAGCTGCACGCCCGCCTGACGAGGCTGCTGCGCGGCGGGGGCGGCGCGGTGCTCACGCTCGACGACGTGACCGAGGTGGCGCGGGCGCAGCGCGTGCTGGCGTGGGGGGAGATGGCGCGCCAGGTGGCGCACGAGATCAAGAACCCGCTGACGCCGATCCGCCTCGGCGTGCAGCACCTGCGCCGCGCCCGCGCCGACGCCCGGCCGGACTTCGACCGCATCCTGGAGCGGAACGTCGAGCGCATCCTGGCCGAGATCGACCGGCTGGACGAGATCGCGCGCGCGTTCAGCCGCTACGGCACGGCGCCCACCGAGCGCCCGGCCGCCGCGCCGACCGACGTGGCGGCCGTCACCCGGGACGTGGTGGCGCTGGAGCGCATGGGCGCGGGAGGCGTCCGGTGGGCGCTGGACGGCGCCGAGGAGCCGGCGGTCGCGCTGGCCCGCGAGGAAGAGCTGCGCGAGGTGCTGCTGAACGTGCTGGAGAACGCCCGCCTGGCGCACGCCCGCACCGTGTCGGTGGCGGTGGGGCGGGACGACGGGCGCGTCCGGATCGCGGTGCGGGACGACGGCGAGGGCATTCCGCCCGAGGTGCTGCCGCGCATCTTCGAGCCCCACTTCTCGACGCGGACGAGCGGGAGCGGGCTGGGGCTCGCGATCAGCCGGCGGATCATCGACGGGTGGGGCGGGGAGATCACGGTGTCGAGCCGGCGTGGGGAGGGCACCGAGGTCACCATCTCGCTGGTCGCCGAGGACCCCGCGGCGGCGTAAGGCGCGGTGCCCGCGACAACCGCACTGGACCGTTATATTGCCCCTGTGACGACTACGCGCTTCACCGTCCCCTACCGCGTCACCCACGAGCTCCCCGAGCATCTGCGCTCGTGGGTGCTCCCGCCGGAGTGGCAGTGGGGGGCCGAAGGGGTCGCCGGGGAGTACCGGCACTACCAGGAGGTCATCGACGCGCTGGGGCGGTCGCTGTCGCTGGTGACGGTGCCGGACCCCGTCTACGGCCCGTGGCTCGCGGCCGAGGCGCGGCACCTGGCGCACCGCAACCATCCGTCGGTGCCGACGACGTACCACTACTGGGCGCCGCACTCGGACGCGCCGCGCGGGCCCGGGTACCTGCGCCGGTGGATCACGGGCGAGACGGTGGGCGCGTCGCTGCGGCGCTCGGGCTCCGAGGACATCCCGCACGTGCTGCACATCCTGCGCGCGGTCGGCTCCACGGTGGCGTACCTGCACGACCTGGGCACGGCGCACGGGGCGCTGTCGCCGGAGACGGTGTGGGTGGGGCCGACCGGGCGCGTCTGGATGCTGGGCTGGCAGTGGTCGCTGCCGGTGGAGTCGGTGCCCGAGGGGCTCGTGCCTAACGGCGCGTCGGCGCCGCCGCCCGAGTGGGCGGACGGGGTGTGGCGCCCGTCGGCGGCGAGCGACCAGTGGCAGCTGGGCGCGGTCTGCTTCGCCGCGCTCTCCGGCGAGGCGCCGCCGACGTACGACGTCCCCCCGATCCAGCTCGTGCGCCCCGAGTGTCCCCAGGGGCTGGCGGCCGTCATCGACCGTGCGCTGCACGCCGACCCCGCGCAGCGCCACCGCTCGGTGTCGGCGATGCTGCGCGCGCTCGACCGCGTGGTCATCGGCCGGCCGACCTTTCTCATCGGCGAGTGGTCGGAGGCGACGGCCACCAAGGCGTCCGAGGAGGCGCGCCTGCGCTGGGCGACCGCCGACGACTACGAAGTGCTGGCGGCGCTCGGCTCCGGCTCGTTCGGCTCGGTGTGGCAGGTGCGGGACCTGGCGCTGGAGCGCGAGGTGGCGCTCAAGATGCTCCACCCGCACGTGGCGACCGACGAGAAGGTGCTGAGCCGCTTCCGCCGCGAGGCGCGGCTGGCGGCGCGGCTCGCGCACCCGGGCATCGTCCCGATCTACGACTGGGACCGCCGCGGCGACGTCTCGTGGTACACGATGGAGCTGGCCGAGGGCGGATCGGTCGCGGACCTCATCGCGCGCTCAGGGTCGCGCCCGCTGGCCGAGGTGGCGCCGCAGGTCGAGCTGGTTCTGGACGCGCTGGCGTCGGCGCACTCGATCGGCATCGTGCACCGCGATCTGAAGCCCGAGAACCTGCTGATCGACCGCTATCGGCGCTGGCGCATCACCGACTTCGGGATCGCGCACATCCCCGGCGAGGACGTGAGCGGCCCCACCGGCACGCCCGCGTTCGCGCCGCCCGAGCAGCTGCTCGGCGAGCCGCAGGGCCCGCCGGCCGACTACTTCGCCGTCGCGGCGATCGTGGCCTACGTGCTCTCGGGGAGGCCGCCGTTCGGGGACGTGGAGAGCAAGCAGATCCTCGCGCGGCAGCTCTCGGGACAGATCGACCTGAGCGAGTTCCCGGGCCCGATCGCCGCCTGGCTCCGCCGCGGGCTCGCCATCGACCCCGACGCGCGCTTCGGGGACGCGATGGAGATGCAGCGGGTGTGGCACGAGGCGGTCCGGCAGACGCTCGGCGAGCAGCGGCGCTCGAGCAGCAGCAGCTGGTGGCGCCGCTGGCTGGTGGCGGGCGACACGGAAGAGGAGCCGGACGAGATCATTGGCCGCCTGGGCGAGGACACGGACCGCGCCGCGGGCGTCTGACCGGCCGCGCGATGTGCAGGCCGGCGCCGGTCGCGCGTCTCCCGTTCGTGTCCGACCGTCCTCCCCTTCACCCAGCCCCACACATGATCGCGAATCCCCGCGGGCGCGCCCCTCGCGCAGCCGCCCTAGCCGTGTCGATCGCTCTCGCCACCGGCTGCGCGGTGCGCGGGAACTACCCGGGCCCGAGTCCCACGCCGATCGGTGAACGGGTCACCGAGAGCGCGAAGCGGGCGGAGGGTACCGCCCAGTCGCCGGAGCAGCTCCCCGAGCGCATGCTCGTCCAGCGCGCGCACGTGCGCATGGAGTCCGAGGACCTGCCGGCGCTCAGGCGGCGCGCCGAGGCGATGGCCACGGCCCTCGGGGGCTTCGTGCAGGACGCCGAGATCGACGAGAAGCGCTCGCTCCGGATGCAGCTGCGCGTCCCGGCGCCGGCGCTGGAGGCGGGAATCGACACGCTGCGCCACGCGGGAAAGCTCAAGAGCGAGACGCGTCAGGCGCTGGACGTGACCGAGCAGGTCGTCGACGCCGACGCGCGGCTGCGCAACCTGATCGCGACCCGCGACCGCCTCCGCGAGCACCTGGCGCGCTCGGCCACCGTGGCCGACGCCGTCGCCGCCGAGCGGGAGCTCTCGCGCGTGCAGGGGGAGATCGACGCGCTCGAGGCCCGCCTCAAGCACCTTCGCGGCACCGTCTCCCTGGCCGAGCTGAACGTCTCCGCCACCCGCTCGGTCGTCCTGGGGCCGTTAGGCTGGGTGGCGGTCGGCGCCGGCTGGGTGGTGCGGAAGCTGTTCGTGTGGAAATACTGAAGGCGATTCGCGCACCGCGAATCGCTTTACCGCCTTCTCGCCGCCTTCCCCCGAAACCCGAGCCCGACGGTGCCGATCCAGCCGTCGCGCGAGGCGTCGGCGGGGGTGGAGTTGGTGAGCTTGGCGAGGCCAACGTCGACCGGGCCGAGCGAGAGGCCGGCGGCGAGCATCGAGCCCTTCGCCAGGTCGGTGGCGTAGCCGGCGCGGAGCGCGAGCAGCGGGAGGCTCTGCTCGATGCCGACCGCGGCAGTGCGCTCCCAGCGGCCCGCGAGGATGCCCGGGGTGAGCCGGTCCTCGTACGACGCGCCGAAGCGCGTGCGGCGGGTCGGCTCCCACGCCGCGCCGACGCGCAGCGTGGCGGGGAAGTACGCGTCGTCGTAGAGCCCCTCGGCCGTGCGCAGCACCGTCAGCGACGCCGACGACGGGTCGAGCGGCCGGTCGCTGCTCTCGTAGCTGTCGTAGAGGTCCGCGATGTCGTCGAAGCCCGCGCTGTCGATCACGAGGTGGCGGTAGCGCAGGTCCTCCGACCAGCGCATGCGCGAGAACGCGTTCGACACCGCGCCGCTCAGGGTGAGCGTCGGGTGCAGCTGGAGAGCGGCGCCCAGATCCACGCCGTACCCCTCGCCGCCCTCGGCGCGCACGCCGACGTAGTCGACCTCGATGCTGCGGTTGTCCACGTCGTAGCGCGGCTCGTACATTCGCGTGCGCGCGAGCCCCTGGCCGCGGTAGTAGTGCCCGGCGGCGCCCAGGCGGAGCGCGCCCGTCTTGAAGCCGTAGGCGGCCACGCCGTCGAAGAACGCGGCGCTCCGGCCGCCGGTATTGCCGACGTTGTAGTCGGTGCGGCCTTCCTCGTAGCCGTTGAGCGCGAGGTCCATCAGGTCGCGGCCCACCGAGTGGTCGCCCACGCCGGTCGCCGAGACGCCGACGGCGAAGCGCCCGACCTGAAGCGCGAGGAGCGGCAGGCGGACGTCGAGCTGCCCCTCGGTGCCGGCCGCCGGCACCTGGGCGAGCAGCTCGTCGCGGCGAGCCTGCGGCAGGTCGGTGCCCTCGAGCAGGTCGGCGATGTCCCCGGCCTGGTAGCCGACGAGCGTGGCGCCCACGGTCAGCTGGGGCAGGAAGATCGACCAGCGCGGCGTGTCGCGCAGCGCCAGGTTCGCCGGGTTCTGGAAGAGGGCCTCGGTGCCGCGGGCGACGGCGACGTACGCGCCGCCCATGCCGAGCGAGCGCGGCGTGGCGTTGATCTGCGCGGCTGCCGGCCGAGCGCCTGACGAGAGCAGGGCACCGGCGCCGGCGAGGATCAGGAAGCGGTTACTGGTCATAGGTGCAGCTCACTCCGCAGCCGGTCTTGATGTCGAGGCGCACGCTCACGGAGCCCGTCCCCTGCGTGCCGCCGGGGAGGTCCACCGTGCGCGTGACGGTGAGAAGGGCCGAGCGCCCGTCCTCGGCGATCGGAAGGACGAGGTCCATCAGCCTGCTGTCGGAGCTCATGGAGCCGTCCTCCTCGATCTTCTCCGCGGAGTAGAGGACGTTGGTCAGCGTGATCGACGTGGCGCTCTGGGTGAATCGGCTCTCCGGCGTCGTCTGGATGCGCGTGAAGACGCTGAACGCCAACCCGCCCGCGCGCCGGCGGCCGTTCCGCTGCCGGGCGCCAGCGCGAGGGCGGGCCCGAGCTGCATCCGGACCGTCGTCGCCGCCGAGAGCGCACCAGCCGGGAACCAGATGGAGAGTCCGGCGGCGGACGACGTCAGCGTGCCGCCCTCGGCGGCCAGCGTCGCTTCCGTCGACCCATCCGTCGCCCCGTCGGACGGCGTTCTCGTGGGCGCGGTCTGGTCGGTCTGCGCGCAGGCGGCGAGCAGCGCCGCGAGGCCGAGGATCGGAGAAATGCTGCGGCTCATTGCGTGGGGCGAATGCGAGGAGGGAGCGACGCGGCGGGCACACGCGTCGCTCCCTCCTCGACGACCCTCGCGTCAGGCGCGCAACATCCGTCGCCCGACCCGGGCTACTCGGTCTCCGAACCGACCCCGGCTCCGGCGGACTCGCGCGCCTCTGCGCCTGACGCGGCGAAAGTCATCCGCACGGACTTCACGTTCACGAACTCGCGCAGGCCGTACGCGGCCAGCTCGCGCCCGTACCCCGAGCGCTTCACGCCGCCGAACGGGAAGCGCGGGTCCGAGACGACCATCGCGTTGATGAACACGCTCCCCGCCTCGATCTCGCGCGCGAACCGCTCGGCTTCCCCGCGGTCGCTCGTCCACGCGCTCGCGCCCAGGCCGAACGTGGAGTCGTTCGCGAGCTCGATCGCCGCGTCGATGTCGGCGACGCGAAACAGCGCGGCGACGGGGCCGAACGTCTCCTCGGCGTGCGCGGGCGAGCCGCGCGGCACGTCCGCGAGCACAGTCGGCTCGTAGTAATTGCCCGGGCCGGGAATCACGCGGCCGCCGGTCAGCAGGCGCGCCCCGGCGGCGACGGTCGACTTCACCTGCTGGTGGAGCCCGTCGCGGATCTCCGGCGTCGCCAGCGGGCCCACGTCGGTATCGCGCTTCATTGGATCGCCGACGCGGAGCGCGCGCGTCCCCTCGACGAAGCGGCGCTCGAACTCGTCGGCGATGGCGTCGGCGACGATGAAGCGCTTCGCGGCGATGCACGACTGGCCGTTGTTGATCGCGCGCGCCTTCACGGCGACCTGCGCCGCGCGCGCGACGTCGGCGCTCGGCATCACGATAAACGGGTCGCTGCCGCCCAACTCCAGCACGGACGGCTTGAGGTACTTTCCGGCGGTGGCTCCCACTTCGCTGCCGGCGTTCTCGCTGCCGGTGAGCGTGGCCGCCGCCACGCGCGGGTCCGCCAGAATCTGCCCGACGCGCTTCGAGCCGACGAGCAGCGTCTGGAAGACGCCGGCGGGCGCGCCCGCGCGCACGAACAGATCTTCGATCGCGAGCGCGCACGCGGGCACGTTCGACGCGTGCTTGAGCAGCCCCACGTTCCCGGCGACGAGCGCGGGCGCGGCGAAGCGGATCACCTGCCAGAACGGGAAGTTCCACGGCATGACGGCGAGCAGGACGCCGAGCGGCTCGAACGACACGCGGCCGTCGGTGGGGCGGCCGTCGTCATCGCGCACCGGCTCGTCGGCGAGGAACTGCTCGGCGTGTTCGGCGTAGTACCGACATCCGACCGCGCACTTCGCGGCCTCCTCCTCGGCGGCCCGGATCGGCTTCCCCATCTCGGTCGTCATGAGGCGGCCGAAGTCGCCCTTCTCCGACTCGAGTAGCTCCGCCGCGCGCGCGACGACGCGCGCGCGCTCCCTCACCGGCGTGCGGCGCCAGCGCGGAAACGCGGCGTGCGCGGCGGCGAGCCTGGATTCCAGCTCGTCGGCGGAGAGCTCGGCGTAGGTGCGCAGCGTCTCGCCGGTGGCTGGGTTGATGGTCGCGATGGGCATGACGCGAACGCTCGCAGGGCGCGCGCGTTCGGGCAACCGGTCCACGCGAATCGCGCGCGCCTGTTGACCGCCGGCGCACTGGCTAGCTACTTGAAAGGTGTGGAATTCCGTGCCCCGGCACGCGCCGGCGGAACTATGCACGACCGAACGCCGTAGGGACGTCGTCCAACCGATCTGAACATTTCACACGGAGCAGTCCCGTGATCGAGTTGCTCTTGCTGGGTGCGGTCACCGCGGCGGGCTACTTCCCGTCGAAGAAGTTCGTCAAGGACAGACTCCGCTTCGTGGACGCCGCGCAGAACCCCGCCGTCCCGGTCGTCGCGGGCGCCGTCGCCGCCGTCGTCGTCTCGCCGCTCGCCGCGCTGCCGGTGATCACACTGGGAACCGCCGCCCTGTTCGGCATTGGCGTCGGCTTCGGCGTGCGGTCGGGCGTCCGCGCCATCAGGCGGGCGCTGCCGGGCGAGTGATCGGGACGCGTCCCGTCAGGGACTGGGTGCGTTGCTGAGCACCTGAACTTCCGCCTCCCTCGCGGCCATGCGCACCCAGGCGTGGCTGTCGATCGCGCGAGCGCGGATGGCGGGGAGGGCGCGGCGGTCGCCGATCTGGCCGAGCGCGGTCACCGCGCTGACGCGGACCTGGTACACCGTATCCGCGAGCGCGGCGATGAGCGGGTCGACCGCGGCGCTCCCCGCGTGCAGCTCGCCCAGCGCGTAGGCGGCGTGCATGCGTGGACGCCAGTGCTCGTCCCGCAGCGATTGGATGAGCGGCTCGACGGCGCGCTCGTCGCCCGCCACCGCGAGCCCCCACCCCGCGTAGGCCCGAACGCGCCAGTCCGGGTCGCGCAGCCGGCCGATCAGCGGCTCGACGACGCGCCCGCCCCGCGCGATGGAGAGGGTCCAGACGGCGCGCTCGCGCACGAGGTCGGTCGCGCCGCGCTTCCGGTGGCTCAGCGCCGTGCGCAGCACCTCGATCACCGCGCTGTCCGGCCCGGCGGCCGGCCGGCTCGACGCGGCGAGCACCGCGGCCTCGACGGCGGAGTCGAGCGGCACCAGCTCGCCCGTGCCGGTGTCGGCCTGCGCGGCGGCCGTCGTTAGGGCGGGCCGGGTGCTGGGCGGGCGCGCAGCGGGCTCGGCGCGGCGCAACGCGGCGAGCGGCACCACCAGCATGGCGGCGGCGGCCGCGGCGGCGACTCGCTGCGCGCGCCCGGGCACGCGACGCGGCGCGCGGTCGTCGAGGATCTCGCGCACCCGCCGCTCCAGCGCGGAGCCGGCCATGCCGACGGTCCCGACCGCGGGGCGGGCGAAGCGCATTTCGCGCACGTCGGCGGCGACCGCGACCAGCGTGCCGGCGTACGAGGCCGCCCGCGCGCCCGAGCCCAGAGCCGCGTCGTCGCACGCGTGCTCGCACTCCGCGGCGAGCCGCCGCGCGGCGAGCCACGCCAGCGGGTTGAACCAGTGCAGCGCGCAGAGCCAGTGCGCCATCACCTGCAGCAGGCAGTCCCGCCGCGCCACGTGCGCCAGCTCGTGCCGCAGCACGTTCGCGAGCCGATCGTCCGGCCACCCGCCCCACGACGCCGGGAGCATGATGACCGGCCGCAGCGCTCCCCATGTCATCGGCGCGACGGCGCCGTCGCCCACGAGGAGTGGGACCGTCCGCCGCACGCCGAGCTGAGACGACAGTTGGTCGCGCAGCGCCAGGACGCGCGGCTCGCCCACCAGGGCGGCGCGCCGGGAGCGAGCGTGCAGCGCCACCAGACCGGCCGACCACCACAGGAGCACGCACGCCACGCCCGCGCCCCACACGCCGAGCACGCCGGTGGCGCCCCGCCGGGCCAACGGCGCCGAAGCGAGCTGCGCGGTCCAGCCGCCGGTGGCCGCCAGAGCGTCGAGCCGCGCCGCGGCCTCCGCTCCGCCGCGGGATTCGAGCGGCGGCGCGCCGACCGTGCGCTCTGTTGTCGCGCCCGCTCGGCCGAGCGTGGCGAGCGTGGCGAGCGACGGGACGCCCGCCGGCGGGACCACCCGCGCGACCAACGGCAGTGCCAGCGCCGCGGTGATGGCGGCGGCCCAGACGAGGTGGCGCGCACCGGCGCTCCAGCGGCGGGTGCATATTGCACAGGCCCACGCACCGAGCAGGATCAGCGTGGCCTTCGCCTCGACCCCGGCGAGCGAGACGACGACATCTTCCGCGCCGCTCACGACGGCTCCTCGCGCGCGCTGGCGTCGCCGACCAGCTTCTGGAGTCGCTGCATCTCCTCGGCCGAGATCTCGCCCTCCCGGCCGAGCAGGGCGGCGACGGCGCGCGAGGTGGAGCCGTCGAAGAACGTACGCACCACGTGCCGCAGCACGGACTCCCCCGCGCGCTCCTTTGGCACCAGCGGGCGGTACACGTAGCGCGAGCCCTGCCGCTCGTGCGTGAGGTGGCACTTCTCCTCGAGGATCCGCAGCAGGCCGCGGACGGCGGTGTAGGTCGGCGGGTCCGGCATGCGCGCGTGCACCTCCGCCGCGCTGGCCGAACCGAGCTGGTAGACGATTTCCATAATCTGCCGCTCTCGGCGGCTGAGGTTCAGTGGGGGATGCTTCGGCATGCGGCTGATGGAACGAAAGGGGCTGCCAGTTTTATGACAGTGGGACACGTCGCGAGCGGTGTGGGTTGCCGCGCGACGGTTCCGCGGCGCGCGTTCCGATGAGAAGTTGAGCGAGCGGCCCGGAGCTGCCGGGCGAACATCGAGTGAGGGTGGGATGCGTCCTCGGGAAGGCTCACCAGCGGTGCAACTGAAGACCGAGCGCCTGGAGCTGCGCCCGTTCTCGCCGGAGGCGATCGACGCGCTCCTGCATCACGACGGCGCGGCGCTGGCGGGGCTGGTGACCGGCCATTTTCCCGAGCCGCCGCGCCCGCCCGCGCTCATGGAGGACATCCTGCCGAGGATGCGCAACCGCGTCCGTGCGGAGCCGAGCGAGGCGCCGTGGTGGGCGTGGACGATCGTCGACAGCGCGACGCACGAGGTGGTCGGGATGCTTGGCATGGCCGGCCCGCCGGACTTCGAGGGCGCCGTGCTGCTGGGGTACTCGATCTACGAGGAGTTTCAGGGGCGCAGCTACGCGTCCGAGGCCGTGCGCGCGCTCGCCGAGTGGGCGCTCGCGCAGCCCGGCGTCAGCGTGGTGCGGGCGACCATTCCGCACTCGCACGAGGCGTCCGTTCGCGTGGCGGAGAAGGCCGGGCTGCGCCGCGCCGGGCGACAGGCGGACCCGCAGTGGGGCGAGGTCGCGGTGTACGAGCTGCGCAAGGCCGGCGGCGTGACGCGGGCGGACTGAGGGCGAGCGATGGCTGAGCCAAAGAAGGGGAAGGACGCGGCCAAGCCGCCGATGAACTTCGCGCGGGCGTGGGGCGAGGCGCGCGCGCTCATGGCGCGCCACCGCGCGTCGCTGGCGGCCGGCTTCGCGCTCATGATCGTGAATCGGCTCGCCGGGCTCGTGCTGCCCGCCAGCTCCAAGTTCCTGATCGACCGCGTGCTGGGGCGGCGCGAGGCCGAGCTGCTGGTGCCGCTCGCCCTCGCCGTCGCGGCGGCGACGGTGGTGCAGGCGGTGACGTCGTTCGCGCTCTCGCAGGTGGTGAGCGTGGCCGGCCAGCGGGCCATCGCCGACATGCGCAAGCGCGTGCAGGAGCACGTGCTGCGACTGCCCGTGTCCTACTTCGACTCGACCAAGAGCGGGGTGCTGGTCTCGCGGATCATGACCGACGCCGAGGGCGTGCGGAACCTCGTCGGCACGGGGATCATCCAGCTCGCCGGCGGACTGCTCAGCGCCGCGATCGCGCTCGGCGTGCTCTTCTACCTCAACTGGAAGCTCACGTTAGGGCAGCTCGTGATCATCGCCGGCTTCGGGGCGCTGATGGCGTCGGCGTTCAGCCGACTGCGTCCGGTCTTCCGCGAGCGCGGGCAGATCAACGCCGACGTGACCGGTCGCCTCGCCGAGACGCTCGGCGGCATCAGGATCGTGAAGGCGTACGTGGCGGAGCGGCGCGAGCGGCTCGTCTTCGCGCGCGGCGTGCACAAGCTGCTGCGCAACGTGGCGCGCACGATCACCGGCACGTCGGCGGTCGGCGCGGTGACGACGGTGATCGTCGGCGCGGTGGGCGTGCTGATGATCGTGGTCGGCGGGCGGTCGATTCTCGCGGGCGGCATGACGCTGGGCGACTTCGTGATGTACGTGTTCTTCGTGGGCCTGGTGGCCGCGCCGCTGGTGCAGGTGGCGGCGATCGGCACGCAGCTCAGCGAGGCGTTCGCGGGGCTCGACCGCATCCGAGACCTGCTCTCCACCACGCCGGAAGACGCCGGCGACGACGAGCGGGCGGCGCTCGAGTCGGTGGTGGGCGAGGTGCAGCTCGAAGGGGTGAGCTTCGAGTACGAGCCGGGTGTTCCGGTGCTGCACGACGTGAGCTTCCGGGCCGCACCGGGGAGCACGACGGCGCTCGTCGGCTCCAGCGGGTCGGGGAAGAGCACGCTCCTCAGCCTCGTCATGGGCTTCAACCGTCCGACGGCCGGGCGAATTCTCGTCGACGAGCGGGACCTGGGCGCGCTGCGGATGCGCGACTTCCGCTCGCAGATCGGCGTGGTGCTCCAGGACAACTTCCTGTTCGACGGCACGATCCGCGAGAACATCGCGTTCGCGCGCCCGGGCTCGACCGAGGCCGAAGTGCGCGCCGCCGGCGCGATCGCGCACTGCGACGAGTTCGTGTCGCGCTTCGCCGACGGGTACGAGACGGTGGTCGGCGAGCGCGGGGTGAAGCTCTCGGGGGGCCAGCGCCAGCGCGTGGCGATCGCGCGCGCCATCCTCGCCGACCCGGCGATCCTGATCCTCGACGAGGCGACGTCGAGCCTCGACAGCGAGAGCGAGGCGATGATCCGCGACGGCCTGCGCTCGCTGCGCAGCGGGCGCACGACGTTCGTGATCGCGCATCGGCTGTCGACGATCGAGAGTGCCGACCAGATTCTGGTGCTGGAGGGCGGGCGGATCGTGGAGCGCGGGACGCACCGCGAGCTGCTCGCGCTCGGCGGCCGCTACCGCCAGCTCCACGACCGGCAGTCCGGCGCCGAGCGGGACCAGTTCATCAACCCCGGCGAGGATTTTCTGCCCGCGCCCCCGTCGGCGCGCGAGGAGCTGGCCGCCTCCCGCACGCCGCGGGCGAGCTCGTCGCTCTGAGCCTGACGGCGCCCGGGCCGGGAGTTAGCGGCCGGCGGCCATCCCGTGCATCATGAGGTCGGTGGCCGTGAGCGCCAGCTCCTCGGGCGGCGGCGCGCCCGCCCGCCGTACCTGCCCGTCGAGCGAGAGCATCGCGAGGCCGTGCACGAGAGCCCACGCGCTGAGCGCCATCGCCGCCGGATCGCCCGCGCGCACCAGGCCGAGCTCCTGGAGCCGCACGATGCCGCCGCGGAGCAGGGCGAAGACCGACTCGCGCGCCTCCCCGAACGCGGGCGGGAGCGCCGCCGGCGCGTGCCCGGCCAGCTCGTCGCCGAACATCAGCCGGTATTCGGCCGGATGCTCCAGGGCGAAGCGCAGGTACTCGAGCGCCAGACGCTGAAGCCCGCTGCGCTCGGTGTGGCCCGGCGAGATGGGCGCACCGACGGCGCGCAGCATCCGCGTGTAGAGCCGCCGGAAGCCGTCCTCGGCGACGCCCGCGAGTAGCGCGGCCCGGTCGGCGAAGTGGCGGTACGGGGCCGTCTGGCTGACGCCGGCGGCGCGGGCGACCGCCCGGAGGGTGAGAGCCTCCAGGCCGTGCTCTCTGAGGAGAGCCAGCGCCGCGTCCACCAGCGCCCGGCGGAGGTCGCCGTGGTGGTACGGGCGCGCCTCGCGCGACTGACCTTCCCGGGCAGTCCGCCGCCGGCGCTCCGGATCGGTGGGGGAGCCCATGCGAGCAATGTATGTTGACAGCGATTACATTTGCAACTATGTTAACGCCGTCAACTTCGTTTCCCGCTTCCGGAGTTTCGCATGCGGCTCCCTGGCTCGACCCATCGTCCCCGGCTCGACCTCCTGCTCCCCGCGGCGCTGCTCCTCGCGGGCACGGCGACCTTTCTGGGCGGCGGGCGGCGGCATCCCCACATCAATGATTCGTTAGGCCCGATCGGGAGCGACGACTTCTACCTCGCCTTCGCCCGGACGATCGTGCACATCCCGAACTGGGAGACGATGCACGCGCTCATCCTCGCCGGGCCGGTGCTATGGGCCCTTGGGGCGGCGGCGATCGTCCGGTTACTCCCGGGACGTGTGTCGACGCTTGGAGAAGTGGGGCGCGCGGCGCTGCTGCTCGCGGCGCTGACATGGACGGTCGCCTTCGTGTTCGACGGCTTCATCGCGCCGCGCCTCGCCGGGCCGATCGTCGGCGCCGCGAGCGCGGCCGAGCTGAGCGTCGGCCTCGCGCCGTTCCGGATCAACCAGTACGTCGTGGCGCGGATGGGGATGGTGAGCCTGGTGCTGATCGGCGGCGCGGTGACGGCGCTCGCGCTGGCGCTGCTCGGCGCCGCGCGCGCGGCGAGCTGGCGCGCGATCGTGGGCGCGAGCGGACTGCTGGTGGGGCTGTGGCCGCTGGCGGGTGCCGCGCGCGGCGATTTCGCGCCCGGGCCCTTCACCAGTCCGTACTGGACCCCCATGGCGCTTGCGATCGGCGCCTGGTTCGCGATGCTCGCCTCCGCCGTCCCAGCCCTCGGCCGCGCGCGGGAGCCCGCCCGCGTCGTCCCCGTCGGACCGGCGGACCCGCTGCACGCGGAAGCCGTCGGGTGACATCGCGACTCTTGACAGCCGACGAAATGCGAATATTTTCGCACTATGCGAAACCATTCGCACTAGAACTGGCGCCGCCATGCCCAGGCCGAAAGCGAACCCGAACGACCTGACGCGCCGCGAGGCGCAGATCATGGCCATCCTGCACCGCCGCGGGCGCGCGACGGCGGCCGAGGTGCTGGACGAGCTGCCCGACCCGCCGGGGTACTCGTCCGTGCGGAAGCTGCTCGAGATCCTCGAGGGGAAAGGCTACGTGCGGCACGAGCAGGACGGTCCCCGCTACGTCTACTCGCCGAGCGCCGCGCCGGAGCAGGCGCGCCGCTCCGCGCTCCAGGACGTGCTGCGCACGTTCTTCGGGGGATCGGTGGAGCAGGCCGTTGCAACCCTGCTCGAGCTCTCCGGTCCCAAGTTGAAGCCCGAGGAGCTCGACCGCATCGCGAAGCTCGCCGAAGAGGCCAAGAAGGAGGGAAGATGAGCACCCTGCCGTTCGCCACCGCGCCGCTCCTCGCCCCGCTCGCGGCCGCCGCGCTCAAGGGCGCCGCCGTGCTCGTCGCGGCGTTAGGTGTCACCCGGCTGCTGCGCGGGGCGCCCGCCGCCGTCAGGCACGCGGTGTGGTGCGCGGCGCTGGCGGCGCAGGTGGCGCTGCTGCCGCTCGGCGCCATCCTCCCGGCGTGGCACGTCCCGGTTCCGGCGGAGCTGCGCGCTCCGGCCCCGCTGCCGATCGCCAGCGAGCTCCCGGCGGCGCCCGACGCGCCCTCGTCGCCACGCCCCACCGAGATCCCCGCGCCGCCGCCCAGGGCGCTGGAGTCGCGCGCGGGCGAGCTCCCCGCAGCGCCCCCGCCCGACCTGGTTCGCGGCGAAGTGCTCTTCCACGAACCGCGGCGCACGGACTGGAATCGCGTTGCGCTGCTGATCTGGGGCGCCGGGTCGCTGGCGCTGCTCGCCCGACTGGCCATGTCGGCGCTCGCGGTGGCGCGGCTGGAGCGGCGCTCGTCGCTCGTGATGGACGAGGGCTGGCTCCTGCTGCTCGACGACGCGTGCGAGCAGCTCGGGATCTCGCGTCCCGTCCGGCTGCTGCGCGCGCGCGGCCTCGGCGTGCCGGTCACGTGGGGCGCGCGGCGCCCCGCGGTCGTGCTGCCAGACGGCGCGGACGAGTGGCCGGAGGCGCGTCGGCGGGTGGTGCTGCTGCACGAGCTGGCGCACGTGAAGCGCCTGGACGTGCTCACCCAGACGGCGGGGCAGCTCGCCGTCGCGCTCTTCTGGCCCGACCCACTCGTCTGGCTCGCGGCGAAGCGCTCCCGCGCGGAGTGCGAGCGGGCGTGCGACGACTGCGTGCTCGACGCGGGCACCAAGCCATCTCGTTATGTGGAGGACCTCGTGGACATCGTCCGCTCGATCGGTTCCGCGCCGGCGCCCGCCGCGGCCGCGCTCGCGATGGCGCGGCGCAGCGAGTTCGAGGGGCGGGTGCTCGCGATCCTCGACCCGGCGCAGCCGCGCGCGACCACGACGCCGAGGCGCGCCGCGGCCGCGGCGTTACTGGCCGCCGCGCTCGTCCTGCCACTGGCCGCGATGCGACCCGCCGCGCCCGCGGCGGCGGCGCAGCCCGCGCCGGTGCCCTCCGCGGTCTCCGCGGTCTCCGTGGCGCGCGCGGAGCCGCTGCCGCAGCCGGCCGCCGCGGCTCGTCCAGCGGAGCGAGCGGCTCCTGCCGCCGCGCCGCCGGCGGTCCAGGGACGGTCGCTGTTCTGCGCGCCCGAAGGGGGCGGCTCACATTCGAACTGGACGTCGAACGAGGGGACGTCGGACAAGGGCAGTCGGCGGCTGTGGCGGGTGAGCTGGACCGGCAAGAACTGCAGCGTCGAGCTGCGCGCCGAGGGCGAGCTCAAGTTCAACGCCGACTTCACGGACATCGAGTCCATCTCCGAAGGTGGGCTCTTCGAGGCGAGCTACCGCGCCGGCGACGCGCTGACGCGACTGGAGATCCGGCCGGTGGGGCGCGGACGCGAGCTGGAGCGCCACTTTGCGGTCAACGGTACGCGCCGCGAGAGCGATGCGGAGGCGCGCGAATGGCTGGCCGCGCTGCTCGCCGAGCTGGACCTTCAGACCGGATTCGCGGCGGACGCGCGGTTCCCGCGCATGTACCGGGAGGGGGGCGCCGAAGCCGTGCTCTCGTACGTCCCGCGACTGCGCACCGACTACGCGCGGAACCGCTACCTGATGCAGCTGCTGTCCGAGGCGACGCTGGACCGGGAGGCCGCGCGGCGCGTCATGCGCACGCTGCGCGACGACTACGACGGCGACTACGAGCGGACGCGCGCGCTGGTGGCGCTGGTCGGCAAGTCCGGCGACGTGCTCGACAGCGAGGAGTCGCAGCGCGACTACCTGGAGGTGGCGGCGAAGGTCCGGTCGGACTACGAGCGCACGCGGGCGCTGATGCTGCTGCTGGACCGTGGGCCGGCGTCGCCGGAGATCGGCACACAGCTGCTGCGCGTCGAATCCGCCACGAAATCCGACTTCGAGCTGGCGCGGGTGCTGGTGGCGCTCGTCGGCAAGGAGATGGTGGGCGGCGCTCTGGAGCGCGAGTACCTGCGCGCGGCCGGGACGATCGAGTCCGACTTCGAGCGGGCGCGCGTGCTGCTCGCCCTGCTCGGCCGCAAGGGCGCGTCGACCGAGAGCGTGGCCGAGGCGCTCGCCCTGACGCGTCCCATCAAGTCCGACTTCGAGAAGGCTCGCGTGCTGGTCGCCATCGCCTCGTCGTACCCGCTCGGCGAAGAGTCCCGGAACGCGTATCGCGAGGTGGCGCGCGGCATCAACAGCGAGTTCGAGTACGAGCGCGCCATGCGAGCGCTGCCGCGCGGGGAGCGCACGTCGAAGTAGCACGCCCGGCGCCCGGCCTCTGGAGCGCCGCCGCCGGCCGTTACCGGCGAGGGGTGCAGGAGTCCGGGTGCACGGCCAGGTAGACGCCGGCCGCCGCTCCGGCCGCGAGCCCGGCCGCGGCGCCCGTGCGCGTGAAGCTGCGCTGGAGGCGGCGGTTCTCCGGGCGGTGGTCCCAGCTCATGATCCCGACGGTGGCGAAAAAGAGCGACCACCCGAGGAACGCTCCCGTGGTGACGCCGAGCGCCGGCAGAAGGACCAGTGCCGTGGCGCGCGGCGCGAGCCCGCAGCCGCTGCTGGACGTGGTCGGCGCGAGCTGACTCGAAGGCGGGGCCGACGCTCCGCGCGCGGCCGCGAATGCGACTCCGGCGCGCTGCTCGGCGACGAACTGGGCGGATGCAGCGCGCGCGCCGAGCGCGACGGCGAACGCGGCGACCGCGAGTGAACGCGATGACGGGCGCATGGGAACTCCTTTGCCACGGTGAGTCTGCGCCCTGAATCTGCCGCCGCCCTGCACTGGGTCCCATACGTCGAGCGACGTAGCGGCGAGGCGTGAAGGTGTCGCATCTTGTTGGGGCACCCCAACCGACCCAGATGCTCTCGCCTACCATTCCCTCCGAAGTCAGCGATCCGGTCAACGCCGCCATCCTCGCCGTGTCGGAGGACCGGATCGCCGGGTTTCTCGACGACCCGTTCGCCGAGATCGCGCGGCTGTCCGGCGTTCCTCTCCACGTCGTGCTCGAGCGCATCCGCGCGATGCTGGCGGCCGGCACCGTCCGCCGCGTGCGGCAGACGCTGATGGCGACGAACCTCGCGCCGGGCGCGCTGGTGGCGTGGCGGGTGGCGCCGGAGCGGCTGGCGCAGGCGTTCGACGTCATGGCGAAGGAGGACCCGTTCTCCGGCCACGTCGTGATCCGCTCCACCGACGCCGAGACGCCCGGCTCGGCGTATCGGCTCTGGACGACGCTCAAGGTCCCGCAGGGATTCTCGATGGCCAGGCACTGCGAGCTGCTGCTCCGCCTGACGGGGGCGGAGGGCTACCGGCTGATGCCGGCGAAGCGGCTGTTCGCGCTCGGCGTGGGGCACGTGCGGCGGCGTGGGCTCGCGCCGGGAAGCCGGTCGGAGGAGCCCGGGCAGGTGCTCGACACGAACGTGGTCGAGCTGTCGGCGGTGGAGTGGCGGGTGCTCGGTCCGCTGAAGCGCGAGTTCGAGGTGGAGGAGGTGCGGGAGGACCCGTGGAGCGCCCGCGCGGCCGAGGCGGGCGTGTCGCGCGAGGAGTTCCTGCGCGTGGCGCGCGGGCTGGCCGCGCGGGGCGTGATCGGGCGCTTCTCCACGTTCCTGGAGCACGTGAAACCGTCCGCGGCAGGGGAGCGCGTGACCCGCTACAACGCGCTCTTCCACTGGCGGGTGCCGCCGGGCCGCGAGATCGACGCGGGGCGCGAGGTC
>DATFPD010000509.1:0-6358 GCA_035265005.1 Gemmatimonadaceae bacterium | reverse complement strand
TGGCGGACGGGCAGACCGTGACGCAGGACTTCACGCTCGACCGCGCCGCGGCGACGCTGAGCGCGGTGGCCGTCGTCGGCACGCGCGGCGAGGCGCGCACGGTGATCGACGCGCCGGCGCCGATCGACGTGCTGACGCAGGCGGACATCAAGACGTCGGGCCGCACCGAGACGGCGCAGATCATCCAGATGCTGGCGCCCTCCTTCAACTTCCCCAGGACCTCGATCGGCGACGGCACCGACCACGCGCGGCCGGCGACGCTGCGCGGGCTGGGGCCGGACCAGGTGCTGGTGCTGGTGAACGGCAAGCGCCGCCACACGAGCGCGCTGGTCAACCTCAACGGCTTCGTCGGCCGCGGGACGAGCGGCGTCGACCTGAACGCCATCCCGGCGAGCATGATCGAGCGCATCGAGGTGCTGCGCGACGGCGCGGCCGCGCAGTACGGCTCGGACGCGATCGCCGGCGTGATCAACATCGTGCTCAAGTCGGGCGCCGACGGCGAGCTGGCGACGACCGCCGGCGGGACGAACACCGAGTACTCCCCCGGCTACGAGGCGCACGACGGCGACGTGCTCCAGGTGGGCGCGGACTACGGCCTGGCGTCGGCGCCGAACCGCTTCCTGCACGTGGGCGGCGAGTTCCGCAACCGCGGCTACACCAACCGCACGCTCCCCGACCCGCGCCAGCAGTACTTCAACAACGACCCGCGCAACTTGAACGTCAACCTCCCGACGCCGGCGCGCCTCAACCACCGGCAGGGCGACGCGGCGACGCGCGACGTGGTCGGCTTCTTCAACGCCGCGACGCCGCTCGACGCGGGGATGTCGGCCTACGTCTTCGGCGGCGTGGGGCGCCGCGACGGCGAGGCGGCCGGCTTCTTCCGCCGGCCGCAGGACGTGCGCACGGTGCGGCGCATCAACCCCGACGGCTTCCTGCCGCTGATCCAGTCGGACATCTGGGACGCGTCGGGCGCGGTGGGGATCAAGGGCGAGCTGCGCGGCGCGACGTGGGACCTGAGCACGACCCACGGCATCAGCTCGTTCGGCTTCAACGTCGACCAGAGCAACAACGTGTCGATGGGGCTGGCCAGCCCGACGCACTTCTACGCCGGCACGCTGCGCTTCCGCCAGTCGACGACGAACCTGGACCTGTTCCGCGAGTTCCACCCGGGCGCGCTCCCGGCTGTCCGCGCCGCGGCCGGCGGCGAGTTCCGCGCCGAGAACTACCGGATCCTGCGCGGCGACGCGGCGTCGTACATCGACGGCGGCGTGCGGGTGCTCGACGGCCCCGACTCCAACGCGATCGCGGCCGCCGGCGCGCAGGTCTTCCCCGGCTTCCGCCCCAGCGACGAGAAGGACGCCTGGCGGAAGACCACCGCCGGCTACGTGGACCTGGAGAGCGACATCACGTCGAAGCTGCTGCTCGGCGTCGCCGGCCGCGCCGAGCACTACACGGACTTCGGCAGCACGCTGACCGGCAAGGTGAGCGGGCGCTTCACGCTCCTGCCCGGCTACGCCGTCCGCGGCACCTACGGCAAGGGGTTCCGCGCGCCCTCGCTGGGCCAGACGTACTTCTCGTCGACGGCCACCAACTTCATCGGCGGCGTGCCGTTCGAGATCAAGACGCTGCCGGTGAGCGACCCGGTCGCGGTGGCGCTCGGCGCGAAGCCGCTGCGCCCGGAGACGTCGCACAACCTCGGCGCCGGCGTGGCGCTGGAGCCGCTGCGCAACCTCGCCCTCACGGTGGACTACTACGGCATCTGGATCACGGACCGGATCGTCCTCTCCGACAACTTCATCTCGCCCGCGGTCCGCACGTTCCTCCAGAACCAGGGGATCCCCGGCGCCGGCGGCGGCCGCTTCTTCACCAACGCCATCAACACGAAGACGAATGGCGTGGACGTGGTGGCGAACTACGGCTTCGACTTCGCCCGCTACGGCCTGCTCCGGCTCACCGCCGGCTACAACCACACGAGGAACCGGGTGACGAAGGTCGTCACGCCGACGCCGAAGGAGCTCGGCGACCTGAGCGAGGTGCTGTTCGGGCGCGTGGAGCGGGCGCGGATCGAGGTCGGGCAGCCGCGGGACAACCTGCTCTTCTCGGCGACCCAGACCGTCCGCCGCCTGACGATCAACGCCCGCGCGCAGCGCTTCGGCGAGGTGACGTCGCTCGGCACCGACAGTCTGCGGGTCGTCGGCGGCGCGCCGAACCCGCGCTTCACCGACCAGACGTTCGGCGCCAAGTGGATCACCGACCTGAGCGCGGGCTACGGGCTGGCCGAGCGGTTCACGGTGACGGTGGGCGCGGACAACATCTTCGACGTGTACCCCGACCGGAACAACAACAACGGCGTCGTCTCGGCGGGCCTCGGCGGGAACGCGAACTTCGGGATCTTCCCGTACAGCGGGATCTCGCCGTTCGGGTTCAACGGGCGGTTCGTGTACGTCAGGGCGACGTACGGGCTGTAGGGGAACGCGAACGGCAGTTGCCGGTTGTCAGTTGAAGTTGTGAGTTGTCAGTAGCGCGAGGCATCCGGGATGCGCAGGGGGCGAGGCATGCCTCGCCCCTACTGACAACTCACAACTTCAACTCACAACTGGCAACCCGAGCTTGAGGCGGGCCGCCCGGACCGTTAGCTTTCGGGGTGCCGGTGCGGTAGCCAAGTGGTAAGGCAGCGGTCTGCAAAACCGCTATTCGCGGGTTCGATTCCCGCCCGCACCTCTCGCCAATGCAGCCATTGCGACCTCGATGCCCGGTTGGCCTGATGGCCGGCCGGGCGTCGGCGTTTCCGGCGCCGCCGAGCTACGGAGCGGGCCGGCGCGCCCGCACGCTCTCGGCCCGCTCCTGCGCCGCGATCAGCGCGCTCCTCGCCGCTTCGGTGAGCTCGTCGCGCAGCGTATCGAGCTTCATGCGCTGCCCGAGTGCCGCGAACAGCTTGCCGTCCGGACCGATGTCGTGCCCGAAGTCCCGGAAGAGCCGCGCGACGCCGGGATACCGGTACGCGTGGACGTAGGTGAGCACCGTGGCGCGCCAGCGGGCGTCGTGCTCGTCGCCCTGGTCGGTGGCGAGGTCGTCGATCCAGTAGCACAGGTACGGCTGGAACTCCTCCGGCGCGACGAGGCCCGATTCCGCGTAGTGCGCGAATCGCTCGAGCCGGTCGAAGAAGACGTCGTACGCGTCGCGGATCAGCGCCTCGTTCACGGAGAAGAGCGCGCGCTGTTCCTCGCTCGCTTCCTCGACCTGGCTCGCATCGGCGGCGCGCCATTCCCGATGTCGAGCCTTCACCCAATGCGGCAGGAGCGCCTTCCAGGCGTAATCGCGCGTCACCAGCGGCCAGTTGGCCGGTGGCAGATCCGGGTCGCCCCGCAGGTTGATGCGCCGCTCCGACCAGTCGATCATGAGCATGACGTTGCGCACGGCGGGAGTCGCCTCGAACTCCTTGACCTCCGCCGCGACGAACTCGCCCCGCTTCCACTGCTCGGCGCGGCCGTACTGCTTCAGCCCGTGCCACAGGGTCACGATCGCGCCGCCGAAGCCGAGGACGGAGACGACGAGCGTCGCGGCGTCGATGATGGTGCCGGCCCTGGTCTCCACGCGTGTCCTCCGGACGGAGTCGGTTCTTCTGGCGACGGCAACGGCGACGGCAACGGCGACGGCAACTGCATTTTGACAGGATGAACAGGATGTGAACAGGATGACGACCCATTGGGATGCCTCCCGAAGCACTTCATCCTGTTCACATCCTGTTCATCCTGTCAAAATGCAGTTGCCGTCGCCGTCGCCGTCGCCGTTCGCCAGGATTGCGAAATCCCCCCGCGCTCGTATGCTGTAAGCGACCTCGCGGGGGGCGACCATGACCGTCATCGATCGCGACCGCTGGCGCGAGCTGGAGCCGCTGCTCGACCGGGCGCTCGAGCTCTCGACCGAAGAGCGGACCGAGTGGCTGGACGCGCTGCGGGCGCGCGAGCCCGAGCTGGGGGCCGAGCTGGCGTCGCTGCTGGCGCACGACTCGGCGGCGGGTCGGCGCGGCTTCCTCGCGCGGCCGGTGGAGCTGACCGACCGCACGCTCGAGGGGATGACGCTCGGCGCCTACACGCTGGAGCGGCGGATCGGGCAGGGCGGGATGGGGTCGGTGTGGCTGGCGCGGCGCACCGACGGGCGGTTCGAGGGGCGGGCGGCGGTCAAGCTCCTCAACCTCGCGCTGCTGAGCGCGGTCGGGCAGGAGCGATTCCGGCGCGAGGGCTCGCTGCTGGCGCGGCTCACCCACCCCGGGATCGCGCGGCTGCTCGACGCCGGCGTGGGGCCCGGCGGGCAGCCGTACCTCGTGCTGGAGTACGTGGACGGGCAGCACATCGACGCCTACGTGCAGGCGCGCGGGCTCCCGCTCGAGGAGCGCGTCCGGCTCTTCCTCCAGGTGCTGGCGGCGGTCGGCCACGCGCACGCCAGTCTGGTCGTGCACCGCGACCTCAAGCCGTCGAACATCCTGGTCGCCGAGGGCGGGGCGGTGAAGCTGCTCGACTTCGGCATCGCCAAGCTGCTCGGCCCCGAGTCCGGGGTGGGGGAGCTGACCGCGCTGACGATCGAGGGCGGGCGCGCGCTGACGCCGGAGTACGCCGCGCCGGAGCAGGTGCGCGGCGACGCGGTCACCACGGCGACCGACGTCTACGCGTTAGGCGCGCTCCTCTACCTGCTGGTCTCGGGGCGCCACCCCACCGCCGAGGGGTGCCGCACCGCCGCCGAGGCGATCCGCGCCCTGCTGGAGGTGGAGCCGGCGCGGATCGGCCTGGGCGACCTGGACACGGTGCTGGCGAAGGCGCTGCGCAAGGCGCCCGGCGAGCGCTACCAGACGGTCGCCGCGCTGGGCGACGACATCGAGCGCTACCTGCGGTACGAGCCGGTGAGCGCGCGGCCGCACTCGCTCGCCTACCGCGCGCGGAAGGCGGTGCGGCGGAACCGCGCCGCGGCGGCCGCGACCGGCGTCGTGGCGGCGGCGCTCGTCGGGGCGACGGTGTTCTCGGTCTCGCAGATGCGCGAGGCGCGGCGGCAGCGGGACGCGGCGCTGTTCGCGAAGAAGCGCGCCGACGCGCAGGTGGAGTTCCAGGCGCTGCTCATGTCCGAGGTCGGCGACCGGCCGGTCACGATGCGCCAGCTCCTCGACAAGGGGCGCGCGATGCTGGAGCAGCGGCACGCGGGCGACCCGCGCTTCCTGGCGACGATTCTGGTCCAGATGGGCGAGGCCTACTCGGAGCTGGGCGACACGAAAGTGCAGGGGGAGCTGCTGGCGCGCGCCGAGTCGGCCGCCGTGGCGGTCGGGGACGCGCGGCAGCTCCCCGCGATCCGCTGCAACATCGCCGAGAACCTGCGCGTGCAGGGCCGGTTCGACGACGCCCGCCGCACGCTGGACGAGTCCGACGCGCGGCTGCGGGCCGCCCCCGACCCGGAGAGCGAGTCCACCTGCCTGGAATCGCGCGCCCTCCTGGCGGGCGAGACGGGGAAGAACGACGAGGCCCTCCGCTCGGTCCGCCGCGCGGTCGCGATCCGGGACAGCCTGGGCGAGACGAACGACGCGGCGTACATCGCGATGCTCGGCACCCTCGCCGAGGTGCTCGACAACGAGGACCCGCGGGGCGCGATCGCGATCTACCAGCGCGTGATCGGGCTGATGGACAGCACCGGGCGCGGCGGGATGATCACGAGCGTGATCACGCGCCACAACCTGGCGATGACGCTCGTGAAGCTGGGCGAGCTGGCCGAGGCGGAGCGCGCGCTCCACGACGTGATCGAGGGGGTGGCGCACGCGGACCCCGGGGGGCGCATGCCGACGCAGCCGCTGATCCACTACGCGCAGGTGGCGTACGACCAGCGGCACGCGGACTCGGCGCGCAAGTACTTCGCGATGCTCGCCGACCAGGCGGCCGCCGACGGCAACTCCTATTGGGAGTCGCGCGGGTCGTTCGGGCTGGCGCAGGCGGAGATCGCGCTCGGCCGGACGGCCGACGCGCGGCGCACGACCGAGCGGTACCGCCGGGTGAGCGCGCACGCGCGGAACATCGGGCACACCGACGACCACGTCCTGGACGCCCGCGTGCTCGACGGCCGGCTGGCGCTGGCGGCCGGGGACACCGCCGCCGCCCACGCGCTGGTCGTCGAGGCGCTGCGCGCGCGCGGCTACTTCACGGGCGAGCGGACGCGGTACTTCCACGCGGCGCTCCTGCTCGCCGCGGAGACGGCGATCGCGCTCGGGCACGCCGACTCGGCGCTCGCCTTCGCCCGCGAGGCGCGCACGTCGGTGACGGCCGACGCGCTCGCCGAGACGCGGAGCGCGCGGGTGGGCGAGGCGCGGCTGGTCGAGGGGCGC
>DATFPD010000508.1:0-3608 GCA_035265005.1 Gemmatimonadaceae bacterium | reverse complement strand
GCGCAGCAGGGCGTAGCGCTCGCGGTTGCGCGCCAGCTCGAGCTGCGCGTTGCGGCCAAACGCGCGGATGCTGCCGTACTCGTCCACCTGCACCGAGTGGTCGATGACGAGGTCCACCGGCTGGAGCGGGTTGATGCGCTGCGTGTCGCCGCCGAGCCGCGCGATCGCGTCGCGCATCGCCGCCAGGTCCACCACCGCGGGGACGCCGGTGAAGTCCTGGAGCAGGACGCGCGCGGTGCGGAAGGCGATCTCCTTCTCCGCGCGGTCGGCGATCTTCCATCGCGCCATCGCCTCGACGTCCTCGCGCTTGACGAACGCGCCGTCCTCGTTGCGCAGCAGGTTCTCGAGGAGGATGCGCAGGCTCACCGGCAGCCGCTCGGAATTCCCGCCGGACAGCTCGCGCAGCGCGTCGAGGCGGAAGTACGTGTACTTGCGGCCGCCGACGTCGAGCGTCGCGCGGGCGTTGAACGAATTGGGATGAGTCATTGAGATGATCTCTGAAGGGCTGACCCTGTAACCTATTAGGGTCTGGGGAGCGGGGACCAGGGACCAGATCGCGGCCGCGCGCCGATCGAGCGATGGAACGCCCCGTGCGACCAGCGGAGTCGAGTCCGACGTCTCCCCGATCCCGAGTCCCTCCACCCCAGCTCCCGATGTCTCGCGCATTCGTCAACGAAGACGCCGGCGGGTGGGCGAACCCGAGCAAGCGGTTCGGCCTGCCGCCGCGCGACGACCCGTCCTACGACGAGGCCGCGGCGCGGGCGATGCTCGAGGCGGCGCGCGAGGGCGACACCGGCAGCGCCGAGGCCGCCACGGGCTACTACTGGGGCGAGCCGGTGCTCCGGCCGCATGTGCAGCGCATCCTCGAGCGCGCGATCGCCGAGGGGGACGACCGGCTGGAGCAGCTCGCGCGGCGGTTTCTGCGGTGACATCGCTCGACCCCCTCGACGTCGCCGTCCCGCTCATGCGCGCCGAGTCGACGAGCGGCGGCGAGGGCGAGGTCATCGCCGTCATGGAGCGGCTGCTCGGCGCGCGCGGATGGCCGGTGCGGCGGATCCCGGTGGGGTCGGGTCGCGACTGTCTCTTCGCGACCGCGACCGCCGAGCCGCTGGTCACGCTCTCGACGCACCTCGACACCGTCCCGCCCTACATCCCGCCGCGGGTGGACGGCTCGCGGCTCTACGGGCGCGGCGCCTGCGACGCCAAGGGGATCGCGGCCGCGATGGTCTGCGCCGCCGAGCGGCTGCGCGCCGAGGGGGCGCCGGTCGCGCTGCTGTTCGTGATCGGCGAGGAGACGGTCCACGACGGCGCGCACGCGGCCAACGCCTGGGCGCGCGCCAACCTGACGACGAGCCGCGCGCTGATCAACGGCGAGCCGACCGAGAGCACGCTGGCGCTCGGCACCAAGGGGGCCCTGCGCCTCTTCGTGCGCACCGCGGGGCGCGCCGCGCACTCGGCGTACCCACACCTGGGCCACTCGGCGACGCGCGACCTCGTGCAGCTCCTCGCCGGGCTGGACTCGCTCGATCTCCCGCGCGACGAGCTGCTCGGCGAGACGACGGTCAACATCGGCACGCTCTCCGGCGGCGTCGCCGACAACGTCGTGGCGCCGTCGGCCGAGGCGCGGCTGATGGTGCGGCTGGTGACGCCGGTGGAGGAGATTGTGGAATTGCTGCGCCGGTGGGTGAACGGCCGCGCCGAGCTGGAGGTCTACTCCACGGTGCCCGCGGTGCGGTTAGGCGCCGTCCCCGGCTTCCGCACGTCGGTGGTGGCCTACGCGACGGACATCCCCGAGCTCACCGGGTGGGGCACCCCGTACCTCTTCGGCCCCGGCTCGATCCACGTCGCGCACACGGCGGGCGAGTACATCGAGATCGAGGAGATGCGCTCGGCGGTGGGGGCCTTCATCGAGATTGCCAAGAAAGCGCTGAGTGGCTCGAATGCCGGAGGTGTAGTGGGCCCTTGATGAATCGAGGACCCACCAGTGCACACCTTTCTGGCCTTGCTCAGTCCCTCGGTGCCTCAGTCCCCGATCACCGGCAGCGTCCGCGCGGCCGTCCCGACGTGCAGCGCCTGGATGGCGTTCGTCGGGCACTGGCGGACGAAGTTGCCGTCGGCGGGCGACCACTCGACGAGCGGCGTGCGCACGTAGGCCTTGCCGTCCTCGGCCAGCGCCATCGTGTGCGGGGCGTGGGCGACGCAGATGCCGCATCCGGTGCACTTCGACTCGTCGACGCTGATGCGGATCGCCTGACGCGGGAAGACCCCGGTCGGCGCGGCGAGGCAGGCGTCGAGGTGGTCGAGCGCCGAGGCGGCGGCGCGGTAGCCCTCGGCCAGCAGCTCCTCGGTGTGCGTGAAGTCGAACCAGCCGATGTGCGAGATGCGCGGGCGCACCAGCATCATCGGCGGGCCGCGCCACCCTTCGAGCGGGAAGGTCTGCAGCGCGTGCATCATGACCGTCGCGGCGCGCATGTAGATCGACGCGAAGCCCTCGGTGGCGATGCCGGCCGCGTGGTCCAGCCCCCCCGAGTTCCCGACGTCCACCGCGATCACCGCGTCCACGTCGAGCGACGCGATCGTCACCGGCAGGTTGTCCACCACGCCGCCGTCGACGCAGGTGCGCCCGCCCACCGCGCCGGGCGGGAAGAACCCCGGGAGCGCGCAGGAGGCGTACACGGCGTCGGCCACGCTGACGTTCGTGAGCCCGGGTCGGCCCCAGACGATCTGCGTCCCGCGCTCGACGTCCACCGTGTTGACGTAGACCGGCGTCGACAGCTCCTCGAAGGTCCCGGTCGGGCAGACCGCGTTCGCGAGGGCCCGCAGCGGCTCCTCCATGTAGATGGAGGGGCTGCGCATCCGGTCCAGGACGATCCCCATGTGATTGAGCCGGAAGAGGTCCCGCCGCCTCAGGCTCAGCGCGCGGCGCGCCATCTCGTCGGACGAGACGCCGCGAACGCAGGCCGCGGCCACGAGCGCGCCAATGCTCGTGCCCGCGTAGACGGCGGGGTGCATTCCGCGCTCCTGGAGCGCGCGCAGCACGCCGACGTGCGCGAATCCCTTGAGTCCACCACCCCCGAGGACGAGGGCGATGCGTTTCGGTGCCGGTGCAATCATCCAGAGAGAGATGGGACAGAGCGGCGAAAGGTCACGCCCTGTGGTACCCCACAAACGAAAAACCGGACGGCGCGGGGGCCGTCCGGCAGATTTCGTACTCCTGCGCCGCGATGTGCGCTATCGCACAGTCACTGGTTGGTCTTGAGATACTGGTACAGCCCCCAGAGGCCCACCCCCGCGCCGGCAATGATGAGGACGTCCGAGGCGTCGTTGTCCACGAGAAGTCCGAGCAGCACGGCCGAGCCGCCGATGATCATCAGCACCTGGCTGTTCTGCAGCCCGCCCCGCGCCCGCATTGGCGCGGCGGCGGTCGCCGGCATCGGCGCCGGTGCGCGCACGGCGACGCGCGCGCCGTCCACGGTGGGCGCGAGCGACGGCAGGGGGGGCAGGGGGGACGCCGCGCGGACCGGATCGGGGGCGGCGGCGCGTGGGAGCGTTGAGTCGACCAGCGCGGCGGCCGAGAGGGCCGGGCCCAGAGCGACGGCCGCCCCATC
>DATFPD010000507.1:0-5647 GCA_035265005.1 Gemmatimonadaceae bacterium | reverse complement strand
GCGCATCGCGTCCACCACCGCCAGGATCTCGGCCGCGTCGTCGCGGAACGTCGGCACCAGCACGCCGCGGCTGGCCGCGCCCAGCGTGTGCCCCGACCGCCCCACCCGCTGGAGCCCCGCCGAGACGCGCTTCGGCGACTGGAGCTGGAGCACGAGGTCCACCGACCCGATGTCGATCCCCAGCTCCAGCGAGCTGGTGGCGACGAGCGCCTTGAGCCCGCCGGCCTTGAGCCGCCCCTCCAGCGTCAGGCGCCGCTCCCGCGACAGCGACCCGTGGTACGGCTGCGCGACCTCCGCCGCCGCGCCGCCCTCGCCGCGCGTGTACACGCTCGCGCCGCCCGGGTCGCCGCCCGACGCCAGCGCGTTCACCCGCGCCGCGATCCGCTCCGCCTGCGCCCGGTTGTTGACGAAGACCAGCGTCGTCCGCGACCGCCTGACGTGGTCGAGCACCAGCGCCGCCACCGCCGGCCAGACGGTCCCGCCGACCTCCCCCAGGTCCTCCACCGGCGACGCGACCGCCAGCTCCATCTCCTTGACGAGCCCGCAGTCGACGACGGTCACGGGGCGAAAGGGCCCGGGATGCGGGATGCGGAATGGGGGATGAACTACTTCGGGATGTCCCGACTGCACATCATCCCCCGTCCCCCGTCCCCCGTCCCGGGCCTCACATCCCCCCAGGAACCGCGCCACCTCCTCCAGCGGCCGCTGCGTCGCCGAGAGGCCGATGCGCTGCGGGGCGCGGTTCCCCGCCCGCTCGCACAGGTCGGCGAGTCGCTCCATCGCCAGCGCCAGGTGGGCGCCGCGCTTCGTGCCGGCCACGGCGTGGATCTCGTCCACGATCACCGCCCGCACGCCGGCGAGCATCGTGCGCGCACGCACGCTCGTCAGGATGATGTGCAGCGACTCCGGCGTCGTGATCAGGATGTGCGGCGACTTCCGCACCATCCGCGCGCGCGCCGAGGCCGGCGTGTCGCCCGTCCGCACGGCGACGCGCACCTCGGGGAAGGCGCGCCCCTCCTCGTCGAACCGCGCCTTCAGCTCGGCCAGCGGGCGCTCGAGGTTGCGCTGCACGTCGTTGTTCAGCGCCTTGAGCGGCGAGACGTAGAGGATGTGGACGAGGTTCGCCAGCTCCTCACCCCGCCGCTCCCCCTCCCGGATCAGCGCGTCCAGCTCCCACAGGAACGCCGCCAGCGTCTTCCCCGTCCCGGTCGGCGCCAGGATCAGCGTGTGCGCCCCGCCCGCGATCGCCGGCCACCCCGCCCGCTGCGGCGCACTCGGCGCCCCCAGCGTCTCCGCGAACCACTTCCTGACGATCGGATGAAACGGCCGGAGAGCCGGGTCGGTCTTTGGACGAGGCATGGGAGAAAAATACTGCTGCGTGCTGCGTGCTGCGTGCTGCGTGCAGCAGCACGCAGTTCCTGCTACAGCATTCTCGACAGCAGGTTCGCTCCCCACGCCAGCACCTTCTGCGTCACCGGGCGGTTCCGGTCCGCCTCGAGGGTGATCTCCTTGGCGTAGTTCAGGTCCTCCAGGAACGCGCGGTCCATCGCCGCGCCGAAGGCCGAATCGAGGACGACGAGGTTGGACTCGTTGTTGAACGCCAGCGAGCGGTTGTCGTAGTTCATCGAGCCGACGGTGGACCAGAGGCCGTCCACCACGAACGTCTTGGCGTGCATCATCGACGGCTGGTACTCGTAGATCCGCACGCCGTTCTCGAGCAGCTGCCGGTAGCGGTAGCGGCCGGCGTACGTCGTCGTCTTGACGTCCGTGTTGTCGCCGGCGGTGAGGATGCGCACGTCCACCCCGCGCCGCGCCGCGGCGACGATCAGGCGGCGGAAGTCGTCGTCAGGCACGAAGTACGAGTTCGCCACGTAGTACGTGCGCCGCGCGCTGGCGATCGAGAGCGCCATGAAGCGCTCGCCGTTCGTGCTCCCGGTGGTGGGCATCGCGTACAGGAGCCCGGCGTAGGTCTCGCCGGGCTCCTCGAACGACGCCGGCGGGAAGAAGGCGTCGCCCGTGATCAGCACCCCGGTCGCCTCCGCCCACGCCGCCGCGAACGCGGCCTGGAGCTGCGCCACCGAGCGCCCCGCGAAGCGCACGTTCGCGTCGCGCCACTGCTCGTCGTGGCGGCCGTCGCCGAGCCAGTAGTCGGCCAGCCCGAAGCCGCCCGTGTACCCCACCCGCCCGTCCACCACCACCACGCGCACGTGCGAGCGGAAGTTCGCCTTGTGCAGCGAGTACCAGTGCAGCGGCCGCAGCAGCGCGACCTCCACCCCGGCGTCGCGCAGCCCCCGCACGTAGCCGTCCTGCTTCAGCAGGTTCTGCGACCCGAACGCGTCGAAGAGCAGCAGCACGCGCACCTTCGCCCGCGCCCGCTCCCTGAGCAGCGCGGCCATCGTGTCGGCCACCGCGCCGGGCTGGGAGTAGTACATCTGCACGGTGATCGTGCGCGTCGCCGACCGCAGGTCGCGCCAGAGCTGCGGGTACGTGCCGTCCCCGTTCGACAGCAGCTGGACGGCGTTCCCCCGCTCCAGACTCGCGTCCGCCATGAGCTGCATCGTGCGCGCGAAGAGCGAGTCGTGCACGCTCGGCGGCGCCCCGTCGCGGTCGCCGAGGGCGATCACCCGCCGCACCGGCGTCCCGCGGATGAGCGACGACGCGCCGATCAGCGCCAAGATGAGCACGACGAGCCCACCGCTCCCGAGCGCGATGCGCCTCACCAGCTTCCATTTGGAGATATGCATGACGCCGCTGGTAAGAGCAGGGGACGTTCCAAACGCCCGGGGGATGCGGGACGCGGGACGCGGGATGCGGGATGCGCACGGGACGGTTGGGATGGCGGTGGGCCGGTTCACGATCGGGATGCCGGAGGGGCGTCGCGCGCGACGCCCCTCCCACATCCCGACCGGGTGGCGTTTCCGGCGCCGCCCAACCATCCCGGACGCATCCCCTATCCCCCGTCCCGCATCCCCGCCGTTCCCCGCACGAACCCCGAAAGCCTACACCCCGCAACGATTTCCGCACGCCGCAGGCTTGCCGCCGTGGCACCATACCCGCAGTTTGTGGGCACATGACCTTGGCGACCCGGCGTCGTGCCGCGCTGCGGGCCGTCGTCCTCGACCGAGCGCTCGAGTCGCTGCCGGTGTTCCGACTCAGTGACTCAGCGGACGATTCCGCCATCACCTTCGCGCCCGACGGCGGAGGGCGGTGGCGCGTGCTCCCGGCCCCCGGCGAGCGGCTCCCCGGGACCTTCGACCAGGACGTCTACGTCGAGCTGCTCCACCGCTTCCACGAAGCGGGGTGCCCCAAGGACGGCGCCGTCACCTTCACCCTGCACGCGTTCCTCCGCTCGATGGGACGCCGGGTGGACGGCCGCACCTACGAGCAGCTGCGCGCCGCGCTCGCCCGCCTGGAGCGCACCGCCCTCGAGTCCACCGGCGTCTACTACGACGCCGGGGCCCGCCGGCCGTTCGACGGGAGCTTCACCGTGCTCAGCTCCGTCGCCATCGACCGCCGCCGCCTCGCCGACCGCGACCAGCTCGCGCTCTTCGACGCCCTCACCACCAGCGAGCCCGGCGTGGCGCGCGTCACGATCTCGCCGCTCATCCGCTCGAACATCGCCGCCAACCACACGGTCACCCTCTCGGCCGCGCAGTACCTGAATCTCACTTCCCCCGTCGCGCGCCGGCTCTACCGGCTGCTCGAGGTCGCGCGCGAAGAGGGGAAGGTCACCTGGCGCGTCGCGCTCGAGCGGCTCGCCGAGCAGCTCCCGCTGTCGCAGCGCTACCCGTCGCACCTCCAGCGCGTGCTCCAGCCCGCGCACGACATCCTCGCCTCCGCCGGCCTCGTCCGCGTCGCCGCCTTCCGCCAGCACCAGCGCGAGTGGTTCGTGGATTACGTGCTGGCGTCGCGACAAAGCTGAGAGGGAAGGGGGATGCGGGATGGGGGATGAACTGCAACCGCTGCCAGCCTGCCCCGAGCGCAGCAAGGGGGAAGGGTTCATCCCCCATCCCGCATCCCCCTTCCCTTCTCGGCAGGCGCATCGCGCACCAGTTTTTGCACTACACCTTCCAAGCACCGCGCAAGCCAATCTCCGGAGACACCATGGCAACGAAGCTCGACAAGACGATCAAGCGCGAGATCGAGTTGGACGGCCAGCCGTACATGGTCGCCATCTCTCCCGATGGCGTGAAGCTCACGCAGAAGGGCTTCCGCAAGGGACGTGAGATGACCTGGAAGTCGCTGTGGGACGGGGGCTCCGAAGAAGGAAGCGGCACGGGCGGCGGCGGCGGAGCCGCGTCGCGCGCTCGCAGCGGCGGCGGCATGTCGGGCGGCAGCATGTCGGGCGGCGGCATGCAGGCCGGCGCGGCCGGCGGGAGCAGCGGCAGCCTCACCGGCGGCACCGCCGCGGGCGGCGCCGGCCCCAATACGTCCACGCCGCCGACGACGGAGCACTAGCGTCCCGCATCCCGATCGTTCGATGGAACTTGCGCGCCGTCCCGGCGTCTAACAGAAAGCGATCGTTCGTACAGTCTTTTCAGCGTGTACATCCCATGACTCCATCGCGTCGCCGTACCGTTGCCACCGCCGCTGGCCTGCTGCTCGTTCCGATGCTGGCCGGCGGCTTCATCCTGCAGGAGCGCTCGAACCGCGAGAGCGTGCGGCTGTTTCAGCAGGTCCTCACGCTCGTCTCGTCGCGCTTCGTGGATACGGTGGCCGACTCGTCGCTCTACGAGAAGGCGGCGCGCGGGCTCGTGCACGAGCTGAACGACCCGTACACCGTGCTCTTCACCCCGAAGGAGAACACCGCCTTCTCGACCAGCACCGGCGGCCGCTACGGCGGCATCGGGATGCAGATCGAGGAGATCAAGGGGAGCATCGCCGTCAGCAAGGTCTTCCCGCGCACACCCGCCGAGGAGGCGGGGATCCAGGAGGGCGACCGCATCATCCAGATCGACACGGCGGTCGTCACCAGGACGTGGAAGAGCGAGCAGGTGTCGAACATCCTCAAGGGGACGCCCGGCACCAAGGTCACGGTCAAGTTCTCCCGCCCCGGCGTCGCCGAGCCGATCACCGCCCGCTTCACCCGCGCGACGATCCACATCCCGGCCATCCGCTACGCGATCATGGCCGACAAGGGGATCGGCTACGTCTGGCTCGAGCAGTTCAACGAGACGGCCACCGACGAGCTCGAGTCCGCGATCCGGAGGCTCCAGGCGCAGGGCGCCAAGAGCCTCATCCTCGACCTGCGCGACAACCCGGGCGGCATCCTCGACCAGGCGCTCTCGGTCAGCAACCTGTTCGTCAAGCGCGACCAGGAGCTGCTCAGCATCCGCGACCGCTCGGGCCAGGGCCCGGTCTACGTCGCCAAGGATGACCCGATCATCGGCTCGATGCCGGTCGTCACGCTGATCGACGGCGGCAGCGCCTCGGCGTCGGAGATCGTCGCCGGCGCGCTCCAGGACCACGACCGTGCGCTGCTCGTCGGCACGACGTCGTTCGGGAAGGGGCTCGTGCAGACGCTCTTCCAGCTCGACGGCGGCTACGCGCTCAAGATGACGACGGCCAAGTACTACCTGCCGAGCGGCCGCTCGATCCAGCGCGAGCGCAAGGTGGTGGACGGCCGCTTCGTGAACGAGGACGAAGG
>DATFPD010000506.1:0-6273 GCA_035265005.1 Gemmatimonadaceae bacterium | reverse complement strand
CTGACCGAGAGCCTCGCCCTGGCGCTGGGGGGCGGCGCGTTAGGCGTGGCGCTGGCCTACGCGGGGGTGCGCGCGCTGGGCGCGATCGGGGCGGCCGACCTCCCGCGCGCGTCGGCGGTCCGCATCGACGCGGGGGTACTGCTGTACGCGCTCGGCGTCTCTACCGCGGCCGGCCTGCTGTTCGGGCTCCTCCCCGCGCTGCGGGCGGCCTCGCCGAATCTGCAGGGGGCGCTGCGGTCCGGCTCGCGCGGCACCGTCGGCACCGCCGGCCAGCGGCTCCGCAGCGCGCTCGTGGTGGCCGAGGTGGCGCTGGCGGCGGTGCTCGTCGTCGGCGCGGGGCTGGCGGCCAAGAGCTTCGCCCGGCTGCTCGACGTGGACTCCGGCTTCCAGCCGCGGAACGTGCTCGCGGTGCGGCTCGGCCTGCCGTACAACCGCCTGAGCGGCGAACGCGTCATGGCGCAGTACGAGGCGCTGCTGGCGCGGATCGCCGCCGTGCCCGGCGTTCAGGCGGTGGGTTCGGCCAAGAACTTCCCGCTCCGGGGGACGGGCGAGATGAGGGGCCCGGTCATTCCGGGCAGCGCCGACGGCAGGGTGGGCGACCGCGAGCTGCGGCTCCCCGTGATGCACGTGAGCGCCGACTACTTCCGCGCGATGGGGATCCCGCTCCGCGCGGGGCGGACGTTCGCGGCGTCGGACGGGCGGAGCGCGCCGCCGGTCTGGGTCGTCAACGAGGCCTTCGCACGCCGCTACTTCCCTAACGAGAGCGCGGTCGGCAAGACGCTGCGGATGGGGCCGATGAGCATCGAGATCGTCGGCGTCGTCGGGGACATCCGGCAGCGGAGCCTGACCGAGCCGGCCGTGCCGACGGCCTACATCCACTACCCGCAGAACATGCGGGCCGGGATGAGCATCGCCGTGCGCACGACGGGCGACCCGCTCCGCTACGCCAACGCGGTGCGCGAGGCCATCTGGTCGGTTGACCCCGACCAGACCATCATCGGCGTCGAGACGATGTCGGCGATCGTCGGCGGCACGGTCGCCCGCCCGCGGCTGCTGGCCACGCTCCTCCTGCTGTTCGGCGTGATGGGACTCCTGCTCGGCGCGCTCGGGATCTACGGCGTGCTGGCGTTCGCGGTGTCCCAGCGGCGTCAGGAGATCGGCGTCCGCGTGGCGCTCGGGGCCTCGCCGCGCACGGTGCTCGGGCTGGTGGTCCGGCAGGGCATGACGCTGGCGGTGGTCGGCGTGGTCGCCGGCGTCGTCGGCGCCCTCGCCCTCACGCGCGTGATGGCCGCGGTGCTCTACGAGGTGCGCGCCACCGACCCGGCGACGTTTGCGACGGTCGTCGTGGTCCTGCTGGGCGCCGCGCTCGCCGCGAGCTGGCTCCCGGCGCGGCGCGCGCTGGCGATCGACCCGGTGCAGGCGCTGCGATACGACTGACGAGCTGTGGGACAGTTTGAGCCAACGGCAACGGCAACGGCAACCGCATTTTGACAGGATGAACAGGATGGTGAACAGGATGCGGGCCCCGGGAGAGCTCGCCTCCCGGGGTACTTCATCCTGTTCACCATCCTGTTCATCCTGTCGCAGTTCTTGCCCTTGCCCTTGCCGTTGCCCTCCAGCTGACCTGGTACCAGCTGGAGGCGGACGAATGCGCGGCACACCGTCTGGCCGGCTGGACAAGGCGAGCGGCGCCGGCGCGCCAGAGTCCCCGTCAGCGCGCGCTCGCGAGCCCCCGCAGCACCGTCGACACGACCGCGCGCGTGAAGCGGTCGTCGATCGCGACGCCCAGCATGAGATAGCGGTAGAAGGCCGGACCCGCGAGCACGTCGAGCGCGAGCTCCACGTCCACGTCCGCGCGCAGCTCGCCCCGCGCCACGCCGCGGCGCAGCACGAGCCGCACGCCCTCGCGCCACCGCGCGACGAAGCCCATGCGCACGGCGCCCGCAACGCGCTCGCTCCGCGCCATCGCCGCCACGAGCCCGGAGAGCAGCGCCGACGTCGCCGGGTCGCGGTACATCGACGTCGCGGCGCGCATGAACACGAGGACGTCCCCCTCGGCGGAGCCCGTGTCCGGCACGGGGATGGTGCTCACGATCCGCCCGACGGCCTCGGTGACCAGCAGCTCCTTCGATGTCCAGCGCCGGTAGACCGTCGCCTTGCCGACGCCGGCGCGGGCGGCGATCGCCTCCATCGTCACCGCGTCGTAGCCCATCTCGCGGATCAGCGCGATGGACGCGTCCAGGATGGCGGCGTGCGCCTCCTCGCTCCGCGGGCGCCCGGGGCTGCGTGTCGTCATGCCGGGCAAGCTACGCGAATCATTACGAAACTCAATCGTCTCGTATAAGACTGCGCCCCGCGTTCGCTGCGCGTCTACCGGCGATTCGCCGAGCATCTGCGGCGGGAGCTCGACGCCGAGCCCGGCGACGAGGCGGCCCGCGTGTTCGAGCGACTCCAGCAGGGCATCGGCGCCTAGCTCGACGTGCGGCTCGTCAGCTCGCTCCGCCGTCTCGTCAGGCGCGGGTGCTCGGGGTCGCTGAAGTCCAGCCAGTCCCAGGGTACCTCGTAGCGCTGGTAGCCGACCAGCTTGCCGGCGCGCTTCAGCGCGTGCTGCGCGAAGCGGCCGCCGGCCAGCGCCTCGAACGCGCCGTAGGCGCCGACGTGGAACACGACGACCTCGTAGTCGTTGCCGCCTTCGCGCGGGGCGATCTCGGCGCACAGCTCCTCGATGCGCCCGACCGAGCGCCCGTCCGGGTCCCGGACGACGCGCCCCGTCAGGTCGCCGAGTCGGATCTCGCGGGCTTTCACTACCCGTCTCCCACGTGTTCGCCCTGCTGCTGCCCCTGCTCGTGCCCCTTCCCCTCCCCTCTCGCGCCCGGAATGCGGCAGACGACCTTCTCGGCGAGCCACCGCTCCAGGCGACCCGACGGGAGCGACTCGCCGTCCACGTCCACCTCGATCGTGTCGGCGATGCGGCGCACCGCGTCGAACGAGATCCGGCTCACCCCGTCGCCGCGGGCGCGCGCCAGGCTGCGCAGCGCCCGGTTCAGCCACACCATCCACCGCCCGACCCGCTCGGCGCGCACCGCCCCGCCCACGAGAATGGCGGCGACGCACGGCGGCTCGCCGTCGCGCAGCTCGAGCACCAGCGCGTCGACGCGACCGATCTTCTCCTTGCGCCGGTCCACGAGCTGACTGTCCAGCACCTCGTGCACGAGTCGGAGGCCGCCCATCTCACCCCCCGCCGAGGATCTGGAGCGGAATCGCCGCGCCGAAGAGCGCCAGCGACAGCAGCGCGATGGCCGCGAGCGCCAGGTTGCTCGGCCACCCGTTGGCGTGCGTCGACATGACGTCCTCGTCGTTCATCAGCACCATCAACGGCAGGACGGTAACGGGGAGGCTGGCCGCGCTGAGCACCATCGAGACGTTCGTGAGCGAGAGCGGCTGGAGACCCACCGCCGTCGGCACCACGGCGGCGATGAGCACGACACTGTACGCGACGGCGAACCGCGCGTCCTTCCCCGGCTTGAGGTTCTCGCTCCACTGCCAGCCGAACCCCTGCGCCAGCAGGTAGGCGATGGCGAGCGTGATCTCGAGCGTGGACCCGAAGCAGGTGATGAACAGTGTCGCCAGGAACAGCACGAAGCCCGCGCGGCCGAGCGGCGTCGAGAGCAGCAGCGCGATCTGCTCGTAGCCGTCCACGCGAATCCGCCGCGGCGCGAAGACCAGCGCGGCCACCACCAGCACCGCGAGGGCGAGCGTGCCGCCGAACAGGTTGCCGAACGCCGCCGTGATGCGGTTCGTCCAGAGGTGCTCGGTGGTCCAGTGGTCCTCGATCGCGCCGGCCGAGTAGAACAGGTACAGGTACGGGCTGATCGACGCGCCGAGGATGCTCACGGCGAGATACCAGTACCGCGCGCGGTCGTGCGCGGGGCTCGACGGCACGAGCGCGCGGCCGAGCGCTCCCCACTGCGGATGCAGCTTCAGCGCCCCCGCCGCGAAGGCGACCGCCACCAGCCCGAGCATCGCCGTCCCCTGCTCCACCACCTTGAAGGTGCCGCGCCAGAGCAGCAGCCACCCGGCGACGGCGACCAGCACCGCCCACCACTGGAGCGAGACGCCCGTCGCCATCTGGAGGGCGACCGAGACGCCACCGATCTCCGAGGCGAGCACCAGGAAGCTGACGAGGAACACGGCGACGAGCGGCACCAGGAAGAAGCGGATGCCGAAGTGCTCGCGCAGCAGATCCACGTAGCTGCGATGGCTGACCGCCGCGAGTCGCCCGGTCATCTCCATCAGGAACGCGAGGCTCGCGGTGCCGAGCAGCAGCACCCACGCGAGCCGGTACCCGAACTCGGCGCCCGCCTGGCTGGATGTCGCGATCGAGCCGACTTCCAGGAAGCCGCCGATGCCCGTCACCACGCCGAGCGCGACCTCGAGCCACTTCTTCACGGGCGGCCGACGAGCTGATCGAGACCCCGGATCGCCGCGGCGAGCGAGTCCGTCGCGGCGCGCGCGCGTGCGCGGTCGGCGACGGAGCGCGCGGCCTGCTCGAGCGTCTGCCGCTCCTGGCCGAGCGCCTCCGCCGCGCGATCGCGGATCTGCCGTGCGTACACGCGGGAGATCGCGCCGCGGCCGCGCTGGTCGTCAGCGAGCCGAGCGGTCGCGGTCCACGACTGCACCGTGCCGAGCTCCTTCTCGAGATCGGGCGGCTTCCCGCACGCGGACGACACGGCCGCCAGCACCGCGAGTGCCGTCACGACCCGCCACTGCCGACGGAGCCGGCGTAACCGGATGCGCATGTGCGAAAACCGCGTTCATGAAGCATGCCTTCCGGTGGTCGATGGCGCCGGTAGGGGCGTGACGCAGCGGCGGCTCAGCCGCCGCGCGCCGCCTCCCGGATGTCGGCGCTCTCGAGCACGCGCGTCGGGTAGCCGCGGCGGGCGACGGCGAGCATGGCGCGGCCGACCTCCGCCGTCGTCGTGACGAGCTTCGGGAAGAGGCGCCTGAGGAGCGGCAGGAGCGGCGCCAGCGCCGCGTAGATCAGGCGGTACCATCCGGTCTTCGAGCGAGCGCCCTCCACCGGCTGCACCAGTCCCGGCCGGAACATGTACGCGGCCCGAAAGGGCAGCGCGAGCAGCGCGTTCTCGGTCCGCCCCTTCACCCTGGCCCACATCGCGCGGCCGCGCTCCGTGCTGTCCGTCCCCATGCCCGAGACGTAGATGAACGTCATGCCGGGATTCGACCGGACCAGGATGCGCGCGACGGAGAGCGTCAGGTCGTAGGTGAGGGCCGCGTACCGCACCTCGGACATCCCGGCGGCGGAGACGCCCAGGCAGAAGAAGCAGGCGTCGAAGCCCCGCAGCCCCGACTCCACCGGCGACAGGTCGCCGACCTCGGCGACGACCAGCTCGCCGAGCTTCGCGTGGACCTGGCCGCTCGGCCGGCGGCCGACCACGACCACCCGCCTAACGTCGGAGTCGCGCAGGCACTCGCGCAGCACCCCCTGCCCGATCATCCCCGTCGCCCCGAAGAGCAGCACGTCCATCGTCGGCCTCGCCCCTCCGCCCGGTGTGCACGGCGCCCGCCCCTCGGCGCGGCCTCAACGTTCGCTCCGCTCGGCGGATTGCGCCACCGGCCGCGCCGCCGGCACGCGCCGCGCCAACCGGACGCCGACGTACGCGCCGACGGCCGCCGGCACCGCGGTCACCAGCACCGACTCGAGCATCGCCGGCTTCGCCGTCATCAGCCAGATGGTCCCGAGCGCGGCGCCGTTCGCCGCCGAGAGCACGGACCAGAGGCCCGCGCTCGCGATCGCCGCCGAGGCGGCGGGCGACAGCGCCCCCTCGCCGCCCGTCACGGCGCCGCCGAGCGCCGCCTCGCGCGGGCTCACCACGGCCAGCGCCGCCACGCCGATGCACAGCACGACCACGGCGGCGACGGCGAGCCAGGGCGGCATGCCCGGGAAGCGCGTGGCGGCCAGGTAGCCGCCGCTGGCGAGCAGCATCACGGCCCCCGACGGCACCATCGTGCGCGTCGCGACGAGCAGCTCGGCCCACGGCCTCGCCTCGTCGTGGCGCGCCGCCTGGCGCAGGCGGGCGCCCGCGCGGTGCTGCATCGCGAACCCGCCGAACAGCGCGATGATGCCGAGCACGTGGACGAACATGGCGATGGCGTACGCTCGCATCTCGTTCTCCTATACCATGACCGCGCCGCCGGCCACGTCGAGGATGATCCCGGTCACCCACGCGGACTCGTCCGACGCCAGGTAGAGCG
>DATFPD010000505.1:0-3668 GCA_035265005.1 Gemmatimonadaceae bacterium | reverse complement strand
CGCGCGGCGGGCTGGTGATTCAGTCGCACTGACGGCACGTTCGGCGGAAGAGAGGCACGCCTCTCGGCCGGGACGCTCGTTGAAATCGACCACAGAGGCACCGGGACACCGGGGAGGGGCACACCGACGAGGGGCCCCCGGCCGGTCGGCTTCGCTGAAGAATGATTGAACCGCGGAGGACGCGGAGGACGCAGAGGACGGCACACGGGAGGGGGTCCCCCAACGCTCTTCGGCATCTCGTCCCGAGCGAGGGACCCTCTCCTTGGTGCCCGTCCTCTGTGTTCTCGGTGCCTCGGTGGTGGACCTCCTCCTGACCGTCCCATGTGCCGAACCCGGCCGGGTGCGGGGCGGGCGACTGGTATCGGCTGGGTGCACCAGGCAGCTTTCGAGAATCGCCAGCCGCGTCCACCCTTCGCCCCGCCCGGAGCCCGTCGTGAGCAGCAGCACCCCCACCACCTCCCGCCGCGAGATGCTCGGCCAGCTCGCCGCCACCGCCGTCACCCTCGCCGGCGCCGCGGCGTGCGCCAGCGCCCCGGCCGCCCAGCCGTCACAGGCGACGCAGCAGCCTCGGCCCACCGACGGGGCTGCGCCTGCGCCCGCGGCCGCCGCGCCGAAGTTCGACGACAGCTGGGCGGCGAAGCTCGAGGGGGCGAAGCACAAAGCCGTCTTCGACGCCCCCGAGATCGCCGACGGGACGATTCTGGCGAACGTGTACGTCTACCTGCTGAGCTACGGGAACGTCTACGGGCTCCAGGACGCCGACATCCAGCCGGTGCTCGTGATCCGCCACGCGGCCATCCCGATGGCGCTCGATGACGCGATGTGGGAGAAGTACGAGCTCGGCCGGCACGCGAAGGTGAAGGACCCCGAGACGGGGAAGTGGGCGCGTCGGAACCCGTTCGCCACCGAGGGCGTTGGCGCCGCGAAGGGGATGAAGGGCTACTCGCTCCAGGGGCTGCGCGAGCGCGGCGCGATGCTGCTGGGGTGCAACCTCGCGTTCATGAACCAGGTCGGCGTCATCGCCAGGCGCACGAAGCAGGAGCGCGCCGCCGTGCGCGAGGAGCTGCGCGCCCACCTCGTGCCGGGGCTCACGCTCGCCCACTCCGGCGTCTTCGCCGTGATGCGCGCGCAGGAAGCGGGCTGCACCTACATCCGGTCCACCTGACCACCCTGGCCGCCAACGTGCAACAGCTGAACACGGATGAACACGGATACTGCTCCTATCCGTGTTCATCCGTGGTAGGCCGTTGTCATAACCGTCCCATCTCATGAAGCCACTCTCGTTCTTCGCACTCTCCTCCGCCATCGCGCTCGCCGCCTGCGGGCGGAGCACGTCGACCGCGCCGGTCTCGACGGCGCCCGCGCCCGTGCGCGCCGAAACGACCGCAGTGACGACGCCGACGCCGGCCGCGGAGGCGCCCGCGGTGCGCGCGTCGGCGCTGCGGGAGGCGCCGCGCAACTGGCAGCTGCTGGACCAGGCCGCCGACGGCATCCCCGGGATCAGCGCCGAGCGCGCGATGCGCGAGCTGCTCGCGACGAAGCAGCCGCGGCGCGCGGTCGTCGTCGCGATCATCGACAGCGGGCTGGACACCGCGCACGTGGACCTGCGCGACAACATCTGGCGGAACCCGAAGGAGACGCCCGCCAACGGCAAGGACGACGACGGCAACGGCTACGCCGACGACGTCTACGGCTGGAACTTCATCGGCGGCGCCGACGGGCGGGACGTGCAGTGGGACACGTTCGAGGTGACGCGCCTGTTCGTGCGCTGCCAGAAGGCCGACACCCTCCCCGCGCCCGAGCGCGACCGGTGCGGCGACGTGCGGCGCGACTTCGAGAAGGAGAAGGCGGAGGCGCAGCAGCTCGCCGGCCAGGTGCAGATGATCGGCGCCGCGCTCGACCGCGCGGTGCAGGTGCTGAAGCGCGCGGTCGGCACCGACTCGCTCACCACCGAGCGCGTCTCGGCGTACCAGCCGAGCGGGAGCGAGCAGGCGTGGGCGAAGAACGCCTACCTGCAGCTCGCCGAGGGCGGCATCACCCCGGAGGAGCTGGCGGACACGCGCGCGGCGGTCGAGACGCGGGTCAAGTACAACCTGAACGCCTCGTACGACCCGCGCCCGATCGTCGGCGACCGCTACGCCGACCCGTCCGAGCGCCGCTACGGGAACCGCGACGCGATGGGGCCGGACGCGATGCACGGCACGCACGTGGCCGGGATCGTCGGCGCGGTGCGCGGCAACGGCGTCGGCGTGGACGGGATCGCGCCGTCGGTGCGGATCATGTCGGTGCGCACGGTGCCGGACGGCGACGAGCGCGACAAGGACGTGGCGAACGCGATCCGCTACGCGGTGGACAACGGCGCCAACGTCATCAACATGAGCTTCGGGAAGAACTACTCGCCGCGGAAGGACGTGGTGGACGACGCGGTGCGCTACGCCGACGCGCACGGCGTGCTGATGGTGCACGGCTCGGGCAACGACGGCGAGGACGTGACCAGGACGCCGGACTTCCCCACGCCCACCTACGTGAGCGGCGGCGGCCGCGCGCAGAACTGGATCGACGTCGGCGCCTCCTCGTGGAAGGGGGGCGACAGCCTGGCCGCCACTTTCTCGAACTGGGGCGCGGGGGTGGACGTCTTCGCGCCGGGCGTGGACATCCTCTCCACGGTCCCGGGCGGCGGCTACAAGCGCGAGAGCGGCACCAGCATGGCCGCGCCGGTCGTGAGCGGGCTCGCGGCGCTGCTCATGGCGTACTACCCGCAGCTCAACGCGGCCGACGTGAAGCGCATCATCCTGGCCTCGGCCGCGCGCCACGCCGCGCAGCAGGTGACCCGCCCCGGTGACGGCACCATGGTCCCCTTCGGCTCCCTCTCGGCGACCGGCGGCATCGTGAACGCGTACAACGCCGTGCGCATGGCGGAGGAGATGACGGCGGTGAGGCCGTGATGGACGCGACGAAGCTGGAAGGGTCGACCGTCATGGCGCCCGAGGGGCGGGACGCGCAGATGCGGGCGCAGATCGCGCACCTGCTGACATGGGAGAACGCGCACGCGAACTACGACAAGGCGGTCGAGGGGCTGCCGCCGGAGCGGCGCGGGGCGCGGGCGGCGGGGTTCTCGCACACGCCCTGGCAGCTCGTCGAGCACCTGCGCATCGCCCAGCGGGACATCCTCGACTTCTGCCGCGCCGAGGACTACCGCGAGCTGAAGTGGCCGGACGACTACTGGCCGGCGGACGACGCGCCACCTAACGACTCCGCCTGGGACGGGAGCGCGGCCGCGTTCCGCCAGGACCGCCAGGCGCTGGTCGCCCTGACCGAGGACCCCGGCACGGACCTGCTGGCCGCGGTCCCGAACGGCAACGGTCAGACGTACCTCCGCGAGCTGCTTCTGGCGGCGGACCACACGTCGTACCACGTGGGGCAGCTGGTGGCGGTGCGGAAGGCGCTCGGGGCGTGGGGGGACTGACCGCGATGCGTCGTGGTGCGGGAATGGCCGAATGACGGGTCGTACCATTGGGGCGACGCCCTCGCCGGCCCGCCGTTGATGTTGCGCCGTGCGGGCCTGTCGTTCGCCGTTTGTCCCTCACGCCGTGGGCAATACGCCCTACCCGCGGTAGGTGGGAAACGGCGTACCACGGACGTGGACGGCGCAACATCAACGGCGGGGG
>DATFPD010000504.1:0-2195 GCA_035265005.1 Gemmatimonadaceae bacterium | reverse complement strand
CCGGGCGGCCGTCATCCCGCGTCCCGCATCCCGGCGCCGCCCCCTCACCCCGCCAGCTCCGCGTCCAGAAACTCTCTCGTCCCCACCGGCCCCGTGAGCTGGAGCCAGAGCGGTCCGCCGCCCGCCGCGAGCGCGATGGTGAACGTCAGGAACGGGCAGCACTTTCGCTCGTTGGCGACGAAGCGCGCCACCTGCTCCAGCGCGTCGGGCTCGAAGCGGAACGCGTAGCCGTCGGGCAGCGCGCAGCGCTCGCGCGAGGCGTCGCCGAACAGCCGCGCCGCGAGGGCGAAGTGGGCCGGCCGGTCGGCGGTGGGGATCGCGCCGGGGACGCAGGCCAGCGGGGTCGATACGGTCTCGCGCGCGGTGCTCATCGTCGGGGCTCCTCTCGTGTCGTCGGTCGTTGCGGCGTCTGCGTGCACGCTACAACTTCGAGCGCACTGGAGGTCAAGCCCTTCGCCCCTGATATGAGCGGCAGCGAGAGCATGAGCATCGGCGAGGTCGCGCGGCGGTCCGGCGTGGCGGCGACCGCGATCCGCTACTACGAGAGCCTGGGACTTCTGCCGCGCCCGCCGCGCGCCGGCGGCAAGCGGCGCTACGACGAGAGCGTCCTCGACTGGCTGGCGCTGATCGCCCTCGCGCGCGAGGCCGGCTTCACGATGCGCGAGGTGAAGCAGCTCGTCACCGGCTTCGCGCCCGGCACGCCCCCGGCCGCGCGCTGGCACGCGCTCGCCGCGCGGAAGCTCGCCGAGGTCGACGCCATCGTCGCGCGCGCCGAGCGGATGCGGGCGGTGCTGACGCAGGCGCTGGCCTGCGGGTGCCTGCGGATCGAGGACTGCGGGCAGCTACTGTGCGAGATGCCGGCGCCGCCCGAGCGCGCGACGGGGCGACGCGCGCGTTAGGGCTCGTCGAAGCTCCACGCGCCGTTGCTCGCCGGCGCGAACACCTGGCCGTCCACGACGAGCGGCGGGGCGTTGAAGATGATCGGGTCGCTCCGCGGCGGGTCGAGCACCGTTACCCGCCGCCCAGTGGCGCGGTCGAAGATGAAGAGCTGCGAGAGGTCGGAGATGTAGACGCGCTGCCCGGAGACGGTCGGCGGTCCCCCCACCTGGCCCGCGTGCTCCGCGCTCCAGAGCACGGCCCCGTCGGTGGGGCGGCGGGCGTAGAGCCGGCCGTCGGCGCCGTCGAGGTAGAGCACGCCATCCACGACCACCGGGAGGCTCAGCTGTGCCCACTGCACCTCCCGGCGGTCGTGCCACGCGACCTGCTGCGTGCGGCTGTCGACCGCGTACAGGTGGCCGTCGAGCGTGCTCACGATCACCAGGTGCTGGTACACCGCCGCCGCGCCAAGGACGCACGCTCCGCTCGACGTGGCCGGCAGCACCGCGCGCCAGAGCTCCGCGCCGGTGTGCTTGTTCAGCGCCACGACCCACGGCTCGCACTTCGCGCCGACCGGCGGCACGTCGTGCCACACGGTGGCGTAGAGCGTGTCGCCGCTCAGGCGCACCCCCATCGACCCCGAGCGCGTCGACGCGGTGTCGGGCGTCTTCCAGACCCAGCGCGCCGCCCCCGTCCGGAGGTCGAGCGCCGAGACCGACGCGCCCCACGCCCCGAGGTACACCGTCTGGTCGTCGGCGTCGATGTGCGTGGCTGCCACCTGCCCCGGGGGCGGGTTGGCCGGATTCGCCGGCACGTCGCGCGGCGGTTGGTAGCGCCAGAGCTCGCGGCCCGTCGCCGCGTCGAGCCCGAAGGTCCAGGTCACGACCGGCGCGACGACGACACCCGAGCGCGCGATGAGGTTGGCGCCCTCGACCGCAGTATTGAGGCTAACGGTCGTGGTCCATCGCGGGCGGCCGGTGGCACGCTCGCGCGCGATGACCTGGCCGTCGCCGGTGCCGAAGTAGACCAGCTCGCCGGCTGCAGCCGGTTGCGCCCGGCTCGAGCCCGTCTGCGCCTCGAACCACCGCTCGCGCACGCGGACGCTGCCTGGTCCACCCGGCTCCCCGCACGCCGCCAGCGCGCCGCCGAGCAGCGCGAGCACGGCACCGCAGGCTCCGGGTCGGGACGTACGTCCCCATCTGGCGAACGGCATCGGCAGGACTCACAGCGGCATCGACATCCATATCCTAACGCCGTGGACGCGCCGCGTCTCGGGCGCTCCCCCCGCCGGGCGGCCTCAATGCCGCAGCGCCGGGTGA
>DATFPD010000503.1:0-3680 GCA_035265005.1 Gemmatimonadaceae bacterium | reverse complement strand
TGAACGCCCGCTACACCCTGGTCTTCCAGCAGGCGCTGATGTCGTACTACACGGGGGAGATGGAGCCGGAGAGCGTGTCGCTCGGCGGGTGAGCGAGTGGGAAGGGGATACGGGACGCGGGATGCGGGATGCGGGACGCCGTGTGGAGGAACGCGATTGTCCGGGGAGCGTGCGTCATTCCGAGCGAGCACGGCGCGAGCCGCGCGCAGCGAGGAACCCCCGTCCCGACGGAGGAGTCGTGAACGGCGCAAGAGCGCCCGGCGACTGCGGTGCTGAGGTCACGCCCTCCGTCCCGCCGTTCAGTGCTCCGCCGCCGGGACGGGGGTTCCTCGCTGCGCGCGGCTCGCGCCGTACTCGCTCGGAATGACGCAACTGCGCACAATCCGCGCGTCCCGCCGTCCCGCGTCCCGCGTCCCGCGTCCCGCGTCCCGCGTCCCGCGTCCCGCGTCCCTTACCACGCCGCAACCGCCGGCGCGAGGTCGCAGGTGAGGCTTCGGCTCCAGACGATGGCCTTCGTCTTGTTGTCCGCGGCCTGGACGCCGCTGCCGAGGATCGTGCCGCAGCCGTTCACGTCGATCGCCCGCGCGGACACGAAGCCGGCCGGGAGCGGGAGCGTGGTGGCGGCGCTGGTCCCGATGGAGGTCCAGGCGCGGGACTGGCCGGTGCTCGGGTCGGTGAAGGAGCCGACGTAGCGGCCGTTCGAGCTGATCTTCGTCACGCGGTGCCCGACCGGGTCGGGGCCGGCGGCGGTGTACCCGTAGTACGTCGACCAGGTGGCGGAGCCGATCGTCGGGTGCCTGACGAGGACGCCGCCGTTCAGCGCCTGGTACGTGGTGACGCTCGGGACGACCACGCCGGCCGAGCTGGCGGGGTTCCAGAGGTAGTTGTACACGGTGTTTCCGAGCTGCACCCAGCCGATGGCGTACCCGGTCGCGGAGACGTCGGTCGCCCAGCCCAGCTCGTAGCCCGCCGGGGTGATGTCGACGGCTCCGGTGGCGGCCGTCCAGCGGAAGGCGCCCCAGCTTCTCCCGGGGGCGCCGAACCGCCCCACGGCCACGCCCTGGTTGTTCATCGCGTGGGGCTCCGCCCAGTACGGCGCAGCGATGTCGATCGGCGCCGTGGTGGCGTTGAAGTAGTACAGCGCCTTCGGCCCCTGCGGCCCGTTCCCCCGCGCGAGGATTCTGCCATCGTCGAGCAGGTCGACCGGGGTGACGTACGCGACGCTGGACAGCAGCGGCAGCGTGGTGGTCACCCCCTGCGCGTAGTAGACGCCCTGCCCGCCGAGCGTCCCGACGACGTTGCCCGCGCCGTTGATCGCCGCGCCGTAGTCCAGCGGGAGGGCGGAGGCCTGGTATCCCCAGACCGAGTAGAACAGGAGCGCCGACGCATCGGGCCCCGGGGCGGCGGCCTTCGGCTCGGTGACGTCGGCGGTGCAGGCGGTCGCGCCGAGCGCGAGGGCGAGGTACGTCAGCTTGCGGGACATGGGCGGGCTCCGTGAGGGGTGTCCTCATAATTCGGATTCCGCGCCCGAAAGCCGACATCGAAGGCAAGTACGAAGGCCTTGCCTATCGCATCCCCGCCTCGAACCCTTCCACGTCCTCGAAGTACTTCTTCGCGATCCCCGCCGACGCGCGGTTGGTGTAGAGCTCGGCCCTCGGCTCGGCGATCAGGGCGGCGATGGCGGCGGCGACCTCCTCGACCGTCTGGGCCTGGGGGCCGCCGCCCCGGCCGCCGGCCGCGGCGTTCCACTGGGCCTGGGGCGTGCCGCCTAACGCATTGCCGGCGAACTCGGTGCGGACGATCCCCGGCATGACGAGCGACACGCGGATCCCGGGGTGCGTGCGGCCGAGGTCCATGCGGAGGTTCGCGGTGAGCGCGTTGAGCGCGGCCTTGGCGGCGTTGTACGCCGAGCGGTAGCTGGCGAGCGGGACGCGGCCGAGGAAGGAGGAGACGTTGATGAGGTGGCCGGCGTTGCGCTGCTGGAAGTGCGGCACGATGGCCTGCATGCCGTAGAGCGCCGACTTCACGTTCACCTGCATCATCTCATCGAACTGCTCGTCGGTCAGCTCGAGCACCGGGACGCCGATCCCGCGCCCCGCGTTGTTGACCCAGACGTCCACCTGCCCGAACGCCTCGAGGGCCGCGTCGCGAAGCCGTTCCACGTCGGCGCGGCTGCGGACGTCGGTGACGATCGGCCGCGCCTCGTCCCCCGCCTCCGTCGCCACGCGCCGCAGCTCCTCCTCCCGGCGCGCGGCGAGCACGAGCCGGTGGCCCGCCCGCCCGAGTTGCCGCGCGAGCTCGGCGCCGATGCCGGCGCTGGCGCCGGTGATGACGGTGACGGGGGAAGTAGAATCCATGACTCCTCTACAGGCAGGCGATGGGAAGGCGCGGAAACCCACTCGGTCAGGAGAGAGCGGGACGGCGGGACGGCGTTGCTTCCCGACAGAGGGGACTCCAGGCGTGCTTACATCAACCATACCAGCAAACGCCGTCTGATTTTGTCTCTTGACACGACAAAGCCCCAGTTGTTGATTCGGTCCAACTCAACAAATGACTTAATCACTTGTTGGGTTCAACCGAATTTTCCGAGCCCCACCTCGGAGAGGCCTATGGATCAACTGCTGACGCCAGTCCTGCGGCAGAGTCTCTCGGATGACCTCGCCCAGCGGATCAGGAAGCTGATCCAGAGCCGACAGTACAAGGCCGGCGACCGCCTGCCGGCGATCAGCGCCATGGCGCGCGACTTCGGCGTCGGCGCGCCCACCCTGCGCGAGGCGCTCAAGAAGCTCGAGACCGTCGGCGTCGTGGACATCCGCCACGGCTCCGGCGTCTACGTCGGGCGCGACCCGGACTCGATCGTCATCACGAACCCGGTCTTCGACGGCGTCGTCTCCAAGAAGATCCTCCTCGACCTGATCGAGGCGCGCATCCCGCTCGAGACGACCACCGCCCGCCTGGCCGCCGAGCACGGCACCGAGGAGCACTTCGCCGAGATGGGGCGGCTCCTCGCCCAGGCCGAGGCGAACATCCAGGACGACGCGACGCTCAACCAGGTGAACCTGGCCTTCCACCGCCAGATCGCGGTCGCCTCCGGGAACGTCGTCCTGCGCCAGCTGCTCGACGTGCTCACCAGCGTCTTCCGCGCCGAGCAGCGGCTGATCCTCGGCATCTACCGCGCGCGAGAGGCGGACCACCGCGAGCACGTCGCCATCTGCGAGGTGCTCCGCGCCCGCGACGCCGAGCGCGCCGTCGAGCTGATGCGCGCGCACCTCGAGGGCGTCCGCCGCCGGATAGAGCAGTGGGACGGCGCCGACGTGCCGGCCGCATGAGCCGCGCGCTCCTCGCCGCCGCCGCCGTCTGCCTGACGAGCGCGGCGGCCCCCGCGCAGACGCTAGTCGTCCGCAACAACCACGAGATGCCCTACCGCGGGCCGGTGCAGATCGCCGTCCTGCTTCCCGACGGCCGCTACGAGGGGCCGGACGGCACCGTCGCCGAGGTGCGGGGCGGCGTCGCGCGGCTGGTCACGTCGCTCCCCGCGGGGGCGGGCGCGGCGTTCGCCCGGCGCGGCCCGGTGGGCGGCCCGCCCGCGTTCCGCGACGGCCCGCTCTCCGTCGCGCCGGGCGCCGGGGGCCGGATCGCCCTGCGCTGGGCAGGGCGGGAGCTGGGTGCGCTCGACCTCG
>DATFPD010000502.1:0-16414 GCA_035265005.1 Gemmatimonadaceae bacterium | reverse complement strand
CCGGGAGGCAATTGCCTCCCGGGCGGCACTCCTCCGCGGCCTCCGCGTCCTCTGCGGTTGATTCTTCACCGCCTCCCGCCGAGAATGCCTGCCATGCGAACTCTGATTTTCCTTGCACTCGTCGCCTGCTCGCGTGCGAAGCCGGCCGCCGAATCGGCCGCGCCCCTGATCTCGACCAGCGCCGGCGAGGAGCGGCATCTCTCGAACGTCCGGCAGATCACGAACGGCGGGGAGAACGCCGAGGCGTACTTCAGTGCCGACGGGCGGCGGCTGATCTTCCAGAGCACGCGCGACGGGCGGACGTGCGACCAGCAGTACACGGTGAACGTGGACGGCACCGCGCGGCCTCGGCGCGTCTCGACCGGCACGGGCAAGACCACCTGCGGCTACTTCTACGACCGCGACCGGCGGATCTTCTTCGCCTCCACCCACGCCGCCGACACCGCGTGCCCGCCCCGCCCCGACCCGTCGAAGGGCTACGTCTGGGGGCTCGACCCGTTCGACATCTACACCGCCCGCGCCGACGGCTCCGGCCTCCAGCGCCTAACGAGCTACGGCGTCTACACCGCCGAGGGGACGCTCTCGCCGGACGGGCGGACGATCGTCTTCACGTCGCTCAAGGACGGCGACCTCGACATCTACACGATGGGCGTCGACGGCTCGAACCTCCGCCGCCTGACGAGCGCCCCCGGCTACGACGGCGGCCCCTTCTTCTCCCCCGACGGCGCGCGGATCGTCTACCGCGCCTGGCACCCCACCGACTCGGCCGAGCTGGGCGCCTACCGCGACCTCCTCGCCCAGCGCATGGTGCGCCCCAACCGGATGGAGATCTGGGTCATGAACGCCGACGGCAGCGGCCAGCGCCAGGTCACGAACCTGGGCGGCGCCAACTTCGCGCCGTTCTTCACCCCCGACGGCCGCCGGATCATCTTCTCGTCCAACCACCGCAACCCGCGCGGCCCCCAGGCGCAGAACTTCGACCTCTTCCTCGTCGACGACGACGGCTCGGGGCTCGAGCAGGTGACCACCAGCCCGGAGTTCGACGGCTTCCCCCAGTTCAGCCCCGACGGCCGGAAGCTCGTCTGGGCCTCGAACCGCCACGCGGCCAGGCCCCACGAGACGAACGTCTTCGTTGCGGACTGGAGGTTTTGATGAGGGGACTGCTAGCCGCCCGTGGCGGCTAGCAGTCCCGCAGGCGCCCGTGGCGCCTGGCAGTCCCGCTTCGTACTATGAAAGCAACCCCCATGACGTAGGAGTCCTCCGCCATGTTCGGCATCGTACTGCTCGTCATTCTCCTGCTCGCGATGTTCGTCGGCACCAGCTCGCTCAAGATCGTCGGGCAGGCCGAGGTGATGGTCATCGAGCGGCTCGGCAAGTTCAACCGCATCGCCCGCTCGGGGCTCAACATCCTGATCCCGTTCGTCGAGCGCCCGAAGTCGATCGACGTCCGCTACTTCAACGCCGACGTCAACGGCGTGAAGAAGATCACCGCCGGCTCCACCGCGCGCATCGACCTGCGCGAGCAGGTGCTGAACTTCCCGAGCCAGCCCGTCATCACCAAGGACAACGTCACCATAGACATCGACGCGGTGCTCTACTACCGCGTCGCGGACCCGGTGAAGGCCACCTACTCGGTCCAGAACCTTCCCTACGCCCTCGAGACGCTCACCCGCACCACGCTGCGCAACATCGTCGGCGAGATGGAGCTGGACCAGACGCTCGCCAGCCGCGACCAGATCAACCAGCGCATGCGCGAGGTGATAGAGGAGGCGTCGATCGGCTGGGGCGTGGACGTGACGCGCGTCGAGCTCCAGGCGATCGAGCCGCCGCGCGACATCCAGCAGTCGATGGAGCTCCAGATGCGCGCCGAGCGCGAGCGCCGCGCCGCCGTCACCAACGCCGAGGCGACCAAGCGCGCCGCGATCCTCGAGTCCGAGGGCGTGCGCGAGGCGCAGGTCCGCCGCGCCGAGGGCGAGAAGGACGCCGCGATCCTCCGCGCGCAGGGCGTGGCCGAAGCGCGCCTCCTGATGGCGCAGGCCGAGGCCGAGACGATCCGCCGCATCGCCGAGGCGCTCCCCGAGGGGCAGGCCGCGATGTACCTGCTCGGCCAGAAGTACCTCGACTCGCTCCCCGCGCTCGCCCAGGGGCAGGGGACGACGATCTTCCTGCCGAGCGAGGCGAGCGGCGTCATGGGCGCCGTCGGCAGCCTGGCGCAGATGCTCTCGAGAGGCGCGCCCGGCGCTCCGGGGGCGCTGGGCGCGCCCCGTCCGCCCAGCGGTCCGCCGACGGCGAACCGGGTCCTCGACGGCGCGTCGCAGGCGCCGCCCTACCAGCCCGCGCCCACGCCGCCCCCGGTCGTGCGGTCGCTCCTCGAGTCGCCCGGCGGCATCTCGGGCGGCGGCTTCGGCGGCTCGTCGAACGACCGGTAGCCCGTCGTTCATCGCGCAGTGGCCGACGACCTGCCCCGCTCCAACGTGTCCGCGATCACGCGCGAGCGCGCGGAGCGCATCGCGCGCGCCCACGCCTGCGAGAACTGCGGCGAGTACAGCTACAAGCGCGTCATCGTGAAGCCCGCGACCGACCAGAACCGCACCGAGCTGAACGAAGTCTGGCACGCCATCATGGTCTGCGGCGTCTGCGGCATGCAGACGGAGCTCGGCATCGACGCGGAAGGGGACGTGGTGTACGCGACTTGACGGCGATCCGCGATTCGCGACGGGCCCCGGGACGCTCATTGAAGCATCCCGGGGCCCCTCTCGCACCTCACACCTCGCACCTCGCACCGGTCATCTTTACGCCGCCGCCGAAACTCCCGTGCCCGCGCCGATCGTCGCCAGGAAGGTCTTGAAGACGTCCGGGCGCCACCAGTCGCGCGTGCGCGTCATCTCGGCCACCGCCGCCTCGCGCGTCATCGCCGTGCGGTAGCTGCGGGTCGTCGTCAGCGCGTCGTAGACGTCCACCACGCAGGCGATCTGCGCGGTGAGCGGGATCTCGTCGCCCTTCAGGCGGTCCGGGTAGCCGGTGCCGTCGTACTTCTCGTGGTGCCAGCGGATGATCGGCTTGATGTCCCACGGGAACTCGACCCCGGCGAGCATCTCCACGCCGTAGACGGGGTGCAGCTTCATCAGCTCGAACTCCTCCTGCGTCAGGCGGCCGGGCTTGTTCAGCACCTCGTGCGGCACCCGCACCTTCCCCAGGTCGTGCAGGTAGGCGCCCATGCGGAGCGTCGTCAGGTCGGCGTCGTCGAGCCCCATCGCCCGCCCCACGGCCACGGCGAAGGCGGCGACGCGGTCGCAGTGGCCGAACGTGTAGCTGTCCGACGACTCGATCGACTGCCCCCACTCGCGCACCACCTCGAGGTAGATCCCCTCGAGCTGCGCCCGCTTCGCGGCGACGTCCACCATCTCCACGCGCGCGTTGAGCCGGCCGAACAGACGGTGGGACGCGGTGAGCAGCTTCAGCACATCCTGGTTGCGCCCCTGGAACTGGTAGAGGATCGCCAGCTCGCGCGACGACTCGGCCTCGCTCAGCATCGCGCCCGTCTGCACCGCCAGGTCGATCGCCGTGCGGAGGCGCGCCTCGGCCAGCGCCGGCTTCCCGGTCTCGCGATACACGATGCCCAGCATCTTGTACGCGTCCGCCTTGTTGCGCAGCACCCCGAGCTGGTCGAACACGCGCAGCGCCTCCTCGGCGCTGAGCCGCGCGCGCTCGTGGCGCCCCCGGGCGATCAGCACCTCGCACCGGTTCAGCAGGCACAGGCCGCGGATGTGCACGTCGTCGGCCGACTCGGCGAACTGGAGGCTCATCCGGTAGTGCTCTTCGGCCTCATGCCAGAGCTGCCGGTCGGCGCTGATCATGCCGAGGTTGTGGTGGGCCATCGCGCAGCCGCGCTCATCCCCCGCCTGCTCGTACGCCTCGAGCGACCGACGGTAGTGGAGCAGCCCCGCGTCCAGGTCGCCGCGGATGTTGGAGATCACCCCGAGGTTCTGCTCGATGCGACCGCGCAGAGTGGCGCTGGACATCCCACCGAGGTCGAGGGCGCGCAGGAACTCCTTTCGCGCCAGGTCGATCTCGCCGCGCTCCAGATCGAACGCCGCCAGCGTGTTGAGCGCCTCGGCGGCGAGCACCGCGTCGCCCGCCTCCATCGCCACGTCGTAGCTCCGCTGGCAGAGTGCGCGCGCCGCCTCACCCTCCTGGCGGCGCTGTCGGACTACGCCCAGCCGCCGCAGCGCCTCGGCCAGCACGCGGCGACTCCCCTCGGCGGTCGAGCGCTCGACGGCCGCCTCGTACGCGCGCGCCGCCTCGAGCAGTCGCCCGGCGCGGTCAGCCCCCCGCCCTTCTTCGAGCAGCTGCTCGCCAGCCGGCCCCTTGGGGCCGCACGCTGCGCGGGCCGTCTGGAGGTCGTCGATGGAAGGCATGAAGCGGATTCAGGCGCGGGACGGGTCGGAGGGGTGAGAATGCCAGCACCGCGGTCCCCGGATGTGCAGCGGGGCGGCATCCAATAGACGCCGCCCCGCTGCACATGGTCACGCCGTGGCGTGGGTGCGGCCGCTACTCCTCGGTGACGTCCACCACCGTCTCGCCGCGGTACGCGATCGCGTAGCTCGAGAAGTGGTCGGTCTTCGTCGTCAGCGTGCGCGCGAGGATGTTGTTGCTGGCGCCGAAGAGCTGGAGGATCTGATAGCTGTCGTCCACGTACGCCACGTCGAGCAGCAGGCCGGAGACGAGACCGCACTGCTGGTAGCTGAGCGTGAGCGTCGTCGCCTTGGCGAAGCGCAGCCCGTGCGGCTGGAACTGGACCTCGACGTACTGCCCCGCCGGCGCGGTGGCCGTGATCGTCGTGTTCGCGCTCAGCGCGCCCGAGGGGATCGTGAGCGTGTGCGGGCCGACCTTGATCGTGCCGCCGCTCTTCCCGATCACCTTCGTGGCCGTGTAGCTGTTCGAGGTCGGGCAGGCGAGGAGCCCGGGGGCAACGCTGCCGACGACGCCGCCAACAGTCCCGCCGACGGTGCCGATGAGGCCGCCGATCAGATCGGGATTCGCAACGGGCTGCGGCTGCGTGGTGGACTCAGCCGAACAGCCGGCAATGACGGCGGCGGCGACCGCGATGGCGGCGAAACGGGAGAGGGTGCGGGCTCCAGACATGGGCAAGACCTTCGAGGCGATGATGGCAGGAATGGACGATCGTCGGCGAAGACATTTGGCAACTCCAATACCACCCTGATTCGCACATAAGTAATTATAATACAAGTACTTACGACGTGTGACGCGCGTCACACCGAATATGCGAGGCAGAAGGACCGGACATTGTGTCGAGATGTCCGAAGAGCGCTTCACCCGACGCGAGTCGCGAATCGCCGTTCCTGGCTCCGCTCTTGCGCCAGCGTCTTGCTTGCTCTCACATTTGCGACCATGGCCCCGCTCAACCTGCAGGAGCTTGGCGTCGGCGCTCGGGTGCAGCACCCGCTCCTCGTGTTCGATCGCGCGGAGAAGACGACGGGTGCGGGCGATCCGTTCGTGATCCTCACCCTCGGCAACTCGTCGGGGAAGCTCGACACGGCCCCCATCTGGTCGGACAAGATCCAGTGGGCGGAGGGCGCGAGCGCCGGCCAGATCGTGCAGGCCATCGGGCACATCGCGCTCTACGGGAAGAACGGGACGGCGAAGCGGCAGCTCCAGCTCACCGCGCCCGTGCGGCCGCTCCCGCGCGACCAGTCGCGGGTCGAGGAGTTCCTGCCGAAGATCGCCGGCGACTGCACCCGGCTCTGGGACTGGATCGACGAGAGGCGCGCCCGGATGGAGTCGTCGAAGCTGCGGAAGGTGCTCGACCTCTTCTTCGACGACGACGACTTCCGCCTCCGCTTCGAGCGGACGCCGGGCTCCACCGCCGGCCATCACGCCAAGCTCGGGGGGCTGCTCCTGCACACCTTCGAGGTGGCCCACTTCGCCCGCACGGCGGCCAGGACCACCCGCGGCGCCAACCCGGACCTCGTCTTCGCCGGCGCGCTACTGCACGACATCGGCAAGGTGGACTCGTACGAGATCGGCCCCGGCGGCTTCACCTATACGCCGTGCGGCCTGATCGTCGGCCACATCGTGCTGGGCGTGCTCATGCTGGAGCGCCGGCTCGCGACGCTGCGCGAGAAGGTGTGCACCGACGGGCAGCTGCTCGACCTGCAGCACATGATCCTCTCCCACCACGGCAAGCCCGAATACGGCAGCCCGGTCGAGCCAGCGACGGTGGAAGCCGAGATCCTCCACTGGGCGGACGAAGCCTCGGCCAAGGCCAACGACATGAGCGAGGCGCTCGAAGACCCGGATGGCTTCCTGGACGGCGGCGAGGTGTCGAGCAAGCGCATCTGGCGCGTCGGCCGGCGCGTGTGGAGGCGCCCGCACGACTGGGAGTGAAACAGCCGGGACGGGGGATGGGGGATGGGGGATGGGGGATGAACTGCTGAAGCCTCTCGCAGTTCATCCCCCATCCCCCATCCCCCATCCCCCGTCCCGGCTGTTACGGCCAGAGTCGCTTGTCCGAGTAGTGCTTCCCGAACACCGCGCGGAGGGTGGGCTCGGGCTGTTCGGTGTGGGCGACGGCGTCGATGTGCCAGGAGAGCGGGAGGGGGCGGGTGAACTGCCGGTAGCGGCGGTAGCCGTGGCAGAAGCACCAGGGCCCGGGGCGGCTCAGTCGACCGAGGGCGATGTCCGGAATCCCCAGGATCGCGAGCGCGTAGAAGACGTTCAGCGTCTGGAAGGCCGGGAGGTCGCCCTGGATCACGCTACCGGGCAGGGAGCCGTGCTTCCCCCACTGCACGTCGATCTCCACCCGCGTGCGGGGCCACACCGAGTGGAGGAGCCGGTGGTGCCAGTAGGTCCAGATCTCAACGGGGGCGAGGGTCGAGTCGTATCCTACCCAGACGACTTCCTGGTCGGTGGCCGTCGTGAAGGGGAGCCACGCGCCGTGGACGTCGTCGCGCCAGAGCAGGTTGTAGGCGATCACGCGGCGCGTCGGGTGCACCACCGCGACCACCCGGCAGAGCGGGAACGTTTCGTCGCGTTGGAGGTACAACACTGGCGCCAAAGCGCGCGCCAGTATGGCGAGACTGTCCCCGGAGCGGAGTGCACCCGGGACGTTCCGCGTCAGGAGCCCGTCGGCGGGAGAGCCCGGCGCCGACGGGCAACTGGTCTCCGGCAGCGACGTCGCCGGGGCGGCTGGACGGGGTGGAATGTGCGCACGGGGGCCGCAGCCCGTCGCGCTTCCCGTTGCGGCGAGCAGGGCGAGGGGTGCGAGAACGGAGCGCAGCCCACACGTCAAATTGATTTCCTATTTGGACTTAGGGAAAGAAGCGGTTAGCTTTCCGGGGTACCACGGCGCAGCAGGTCGCGCCCAGGCGGCACACATTTGGAGGACTCATGCGCAAGCCACGTCCGAACACGTACAACCCGGCGCAGGCCCTGCACCTCATCGCCAACGACCGTAACGGGGCGCCGCTGAGCTGTCCTTCCTGTTCAGGTCCGATCGAGCGTCACCCCACGCTGGTTCCGCCTCCACCGCGCTCGCACGTGACGCTGACCTGCAAGGGCTGTGGCCGCTTCGCGCGGTACATTGCCGGCGCCGCCTGACGACGACACCGCCCGGCAGCATTCGGATTCCGGACGACGCTCCTCTCTCGACGAGAGGAGCGTGTTCGTTTTGTGCCCCCCTGGCCTCGACAATCTATTTATCTGGTAACGCTTTACGACCCCACCACGCGGCCCTCGCCGAGCGACGGCGGCGGTCCGGAGCGGACGGCTCGCCGCCGGTTTTTCACGCGACGTGCACAAAACTTGCCGGAACTGGTTGGTGCGTCAGCACATCCAAGCACGCAAGGGATGGGCGGCGATCACGCGGAGCCGCGGATCGAGGTCGGCCGTGCAGGTGGGCGGCAGACGTGGACGTCAGACCGACCGGACGAGCGGGATCAGCACCACCGTTAGCCCCCTGCAGGGGAGAGGAAGGGTTCGATGGCAAGGATCACTGGCACCGTGAAGTGGTTCAACGACGCGAAGGGGTACGGCTTCATTTCCCGGGAGGGTGGACCGGACGTGTTCGTCCACTACAGCGCCATCCAGGGCGGCGGCTTCAAGTCGCTCGCGGAAGGCGATCGCGTCGAGTTCGAGATCGTCCAGGGTCAGAAGGGCCCGCAAGCGTCCGACGTCACGAAAGCGGGCTGAGTAGGTAGCAGCCCGTCCACCGCACGACCGCACGACCGCACGACCGCACGACCGTCAGACAGAACGAGCTCTGAACCGACGAGCCCCGGCGCCGCAGCACGCGCGTCGGGGCTCGTTGGCTTGGGGGCATCGCTCTTGCCTCGCACCCCCGCGTGCCCACGCTCTCATCTCGACAGATCGAGCCGATGTATGCCACCGTCGGCAAGGATGTCCCGACGGGGAGCGGCTGGGCCTTCGAGCCCAAGTACGACGGCGTGCGCGTCCTCGCCTTCGCCACCGAGCGCGCGGCGAAGCTCATCACGCGCAACGGGAAAGACAAGGCGTCGCAGTTCCCCGAGGTCGCGGCCGCGCTGCGCGCGCTCGTCACGCGGCGCCGCGGGCGGCCGCTCGTGCTCGACGGCGAGATCGTGGCGATGCACGATGGCCAGCCGGCGCGCTTCCAGCACCTCCAGACGCGGATGCACCTGAAGGACGAGCGCGCGCTGGCGCGGGAGCTGGAGGAGACGCCGGCCGCGCTGATCGCCTTCGACGTCCTCGTGGACGGCGGCGAGACGCTGACCGCCGAGCCGTGGAGCGCCCGCCGCCGCCGCCTCGAGCGCCTCCTCGCCGGCGGCGCGCGGCGCGCGGGGTCGGGACCGATCCTCCTCGGCGACTCCACGGTCGGCGACGGCGACGCAATGCTCGAGCGCGCGCGCCGGGCCGGGTGGGAGGGGATCATCGCCAAGCGCGTCGGCGCGCCCTACGTCCCCGGCGCCCGCTCGCGCGACTGGCTCAAGCTGAAGGTCGAGTTCCGGCAGGAGTTCGTCATCGGCGGCTTCACCGAGCCGCGCAACACGCGCCCACACCTCGGCGCCCTGCTGCTCGGCTACTTCGAGGGCGACCGGTTCATCTACGTCGGCCACACCGGCGGCGGCTTCACCCGCGAGGGACTCAAGGAGATGCGCCGGCGCCTGGAGGCGCTCGAGCGCTCGACCCCGCCGTTCGAGACGCCGCCGAGGACGAACGAGCCGGCGCACTGGGTGAGTCCGCGCGTGGTGGTCGAGGTGAAGTTCAGCGAATGGACCGCCGAGGGCCGGCTGCGGCAGCCGATCTACCTCGGCACGCGCGACGACAAGGACCCACGCGACGTCGGCCGGGAGGCCACCAGCATGCAACGTAAGCCACGCAGCGCACCGAAGGCCCGATCCGTAGGGGCGACACGTGTGTCGCCCCCGCCGTCGCGTTCCCGCCGTAGCAGCGCCCGGGGCACGTCGTCCCGCGCCCCCATCGCGACCCAGTTGACCCGGATCGAGCAGGACGGTGGCGACGGGACGCTCGTGTTCCCGAACGGCGTCACGCTCTCGGTGTCGAGCCTCGACAAGCCGTTCTTCGCGAAGCCGAAGCTCACGAAGGGCGACCTGATGCGCTACTACGTGCGGGTGGCGCCGGCGCTCCTGCCGTTGCTGAAGGACCGGCCACTCTCGCTCAAGCGCTTCCCCAACGGCGCCATGGGGATGTCTTTCTTCCAGCAGAACGCCGGCGACAGCGTCCCCGACGGCGTGCGGGTGGCGGACGTGGAGATCGAGGACGGCCGCGTCGAGCCGCGCTTCATCGGCGGCGACCTGCCGACGCTGCTCCACACCGTGCAGCTCGGGACGATCGCGGTGAACCCGTGGCACTCGCGCCTGGCGAACCTCGACCGCCCGGACTACGCCGTGCTGGACCTGGACCCGGGTCCGCGGGTGCCGTTCGACCGGATCGTCGAGGTGGCGCGGCTGGTCCGCGACGAGCTCGAGGCGCGCGGGCTGCGCGGCGTGCCGAAGACCTCGGGCTCGCGGGGCATCCACATCGTGATCCCGCTCTCGCGGCGCGCCGACTACGACGAGGCCGCGCGGCTGGCCGAGGAGGTGGCGGCCGCCGTAGTGGACGCCAACCCGAAGATCGCGACGATCGAGCGGTCGCTGAAGGGGCGGCCGGCGGGCAGCATCTACGTGGACCACATGCAGAACGCCCGCGGCAAGACGCTGGCGAGCGCGTTCTCCGCGCGCGCGAAGCCCGACGCGACGGTCTCGACCCCGCTCGCGTGGCGGGAGGTGACGCCGGGGCTCGACCCGCACGCCTTCACGATCGAGACGGTGCCGCGCCGCTTCGCGCGGGTACGGACGCTGTGGGAGAAGGGAATGAAGGGGAAATGAGCCATTGCGCAATTCACAGGGCGCAATGCACTTATCACCTTCGTGGGCACCACCTGCCGCCACCCGGACGCGGATTGTGACCTGGAGCGGGTTTTTGTCGTCTCTTCCGTAAGCCCCTCCTCCGGGGCTGCGGACGACGTGGTCCGCGAGGTCGCGTGCGACGGCGAGCCGCGACCGCTGATTCGAGCGAAGAGCCGCACAGGGTGGTGATAATGACCTTCCCCGAAGTGCTCTACACGCGACCGCTGCCCGGCGGGGGCTACGTGGCGATCGAGGCGCTGGAGCCCGAGAGCGAGTCCGAGGGCCAGACCTACCGAGCCCGCCTGTCGGTCGAGCGGCGCACCGATCCGTCGCGCCGCGCCGGGCACGCCCCGCCCGTCATTGCCGAAGCGCGCGGTGCCTCGCGCACGAAGGTGCTCGACGACCTCGTCGCGATCGCGTCCAACAACGTCGCCGTGGCGCAACGCATCCTCCAGTGGACGGCGGCGCGGCGGCGAAAAAACTGATTCGTCATTCGTCATTCGTGATTCGCGATACGCGACGGGCCCCGGGAAGCGCATGCTGGCTTCCCGGGGCCCGTCGCGTATCGCGTATCGCGTATCGCGTATCGCGTATCGCCTATTTCTCTCCCGCCCCGTACGCCGCGTATCCCGGAATCGTGATCGGCAGGCGGCCGGCGAAGGGGATGGTGCCTAACAATGCCTTCGCCGCGGCCTGCTGCGAGACGGGGAAGCCGCCCCAGGCCACCACGTAGGCCGGGGCCTCGGGGATCTGCTGGAGCAGGTACGGATTCCCGAAGGCGACCACCACCGGGCGGGCGCCGCGCTGGGCGAGCTGGCGGACGAAGTCGACGAACGCCCGCGGCGCCGACGCGCTCGTGGCGTTCCAGGCGTGCCCCATGTACGAGCTGACGAGCACCACGTCGGCCGAGTCGGCGGCCAGGAGCAGACGCTGGAAGCTGGAGCCGGCGTCGTCGGCGTTCACGAACTCGCTGCGCAGCGCGCCGAAGCGCGTGCGCAGCTCGGCGTCGAAGGCTACGCCGGCCGGCAGGTCGGTGCGGCGCGCGACGGTGACCGACAGCACGCGCGCCCCCGCGGCGAGCCGGCCGAGCGGGAGTCGGCGCAGCGAGTCCTTCACCAGCGTGATCGACCGCTCGGCGACGCGGCGCGCGACGTCGCCGTTGGCGCTGTCCCCCACCACCGCGCGGGCGCTGTCCAGGCTCACGAAGCGGCGGCGGTGGAGGCCGAGGGCGTACTTGGCCTCGAGGATGCGGCGCACCGAGGCGTCGAGGCGGCTCTCCGGGTAGTCCCCCTCGCGCACCCCGGCGACCACGGCGTCGATCGTCTCGGTGACGCTGAGCGGCTGGATGAGCACGTCGGCGCCCGCGGCGACGGCGAGGCGCGCGGCGCGCACCGGGCCGTAGCGGTCGAGCACCCCGCGCATGTCCATCGCGTCGGAGATGATGACGCCGCGGAAGCCGAGCTGCTCGCGCAGGAGCCCCGTCAGCACACGCGGCGAGAGCGTTCCCGGGGCGCCGCTCGGGTCGAGCGCCGGCATGGCGCCGTGGAAGCTCATGACCGCCCCCAGCCCGGCGCCGACGGCGGCTCGGAACGGGACGAGCTCCACCGAGTCGAGGCGCTCGCGGCTCGCGCCGACCGAGGGGAGCGCGAGGTGCGAGTTGACCTCGGTGTCGCCGTGGCCGGGGAAGTGCTTCCCGGTGGCGACCATCCCGTGCTCCTGGAGCCCGCGCACGAACGACGCGCCCATGCGGGCGGCGAGGCGCGGGTCCTCGCCGTAGGAGCGAGTGTTGATGACCGGGTTGCCGGGGTTGTTGTTGACGTCCAGGATGGGCGCGTACGCCACGTGGATGCCGAGCGCGCGCCCCTCGATCGCGGTCACGCGCCCCTGCTCGTAGGCGAGCGCGGTGTCGCGCGTGGCCCCGACCGCCATCTCCGGCGGGAACACGGTGGCGCCGCCGAGGTCTATCGCGTTAGGCACGAAGTAGCCGCCGCGGGCCCGGTAGCCGGCGCCGAACTCCAGGTCCGCGCCGACGATCAGCGGCACGGCGGCCATCGCCTGCATCGCGTTGAGCTTGGCCGCCACCTCCAGCGGCGACCCGACCGAGATCGTGTAGCCGCCGACCCGCTCCCGCCCGATCTCGTCGCGCAGCCGCTGCCACTGCGCGGACGACGCCGGCACGTAGTCGGCGAGCACCGTCGGCCAGACCATCTGGGCGGCTTTCTCTCGGAGGGAGAGGGAGCCGAGGACGCTGTCTACCCACTGGCCGGATCCCGAGGGAAGGGGGATGGGGGATGGGGGATGGACGGCCCGCGCCTCGGGTCCCGTGCGCTGCGGCCTCGCGCACGCGCCGATGAACAGCGCCGCCATGATGGTCAAGCAACGTGCGGCACGTCGGCGCATCGGCGTCATCCCGTGAGGTCGTTCATCCCCACCCGCCCGCCTTCGGCGGGCACCCGCCTGTCCCCCGTCCCTCAATAAGAGATCGTCCCCTTCTTCGACGTGTCCACGTCCTCGGCGGCGCCGGCCTTGAACAGGAACGCCTCGCGGTTGCGCGTGAGGAACTGGCGGGCCTGCGGGTCCATGAGGTTCAGGCCGTAGTGGTTGATCAGCATTGTCTGCTGCTTCAGCCAGTCGCCCCAGCACTGCTGGCAGATCTCGGCCACCACGCGCGCGCCGGACTCGCCGGTCACGCCCACCGGGGGCCGCTCGAACCCCGCGCGCGTCTGGCCGCAGCGGGAGCACGTTACGTCTGGCATGGAGGAATAATTGCGAGTTGCGAATTGCGAGTTGCGAGAGGAAAAACTCACTGCTCAAACATAAGAGGGGGCCGGCTCCGGTGCATTGGAGCCAGCCCCCTTCTCGCACCTCGCAGCTCGCAACTCGCAGCCGTCAGTTTCTCGCGTACTCGATCTTCGCCAGCCGGAGGAACGCGAGGATGCGCAGGTACACCCAGCCGATGTCCAGCTCGTACCACTTGGCCTTGAACTTGGCCGAGTGCGGGTCGGCGTGGTGGTTGTTGTGCAGCTCCTCGCCGCCGAGCCAGATCGCGATCGGGGAGATGTTCCGGCTCTCGTCCTTCACCTCGAAGTTCCGGTAGCCGATCGCGTGGCCGACGCCGTTGATGATCCCGGCGGCCCAGAACGGGATCCAGATCATCTGAATGCCCCAGACGATCGGGCCGACGAAGAAGCCGAACAGGTAGACGTCGATCCCCAGCATGAGGAGGACGCCGAGGGTGCTGCGCTTCTCCAGGATGTGGCGCTCGATCCAGTCGCTCGGCGTCCCCTTCCCGTACTTCTCGAGCATCCCGGGCTGGCGCACCGCCTTGCGGTAGTAGAACGCGCCCTTGAGGACGATGTTGCGGAGCCCTTCCATGACCGGGCTGTGGGGGTCGCCGTCGCGGTCGGCGAACGCGTGGTGCTTGCGGTGGCAGGCCACCCACTCACGCGTCCGGATCGCCGTCGTCAGCCAGAGCCAGACGCGCATCGGCAGGGCGGCCAGGTAGTGCAGCGTCACCCCGCGGTGCGTCTGCGCGCGATGCAGGAACAGCGTGACGCAGACGTTGGTGATGTGGCCCGCAATGATGATGAAGAGGACCGGCTTCCACCACGCATCTCCCCAGATCCCGAACCCTGGCATTTCTCGCTCTGCTCCACTTCAGTGGTCGATGGGACACGGGACGGTCCACTCCAGCGAGCCTGCCGGGAGCGGACCGTCATCGGACGAACGAACGAATTGTACTCCGCTCGGAGGCGGAGCGGCAGGGACATAGGCAAGAAACGGGCGAGTGGCGGCACTCGGCCATCGGGACTCGGCACTCGGCGGAGGGGCATCCCTGAGGCAGCGGTGGGCTCTTGATTCATCAAGGGCCCCAGCCTGCCAGACCGGGATGCAGAGGGCCCTTGATGAATCAAGGGCCCACCGCTGCTCTCGGGCCGGCCCCTCCACCGCGGCCCCCGCGGCCACGCCCGCGCTGGTCCCTATGGCGTGGCCTTCGTCGGCAGGGGCGTCGTCCCGTCCGAGGTCACCGGCCCCATCTCGTCCTGCGCCGGAGCGCGGCCCCACACGTCGTTCGCCTGGTTCCAGTCCGGCACCGTGGGGTCGGGCCAGAGGCGGGCGCCGACCACGGGGGAGCGGACGTCGATGATCGCCGTGTGGCGCTGGCCGCGGGCCCAGATGTCCACCGGGAGGCGCACCTCCTGGAGGGAGCCGTCGGCGAGCGCCAGGCGGAGCGAGACCGGGAACGGGATCGTCGTGCGGGTGAGCGTCACCAGCGCCACCGTGCGGCCGTTGCGCTCCTCCGTCGTTATGCCGGCGATGCCGACGTCCAGCACGTCGGTGGAGTAGAGGAAGCCGCGCCAGAACCAGGACAGGTCCTCGCCGGCCACGTTCTCGACCGTGCGGAAGAAGTCCCCCGGCGTGGGGTGCCTGAACGACCAGCGGCGGAGGTACTCGCGGAACGCCGAGTCGAAGAGCTCGCGCCCGATGACGTGGTTGCGGAGCAGCACCAGCGCGATCGCCGGCTTGCGGTAGCCCATCGGCCCGCGCCCGCGCTCGTGGAAGTGGTCGGTGCGGAAGAGGACCGGCGTCTGGAAGCCGCTGTCCACCGAGAGCTTCCAGTTCGCCACCATCCCCGGGTAGCCGCGCTGCCCGGTGCCGCGCGCCTCGTTCGAGAAGAGGTTCATGTAGCTGTTGAACCCCTCGTCCATGAACTCGTAGCGGCGCTCGTTCGAGCCGACGACCATCGGCGCCCACTGGTGCGCCAGCTCGTGGTCGTTGACGCCGAAGATGCTCTCGGGGTCGCCCGGCGTGCCGTAGGGGTTGAAGACGAGCATCGGGTACTCCATCCCGCCGATCGTCGTCGCGATCGACGTCGCCTGCGGGTAGGGGTACGGCGCGAAGTGCTCGGAGTAGAAGCCGATCGTCCAGCGCGAGTGCTCGACGGCCTTCGCCCACGCGCCCTTCGTCTTCTCCTCCTCGTAGAAGGCGTGCAGCATCACCCCCTTCCAGCTCGACGCGTCCCAGCGGAAGTCGGGCGCGGCGGCCCAGGCCACGTCCCGCACCCGCTCGGCGCGGTAGCGCCAGGTCTTCGTCCCCGGCGTCGGGCGCGCGACGGAGACTCTTGCCTCGGAGTCGGCGATGACCTGCACCGTCTGCTCGCTCTTCGCGGCGCGCGCGAGCCGCTCGCGCTGGGCGGCGGTGAGCACCTCGCGCGGGTTGCGCAGCACGCCGGTGCTGGCGACCACGTAGCCGGCGGGGACGGTGATGGCGAGGTCGAAGTCGCCGAACTCGGTGTAGAACTCCCCCTGCCCCAGGTACGGCTCGGTGTTCCAGCCGCGCACGTCGTCGTAGACCGCCACGCGCGGGTACCACTGGGCGATGGCGTAGAGGGCGCCGTCGCGCCCCATGCGGTCGGAGCCCTTCACCGGGACGCGGAACGACCAGCGCCCGACGGAAATCGTCGCCCGCGCGCCGCCGGGCGGGAGCGGACGCTCCAGCTCCACGCGCATGCGGGTGTCGCTGACGACGAAGCGCGCCGGCCGGCCGTCCACGCGCACGTCGGCGATCTCGTCGTAGCCGCCGGCGAACCCCGCGCCTGACGCGCGCGCCTCGGCGGCGAAGAGCCCCGAGCCGCGGCTCCCGGGCTTGTAGACGTTCTGGTCGATGTTGAGCCAGACGAAGCGCAGCGTGTCCGGCGAGTTGTTGGTGTACCGGATCGTCACGCTCCCGCGCAGGCGCTGCTCGGCGGTGTCCAGCGTGGCGTCGATGGCGTAGTCGGCGCGCTGCTGCCAGTACGCCGGGCCCGGCGCGCCGCTCGCCGAGCGGTACTGGTTAGGCCCCGGCCACTCGCTCCGCGCGAGCGGGTAGAACGGGCTCTCGGAGGCCAGCATCACGCGCGGCGAGGAGTCCGCCGCGGTCACGCCGCCGGCCCCGGCCGGCGCGGGCGCCGAGACCTGGAAGGTCGGCGGCTGCACGAGCAGGAGCGTGTCGACGCGGGAGGGGGCGGC
>DATFPD010000501.1:0-9245 GCA_035265005.1 Gemmatimonadaceae bacterium | reverse complement strand
GCGCGAGCGCGAAGCGACCATCGTCGGACACCGTGACCTGCGACAGCGTGTCGCTGCCGACGCGCAGCATCCGCCCGCGCGCGATCTGATACACCGCGGTGAACGCGCGCCCCCGGTCGCGATTCGCCTCGAGCCGCTGCTGCGGCTGGAGCCGCGCTTCCTGGTAGTGCCAGAGGTCGAAAACTGCCTTGTCGGCGAGCGAGTCGGCGGGGATCGAGTCCGGCGTCAGCGGCGCCAGCCCGAACACGATCGCCGACCCGTCGCGCGTGAAGGCGAAGCGCCCGCGGTCGGCCACCACCAGGCTCTCCGCCGCCGCCGCGTCCGGCGCGACCAGCCGCCGCGCCTGCGCCGGCGCCGAGCCCCCGCGTGCCGCGCGCAGCGACGCGAGGTAGAGCGCATAACGCGGCTTCGGCGCGCCGGACTCGTCGCGGTCGGAGACGAACGCCACCTGAGCGCCCGCGCGGTCGAACGTCAGCTGCTTGTAGTTGCCGTGCCCCGCGAGCAGCGCGTACTCCCGGCCAGCCTGACCTGAGCTTGTCGAAGGGCGCATGGAGCGCACGTACGCGCCGTCCCGCGCCTCGTCGCGCGACGAGACGGTGTAGCCGAGCCAGGCGCCGCTGTCGGTCACCGTGTAGGCCAGCACGTCGGCGATGCGGGTCTCGGCGCCGGTGGCGAGGTCGCGCACCACGAGCGTGGACCCGTACTCTCGCCGGCGGGGCCGCGCGCCCGTGTCGGCGGTGACTGGGCGGGCCGCGCCGCCCGGGGTCGTCGCCGCCGCCGCGCCCGCGGGAGCCGCCGAGTCGCGGCGCGCCGCGGGCACCGCGGCGGAGTCCGGCTCCATCAGGTACGCCACCCAGTTGCCGGCGTCGCGCGGCACCCGGAACGAGCGCACGCGCGGGATCGTCTCCGCGCGGCCGTCGGCGGCGCTCAGGATGGCGAGCGAGCTCCGCGGCTGCTGCGGCTCGGCGCCGCGACGCCGCTCGCGCATGGCGCGCTCGGCTTCGGCGCGCGGCGGGTAGGCGAGGTACAGGACGTGGCGCGAGTCCGCGCTCCAGACCGGCGCGGGCGCGGTGAAGACGCTGTCGACCGCCGGCCGCGTCTGCGGGCGCCCGGTGAAGCCGCGCGGCGCGCGGTGCTCGGCGCCGCCGGCGGCGGTGGACCGCACGACCATCTCGCCGTCGCCCACCACGGGTGTCAGCGTGTACGCCACCCACCGCCCGTCCGGGGAGAGCGTGGGACCCTGGAGCTGGCGCCAGCTGTCATAGGTATCCTGCGTCAGCGGCCGGCGCGGCCGTGCGGACGCGGGCGCCTGCGCGGGCGCCTGCGCGCGCGCCGACCTCACGAGCGGCGCGGCGGCGAGCGTGGTCAGAAGCGCGGCGGCCGCGATCGAGAGCGGCCGGCGCGAGGCGGCGGGAGACGAAAGGTTGAAGCGCATGACTCTGGCGGACCGGTTCGACAGGACGCGGCGGCAAGCGCGACCGGAGGGTCGGACTAGCCGCCGCCTACCGACACGCGCAATTTACCATCGACGCCCCTGGCGCGCCTCCGCGCCGCCTCTTCGCATCGGGAGCCCTCACATGCGCGCTCGAATCGCACTTTCGCTCGCCGCCGCGCTCGCCGCCGGCAGCGCGACCGCCGCCTCGCCCACCACCGCCCAGCGCCCGCAGTCCACCACGCCGACAGTCCCGGTGGGCCCCGGGCTGGAAACGCTGCGCCGGCCCGACGCCGGCGCGCTGCTGCGCCCCGAAGCCGAGCGTTTCGTCAGGCAGGGCGGCACCACGCAGCAGGGCGGCACCCGCCAGACGGTCTGCCGCGGCGCCACGGTCCCCGCTGGCTTCGTCATCGTCGACTACGACCGCGACCGCACCCGCTGCGGCGGCGACAACATCGCGGCGCTCCAGGCGTGGAACATCGTGGTGATCGAGCGCTACGACAACCGATCGGTCGACTCGACGATGGAGATCTGCGCCGCGACGCCGGCGCCCGCCGGCTGGGTGCTGATCGACATCTTCCGCGACAACCGCCGCTGCGGCCGCCCCACCGACCCGTTCAACGCGAACGTCAAGCGCGTTCGTCGGGCGCGATAACGGCGAATCGCGAATGGCATTCTAGATCAGGTCGCAGAACACGAAGCCCTCCCGCTCCACCACCTCGCCGCGGCGGAGCGGGACCGGCCGGGCGAAGGGCGGGCCGTCGTGCACGAAGGTGTGGAACTCGCCATTCTCGCCGCACGGGTCGGCGCCGGGCGGCAGCTCGGCCAGCAGCGACTCGTCGTAGTCCCGCCCGCAGAGCCCCGCGTCGATCTGGCACGGGTCCACCGCGCAGAGGACGGCGCGGAACCCGGCGGCGATGAACTCGCGCGCGAGCGCGCGGGTGTCGAGACCCCAGAGCGGGAAGAGGCAGCGCATCCCCGCGCGCTCGAGTAGCCGCTCGCGGTAGGCCCGCACGTCGGCGAGAAAGAGGTCGCCGAACACCACCCGCTCGATGCCGGCCGCGCGGTGCGCCTCGAGCGCGGCCAGCGTGGCCGCCTCGTAGCTGTCGTTCGACGAGCGGATCGGGATCGGCACCTCGATCAGCGGGAGCTCCAGCGACTCGGCCTGCGCCCGCAGCAGCGAGCGCCGGACGCCGTGCATGCTGATCCGGTCGTACCCCTCGGTTACGGTCGTCACGAGCCCCGCCACCGCCAGCGCCGGGTCGGCGAGCACCGCCCGCAGCGCGAGGGAGCTGTCCTTCCCCCCGCTCCAGCTCACGAGCACCCGCTCCGCCGAGGCCTCCGTCATTGCACGCTCCACGCGATCGCGTCTCCGCTTCCACGCCGTTCGGCGCTAGCTTGCTGACCCCCGCCCACCCCACGACCATGCGCCGACTGCTCGCATACTTTCTCCGCGGCCTCGTCTTCACGGCGCCGCTGGCCATCACCGCGTACGCCTGCTACTGGGCCTTCACGACGATCGACGGCTGGCTCCGCCTTCCCGTCCGCGGCGTCGGGTTCCTGATCACGCTCGCGATCGTCACGCTGATCGGCTTCCTCGCCTCGAACTTCCTGACCCGCAGCCTGCTGGGCGTGATCGAAAACGTGCTCGAGCGCCTGCCCTTCGTGCGGCTGCTCTACTCGTCCACGCGCGACCTGCTCAACGCCTTCGTCGGCGAGCAGCGCCGCTTCGACCGCCCGGTGCTCGTGGCCCTGTACCCGGGCGGCTCCGCCAAGGCGCTCGGCTTCGTCACCCAGCAGTCGCTCGCGTCCCTCGGCCTCGCCGACCATGTTGGCGTCTACTTCCCACAATCCTACAACTTCGCCGGCTCCCTCTACGTCGTCCCCGCCACCCAGGTGACCCCGGTCGCCGCCGACAGCGCGAGCGTGATGGCGTTCATTGTCTCAGGGGGAGTGACGGCGCTGGGGAAGTAGCGGGACGGCTGGGCGCGCGTCAGCGCCCCGCAGCAGTCCCGCCGTTCGCCCACACCGCCGAGAGGAGATAGACCAGACTCGCGGTGCCATCCATGATCGGCTCGTTCGTCGAGTAGTCGCCCAGGTCGTCGTGATAGACGATGCGGCCGCCATTGAAGGCGGCGTACTCGTCAGGCTCCAGGAGGCGGATGCCCTTCAGGCTCTCGAAGATCGAGCGGTAGACCGGGCCGTCCACCAGGCCGCCGGTCTGCGAGGCGAGGCCGGTCTCCTTCGCCACCACCGAGTGCGGGTCGCGCGGGTACACGCCGCCGCTCGGCAGCCCGATCACCATCGACGTGCCCCACGGGTTCGTCCCGAACAGCCAGTCCAGCGCCGCCGACTCCTGCTCGGCGAACGACGTGTCGCGCGACATGCGGCGGTACAGGTAGGCCTGGGTCGCCAGCGAGGTGACGAGATTGTTCGAGCACCAGATGAAGGGCACGCCGATCCGGAAGCCGTTCCCGGCGCGCGCGCCCACGGCGGCCAGCCCGCGGCGGTAGAAGCGGATCGACATCGCGCGCTCGTGCGGGCCGCCGCGGCGCCAGAGCGAGTAGTGCCCGTTGTTGTGCCACGGGAACCACTGGTAGTGCCTCGCCGTGTCGGCGCCCATCCAGGGCGTCACCTGCTCGGTGTCGGCGAAGTGGGCGGCGTCCATCAGGTATGCGCGGTCGCGGGTCAGCGCGAACAGCTCGGCGGCCGCCAGCTCCATGTCGTCGACCCAGTTGTCTTCCTCGTAGAAGTACGGCGCCCGCCCCGGCGCGGTCTGGCAGACGCCCGGGCGCGCCTTGCCGAGGGCGTATGCGCGTACCGCCCGCGCTCGCAGCGTGCGCGCGAACGCCGGCTCGCGCCGCGCGTAGAGCTGCGCGCCCAGCGCGAACGCGGCCGCGTACTTCCCGGCCGTGGACGCGACGCCGGTGGAGCGGTTCTTCGCCTGGAAGAGTCCCTGCGGCTGCCCCGTGCACGGGTACACCGGCCGCGCGCCTCCCTTCCCCCAGCCGTAGTCCACCGAGTCGGTGGTCGGCAGGTCCCAGTACGTGTGGTCGCGGTCGTCGGCCAGCTGGTTGTAGAGCACCGAGTCGTCCGCCGGGAACATGCGCAGCAGCCACTCCAGGCCGTGCCGCGCCTCGTCCAGCACGTCGGGGACGCCGTTCGCGCCAGGCAGCCCGCGCGCGTCGAATCGGTCCGCCGACGCGCGCGGGAAGTCCCGGTGGGCCATCAGCATCACGTAGGTCGCGTTCGCCGACGTCGTCACGTACTGGAGATAGTCCGCCGCGTCCGCCCAGCCGCCGCTCACCGGCACGAACCTGCCCGCACGCGCCGGATCGTCGACCACGATCCCGTCCTTCCGGTGCACCGAGTCCTTGAAGTACGGGTTGAAGCCGGAGCGCTGCTGCCGCATGTACGCGAGCAGCGTGTCCGCGGCGCCGTCGTACACGCCCGCCCCAACGCGGAACGCGGGCGACGTCGCGCCCCCCGCGACCACTCGATAGGCGCCCGGCCGCCGCAGGGCGCTGAAGTCCAGCCGGTGCGTCTCGGCGCAGCCGGCGAACGCGCCCGACGCCACGGCCGGCCGCGGGCCGAGCACCACGCGACCGGCGCTGTCCACGACCGTGAACGACTCGATCCGGCGCGGCGCGGTGGAGCACGCCACCGCCACCTTTCGCGCCGCGGGGAGGTAGCCGAGCTGATTGATCCGGACGAAAGTTGCCCCGCTGTCCGGCGACTGTGCCGGTGTCCCACCGGCCGAAGCGGCCAGCGCGGCGGCGCACAGGGAGAGCGTCAGCGTTCGCATGCGGGCAAGTTGGCATCGCGCGCGGCCGGGTGGTAAGATGGACGCCCGGCCCACGGGTCGGCCCGCTCAGGGAGCAGATCGATGACAGGCTACAATTTTACCGAGGCGGTGAGGAAGTCGCTCGCCGCGGCGCGTGAGGAAGCCGCGCGTCTGGGGCACGGCTTCACCGCCCCGGACCACCTCGCGCTCGGGCTGCTGCGCACCCGCGACCCGGTGGTGATGGGCGTGCTCCAGCGGCTGCGGGTGGACGCGGACGAGCTGCGGCGCGCGGTGGAACACTCCATACCGGCCCTCAAGGACGTCACAGTCGGACCGGACCTGCCGTACACCGCCCGCGCCAGGAAGGTGCTCGAGATGGCGATGAGCGAGGCCCGCGAGCTGCGACACTCGCACGTGGACAGCGTGCATCTGCTCATCGCGCTCGCCCGCGACGAGGATAGCGCAGCCAGTGCCGCCCTCCGCGGGCGTGTGCCCGTGGACGCCATTCGCGCGCTGGCCTCGCAGTTCGCGACGAGGACCGGCTCGCGGAGCGGCTACAACTTCTCCGAGCACGTCCGACGCGTGCTCGCGATGGCCCGAGAGGAGGCGGCGCGGTTCCACCACGAGTACGTCGGCACCGAGCACATGCTGCTCGCCATCGCCCGCGAGGCCGAAAGCGTCGCCGCCTACGCGCTGGGCGAGATGGGAGTCGATCGCGGCAAGATCATCCAGCTGATCGAGGAGACGGTGAGGCCGGGCGAGACCGCGAAGCCGACGGGCCCCGACCTGCCGTACACGTCCCGCGCGAAGAAGGTGCTCGAGGAGTCGATGGCGGAGGCCAGAGAGCTCCAGCACAGCTACGTCGGCGTCGAGCACCTCCTTCTGGGCCTGATGCGCGAAGGGCATGGCGTCGCGGCCCAGGTCCTCGTCCAGCTCGGCGCTCGCCTCAACACGCTGCGGGCGATCATCCTGCGGCTGCTCGGCTCACTTCGCGACGACCCGACGGGAATGGCCCGGTACGCACGACTCCCCGACGGCGACGAGCCCTCGTCAGGCCACGCCGCGCCCGACCGCGCGACCGGGAAGGCGGCGAAGCGCGACGCCCGGCTGCGCCTCGCCCGCGCGCAGGCGGAAGCGGTCGAGGAGTCGCGGCTGTGGTCGCGCCTGCGCAACGCGCTCGACCTGTGCGAGAGCCTGGGCACCACGCCGCGCCTGACGAGGCGGCCGGACGGCTCGGTCGAGGTGCAGGTGACCGGAGAGCTCTCGGTCCTCATCCCGCGGCTGCCTGGGCTGGAGCCGCGCCAAGAGCCTCCAGCAGCAGACGCGTGACGGCCTCCGGGGCGTCCGCCATGACCCAGTGGCTCACCCCGGGCAGCCGCTCCACGCGCAGTCGCGGCACCCACCGCTCCAGACCGTCGGCGAGCTGCGGGCGCAGGTAGCGGTCCGCCTCGCCCCAGATGAGCAGCGTCGGCGCCTCCACCCGCCGCTCGCGCGCCCCCGCCAGTCCGGGGAGGCGGCGCAGCGTGGCGCGATAGTAGTTCACCATCGCGGTGAGCGCGCCCGGCTGGGCGAGCGCGGCCTTGTGCGCGCGCACGTCATCGTCGTCGAACGCCCCCGCCCGCGCGGGCTGCGTGCGCAGGATTCGCTCGACCACGGCGAAGTCGCGGCGCCGAAGCATGGCCTCCGGGAGCCACGGGAGCTGAAAGACGAAGACGTACCACGAGCGACGGAGCTGGTCCAGCGTGCGCAGCTCGCGCCAGTAGGCGCCCGGGTGCGGCGCGTTCAGCACCACCAGCCGCCGCACGCAGGCCGGCCGCGTCGCCGCCAGGTGCCAGGCCACGATCCCGCCCCAGTCGTGCGCCACCACGTCCGCCGAGCGGTGTCCGAGCGCCGCGATCAGCCCCTCGACGTCGGCGGCGAGCCGGTCGAGCGTGTAATGCCGCACGCCGCGCGGCTTGTCCGAGAGGTTGTAGCCCCGCATGTCGAGCGCGACCGCCCGGAAGCCCGCCGCCGCGAGCGGCCCGATCTGGTGGCGCCAGCAGAGCCAGAGCTGCGGAAAGCCGTGCAGCAGCACGACGAGCGGTCCGCTCCCCGCCTCGACGTAATGCAGCCGCACGCCGCCGACGTCGGCGTACCCGTCCGTCCAACCGTACTCCGCCCCGGTCGCGGGACGCCGAAGTGCCAGATCGCTGCCCATGGGAGAGCCGTGGCTCGCACACGGCGGGCCGCGGCCCTACCGCGAACGCTCGACCGCCGGTATCTAGTCTCGTCCTCACACGAGTCCTCATGCGAACCCTGCTTTCCGTCCTCGCGCTCGGGGCCGCCGCCGTCGGCACCGCGAACGCCCAGACCCCCGAGCCGCGCGCACCCGCCGCCTACCTGCTGCGCCCGGCGCGCGTCTTCGACGGCGTGTCGGCGCGCGCGAACGAGGGATGGGTCGTACTCGTGCGCGGCGACCGGATCGAGGCCGCGGGCCCCGCGAGCTCCGTCCAGACGCCCGCCGGCGCCGAGGTCGTCGAGCTGCCCGGCACGACGCTCATGCCCGGGATGATCGAGGCACACTCGCACCTGCTCCTGCACCCGTACAACGAGACGTCGTGGGACGACCAGGTGCTGAAGGAGCCGCTCGCGCTCCGCGTCGCCCGCGCCACCGTCCACGCGCGCAACACGCTGCTCGCCGGCTTCACCACCGTGCGCGACCTCGGCACCGAGGGCGCGGGCTACGCCGACGTCGGGCTCAAGCAGGCGATCGACCAGGGGATCATCCCGGGGCCGCGCATGCTCGTCACCACGCGCGCCATCGTCGCCACCGGAAGCTACGGCCCGCGGACGAAGGGCTTCGGCGCCGACTTCGACGCGCCGCAGGGCGCCGAGGAGGCCGACGGCGTGGACGCACTGACGCGGGTGGTCCGCGACCAGATCGGCCGCGGCGCCGACTGGATCAAGGTCTACGCCGACTACCGGTGGGGGCCCAACGGCGAGGCGCGTCCCACCTTCACGCTCGACGAGCTGAAGCTGATCGTCGAGGTCGCGCGCACGAGCGGCCGCCCCGTCGTCGCGCACGCCAGCACGCCCGAAGGGATGCGCCGCGCCGCGCTCGCCGGGATCGTGACGATCGAGCACGGCGACAACGGCACGCCCGAGGTCTGGAAGCTGATGGCCGAGCGCGGCGTCGCCCTGTGTCCCACGCTCGCCGCGGGCGACGCCGTCCTCCAGTACCGCGGCTGGCGTAAGGGCACCGACCCCGAGCCCGCGCGCATCGCCGAGAAGCGCGCCAGCTTCAAGGCCGCGCTCGCCGCCGGCGTGACGATCTGCAACGGCAGCGACGTCGGCGTCTTCACCCACGGCGACAACGCGCGCGAGCTCGAGATGCTGGTCGACTACGGCATGACTCCCCTCGACGCCTTACGCGCCGCGACCTCGGTCAACGCGAAGGTGCTGCATCTGAGCGAGCGCCTGGGCGCCGTGCGCCCCGGGCTGCTGGCCGACCTCGTCGCCGTCGAAGGCGACCCGACGCGCGACATTGCGGCCACGCGCCGGGTGCGGATGGTCATGAAGGGCGGTACGATCTACCGCCCCGACCGCTAGCGCAATTGCCGCCTGGCTGTGCACGACGGAGCATGCGCAGGGCCGCGGCGGAGCACCCGTTGGAGCACCCGTTGGAGCACCCGTCCATCCGCCGTCCCCGCGGAAGCGGGGATCCGGGGCTCGTCATCCCCGCGCAAGCGGGGATCCAGACAGGTAGTGGGTCAGTTCGAGGGCAGCCGCCGCGACGGCAACGACAACGACAACGGCAACGGCAACTGCACTTGGACAGGATGCACAGGATGGTGAACAGGATGACTGCTTCGGGACGCGAGGCCTCCCGGGGCCCGTCATCCTGTTCACCATCCTGTCCATCCTGTCAAAATGCCGTTGCCGTCGCCGTTGCCGTCGCCGTCGCCGTTGCCGTTGTCGTTGTCGTTGCCGTCGCGGCGGCTGCCCTCGAACTGACCCACTACCGCCACCCACCCCGGCTGGCGCTCCCCG
>DATFPD010000500.1:0-11189 GCA_035265005.1 Gemmatimonadaceae bacterium | reverse complement strand
CGCGGGCCCGGTTGGACCAGGCGCGCGAGAGCTACCAGGAGGCGCAGGAGCACACCCGCGAAGCCGAGCAGGCGGTCCGCGAAGCGCAGCAGAGCGTGCGCGAGGCGGCGCAGGAGGAGGCGCAGCAGGCGCGGGACGCGGCGCAGCAGGCGCGGGAGATCGCGCAGCAGGTGCGCGAGCAGATCCAGGTGCCGACGCCGCCGACGCCGCCCGACGTACGGACGACGATCCATCTCCCGCCTCGCCGCCCGGACGACGGGGGCCCGCAGGTCCCGCAGGTCCCGCAGGAAGCCGTCGTCATCTCGCTCGGGTTCTTCTTCACGGTCGCCTTCATCGCGGTGGGCTGGCCGATCGCGCGCGCGTTCGGCCGGCGGGTGGACCGCAAGACGGTCGCGGGCGCCGGCGCGGCGCAGATCCCCGCCGAGCTCTCGGCGCGGCTGGAGCGCATCGAGCACTCGGTCGAGGCCATCGCGATCGAGGTCGAGCGCATCTCGGAAGGGCAGCGATTCGCCACAAAGCTGCTCTCCGAGAACCGGCCGGTGCAGCAGATCGCGGCGGGACAGAACGTGCCCGAGCTGGTGGAGCGCAAGTAAGTCAGCCCCATGCCCTCAGTCCTCATCGTCGACGACGAGCCGAACATCCGACGCATGGTAGGCGCGCTGTTGAGCGCCGAGGGGTACGAGGTGCGGGACGCGCCGGACGGTCGAACGGGAATCGAGCGGGCGTCCGAGGTGGAGCCGGACGCGGTGCTGCTGGATCTCATGATGCCGGGAGAGCCCGACGGCTTCGGCGTGCTCGCCAAGCTGCGCGAGCGCTACCCGGAGCTGCCGGTCATCATGATGAGCGGCAAGGCCGGCCTCCACGACGCGGTGCGCGCCACCAAGCTCGGCGCCTTCAACTTCCTCGAGAAGCCGCTCTCGCCGGAGGGAGTGCTGCTCCAGCTCGCGTCCGCGCTCGAGCTGCGTCAGGCGCGACGCACGGCGCGGGCGCTGCGCGAGGATTTGGGGCTCGCCGGCGAGATGATCGGCGCCAGCCCGTCCATGCGCGAGGTGTCGGACCTGATCGCCCGCGTCGCGCCGACCGACGCGCGAGTGCTCATCTCCGGCGAGTCGGGCACGGGGAAGGAGCTGGTCGCGGCCGCGATCCACAACCTGAGCTCGCGCCGCGACCGCACCTTCGTGCGCGTCAACTGCGCCGCGATCCCGCGCGACCTCGTCGAGAGCGAGATGTTCGGCCACGAGAAGGGCGCGTTCACGGGCGCGACCGAGCGCCGGATCGGGCGCTTCGAGCTGGCGCACATGGGAACGCTGTTCCTGGACGAGGTGGGCGACCTGGGCGCCGAGGCGCAGGCGAAGCTGCTGCGCGCGATCGAGGCGAAGGAGATCGAGCGCGTGGGCGGCGGCAAGCCGATCCGCGTGGACGTCCGCATCATCTCCGCGACGAACAAGGACCTGCCGCGCTGCGTGACGGACGGCACGTTCCGCGAGGACCTCTTCTTCCGCCTGAACGTCATCCCGATCTCGCTGCCACCGCTCCGCGAGCGCCCCGACGACGTGCCGGCGCTCGTGCGCCACTTCTCGGCGCTCTACCGCACGCGCACGGGCCGGCCGCAGCCGGTCTGGAGCGCCGAGGCGGTGGAGCTGCTGACGCGCTACCGGTGGCAGGGCAACGTCCGCGAGCTCGCGAACATCGTCGAGCGGCTGGCGATTCTCCACGCGGGACAGGAGGTCACCGCCGCGCACATCCGCGGCGTGCTCCCGGTGGGCCGCGACTCGACTCCCGGCTCGACGCCGACGAGCATGCCCGCGCAGACGCTCCCAAGCGCCGAGATGCTCGACGCGCCGCTGAGCGAGATGCTCGACGACTACGAGCGCACGCTGATCTCGCGCGCGCTCTCGTCGGCGGGCAACAACGTGACCGAGGCCGCGCGCCGACTCCAGACCGACCGGCCGAACCTCTACCGGCGGATGCGGCGGCTGGGGATTGGAGGGGGCGGTTGAACGCGCAGCGTGCGACAGTCTTTCCGACACAGTTCCGCCTCCCCCAGTGGACAGCGGCAGACGTGCCGAGAGAGCGCTGAAGAGCACAAACCGTTTCCGAGCAACAGGTTGTCCATACAATTGGGCCGCGGTACGCGCGGTGCCTCGGGGCTCGGTGACGATTATCTTCCGGAGTGACGATGCGTAGACTGATCGTGGCAGGCGCTGTCCTCGCGCTGCTGCCGGCCCTCGAGGCGGTCGGGGCCCAGCAGCGGTCGGGTGGGCGCCGGGACGGGGGGTCGCTCAACGAGCGTACGCTCCCCCGAGAAGTGCGCGACGAAGTCGTGCAGATGTACAACGCGTCAGGCACCCTGCGCGTGAACGGTCGCCTCGACATCCCCGAGGATCGCACGGTGGACGAGGACGTCGCCGTGCTGGGCGGGCCGCTCACGGTCGCGGGGACGATCCGCGGACGCGTGGTGGTGATCAACGCCGACCTGATCCTCCGCCCGAGCGCCCGCATCGACGGCGACGTGCTCGTGGTCGGCGGCGTGGTGGAAGGGCGGCGAGACGCCTACCTGGGCGGCGAGCTGCGCATCTATCGGCAGGTGCTGCGCGAGTACCGCGAGGAGGGCGACCGCATCGTCGTCGAGCGGCAGCGGGACGACCGCACCGACGAGGGGGACGACGACGACGACCGCTGGCGCAACAACCGGCGCCGCCGCTACATGCGGAACTGGACCCGGAGCGAGCTGAAGCTCGTCACCGCGCGCACCTACAACCGCGTCGAGGGGCTGCCGATCCTCTTCGGCCCCCGCTTCCGGACGAACCTGAGCGGACTGCGCACGACGACCGAGCTGTTCGGCGTCTTCCGCACGGGGGATGATCTCAGGTGGACGAGCGACAACGTCGGCCACTCGGCGCGCGTCGAGATGCGCGTCGGCCGAGGGGCGGGGTTCTCGTTCGGCGGCCACCTGTTCGACCTGGTCGAGGGCGTGGAGGAGTGGCATCTCACCGACGCCGAGGTGGGGCTGGCGTCGTTCTTCCTCCATCGGGACTACCGCGACTACTTCAACCGCCACGGCGGCTCGGCGTTCGCCCGGCTGCTGCTGGCGGATGAGGTGAGCCTGACCGGGAGCTTCAGCCAGCAGAGCTGGCACTCGCGGCAGACGCTCGACCCGTGGACGCTCTTCCGGAACGAGCAGGGGTGGCGTGAGAACCCGACGATGGACGAGGGGCGGTTCCACATCGCGAACGGCACCCTCCAGATCGACACCCGAAACGACCGGGACGATCCGTGGTCCGGCTGGTACATCGTCGCCGACTACGAGCACGGCACGGGCGTGGTGGATCGGTTCGGGGCGCGCTCCGGGAGTGCGCTGGACCCCTTCCCGCAGCCGTACAGCCTGGCGACGCCGCCGCGGATTCAGTACGACCGCGGCTTCCTCGACCTGCGCCGCTACAACCGCCTGGCGCCGAACACGCAGCTCAATTTCCGGATCGTGGCCGGCGGGTGGCTGCACGGCGACTCGCTGCCGCTCCAGCGCAAGTTCTCCGTCGGCGGTCCGGGGACGCTTCCCGGCTACGACTTCCGCCGCCCGCCGCTGAACGGCACGGACAGCTTCCTCTGCAGCACGAAGGTCGACGGCACCGACCAGTCGGCGGCGCCCGGGTTGCCCGCCGAGTGCGACCGCGTGGCGCTGGCGCAGGCCGAGTACCGCGGGGACCTGAACTTCGACTTCAACCTGTTCGGCAGCGACGACGACGACGAGGATGACTGGCGCTTCCGGGTGGACACGGACGCGCAGTGGGTGGTGTTCGCCGACGCCGGACGAGGGTGGCGGGTCGGGCCGACGGGCGGCGACGACGTCCACTTCACGAAGAAGGAGTTCCCGTCGCTCGAGACGTTTCACACGGACGTCGGGATCGGATTGCAGACCGATGTGATCGGATTTTACGTGGCGAAGAGCGTCTCGGACTCCAAGGAGCCGGCGAACTTCTTCGTCCGGGTGCGAAAGCGGTTCTGAGCGAGAGTGCGGCTCGCGCTCCTGGTCGCCGTCCTCATCTCCAGCGCGTCCGTCGCGGCGCCCCTGCTGTCAGCGCAGGGGCGCCCGCTGCTCTCGGTAGAGCTGCCGGAGACGTCCAAGCTCACCACGGACGGGCCGGCGATCCGGAGCAGAGGGATTCTCTCCCGCCGCGAGACGCGCGAGCTGCTCTTCCAGTCGTTCCCCTCCCGACTGCACTACCGCGTCGAGCTCTGGTCGCGGAGCGGGTTCTTCAACGAGCTGCGGGAGTCGGTCGAGTGGGACGTGGTGGTCACCTACGACCCGCTCGCGAAGACCTTTCGCGTGCACCGCTCGCTGGACGGCCGCAGCTTCACCGTGGTGGGGAGCGGCCTCCAGTTCGACCAGATGCTGTTGGTGGTCGAGAACGCCTTCCAGGCTCCCATCAGACCGCCGCGCCGCGCCGATCGGTACTACTACGAGGTGGTACTCGTCGTCGAGACGCTCTCGATCTCGGACCTCGATGAAGTGGAGCGCTGGCTCCGGGGCGAGGTCCAGCCGGCCATCCGCCTCCAGCGCAACCCCGGCACCGCGCTGGCCAGCGGCGTCCGCCGCCTGTTCGTTCGCCTGATCGGCGGCGAGCGCGACCAGTTCCAGGCGAGGTCGGGGACTTTTCGGTTGGGGTGAAACATTGCGAGATGCGAGATGCGAGCACGGCCCCGGGATGCCTCCCGGGGCCGTGCTCGCATCTCGCATCTCGCATCTCGCGCCGTCAGTGACTTCCGTGTCCCCGACGGTGCTCGAGGTCTTCCAGGTGGTGCAGCGTCTCCTCGCCGTAGAACATCCGGATGTAGCGCGCCTGGGTGGGCGTGAGGCGGCGGACCGCCCAGCTCAGGTGGACGAAGTGCGGCTCCACCGGAGCGTGCAGCGGATGCATCCCGATCTCCGACGCGAGGCGGTTCGCCTTGCGCGTGTTGCACGGGCTGCAGGCGGTGACCACGTTCGTCCACTCGTTGGTGCCCCCGCGCGAGAGCGGGATCAGGTGGTCGCGCGTCAGCGACTCCCGCGGCTTGAGCTCGGCGGCGTGGCGGCCGCAGTACTGGCAGCGGTAGCGGTCGCGCGCGAAGAGGAACGTGTTCGTGACCTGACGGCGGAAGCGGCGCGGGACGTGGATGTAGGCCTTCAGGCGGATGACCGCCGGACGCGGGAACGCCGACCGCTCCGAGCGGACCAACCGCTCGTGATCGGCCTCGACGATCTCGGCCTTTCCGTCGATGACCAGTCGCAGCGCCCGACGCATGGGCACCATGGTCAGCGGCTCGAACGACGCGTTGAGGGCCAGACAGCCTACGACCACGCACACCTCCTTGCCGGTGGTGCGGAGAGCCGAGTGCGACATCGCGGGCGGACGTCGGATACGCGCACCACCGGCGGCGCGCTTCGACGAGCTCCGCCTGCTGGCAGCTACGTGCTACGTGGGCGGCCGGAAGTCGTCAGCCGCACTCGGCAGGCTCAACCACGTTCAAAATACGTACTTGCGCGGAGCGAGAAAAGTGCCAGCTGAACTGTGAATGTCGGCTCGCCGGCGCCTCCGCTCGCGCGCCATTTCGCGTATAACTCTGCTATCGGCCAGCGGTTGCGGGCTCCGGGACCATGGTGAGCCACCCGTAACGGTCGGGAAGCTGTCCACGGGCAATTCCGAGATACTGCTCCTGGATGGCCATCGTGACGGGGCCTGGGCGCCCCGCTCCGACCTGGATCCGGTCGACCGAGCGGATCGGCGTCAGCTCGGCGGCGGTACCGGTGAAGAAGAGCTCGTCGGCGATGTAGAGGAACTCGCGCGGGAGGAGCTGCTCCTTCACCTCGTAGCCCAGGTCGCGGGCGATGCGGGCGACCGAATCGCGGGTGATGCCGTTGAGGATGCCGGCCGAGAGCGGCGACGTGAACACGATGCCGTCCCGCACCGCGAAGAGGTTCTCGCCGCTCCCCTCGGAGACGTAGCCGAAGGAGTCGAGCATGATCCCTTCGACGTACTGGTCCTCCCGCGCCTCCATCTTGGAGAGCTGGGAGTTGAGGTAGTTGCCCCCCGCCTTGGCCAGCGCCGGGAAGGTGTCCGGCGCCGAGCGGCGCCAGCTCGACACGCAGACGTCCACGCCCTTGGCGAGCGCCTCCGGGCCGAGGTAGGCGCCCCACTTCCAGGCGATGATGAACGTCTCGACCGGCACGCCGCCCGGGAAGACGCCCATCTGCTCGCCCGTGCGCACGACGACCGGGCGGAGGTAGCAGTGGCGCAGCTCGTTCGCGCCCACGGTGTCCACGCACGCCTGCACCAGCTCGTCGAGCGAGTGGCGCATCGGCATCCGGTAGATCTTGCAGGAGTCCATCAGCCGGCGCATGTGATCGCGCAGCCGGAAGATCGCCCCGCCCGCAGGCGTCTCGTAGCAGCGGATCCCCTCGAACACGCTGGAGCCGTAGTGCACGACGTGGCTCATCACGTGGATCGTGGCGTCCTCCCAGCTCACCAGCTGGCCGTCGCGCCAGACCTTGCTCGTCCGCCCGCTCATTCGTTGCGCTCCCCTGAGGTTCATTGATTGTAACCTCGGGGAGAGTCTCGATGCCAGCACGGAAGGGGGGGATGTCATCCCGAGCGCAGCGAAGGACCTACCGACAGCTCCGGCTCACGCATTCGTGCCCGCCCACGCCGCCAGCCGGTCCGCCGCCGCCTGCACCCGCGAGCCTAACGCCTGGTCCTCGTCCACCAGCCGGCCGTCCCGCACCCGGACCCGCCCCGCGACGGCGACGAACTTGGCGTCGCAGCCGGAGAGGGCGAAGACGGCGGCGTCGGCCGGGTCCTGCACCGGGACGGCGCGGCGCGCCCGGAGGGAGTACGCGGCGAGATCCGCGTCCTTGCCGGGCTCCAGGGAGCCGACGCGGTCGTCGATCCCCAGTGCGCGGGCGCCGCCCAGGGTCGCCAGCTCGAGTGCGAGCGCGCCCGGCACGGCCAGCGGGTCGCCGAGCCGGGCGCGCTGCATCAGCACGGCGAGGCGGGCCTCGTCCAGGATGTCCATCCGGTTGTTGCTCGCCACCGAGTCGCTCCCGATCCCGACCCGCACGCCGGCGGCGAGCAGCGCGACGAGCGGCGCGACGCCGTGGCCGAGCTTCGCGTTCGAGGCGGGACAGTGCGCGACCCCGCAGCCGCCGGCGGCGATCGCCGCCACGTCGGCGGGGTCCGCCCGGACGCAGTGGATGAGCAGCGCGTTCGGCCGCAGGACGCCCGTGCGCTCGAGCATGGCGATCGACGACCGCCCACGCGGCGCGACGTGGATGCCGCGGGCGGCGTGGGAGCGCGCCCACGGGCCGCCGGCCGCGGTCACGTACTCGCTCTCCTCGGCGCTCTCGGCGACGTGCACGGCGAGCGGCAGCCCCTCGTCGCCCGCGTAGTGCGCGGTGGCCGCGAAGAGGGTGTCCGAGACGCTGTACGGCGCGTGCGGCGAGACGCCGACGCGCACGAGCGCGGTCTCCGAGGGGCGCAGCCGCTCGACCTTCTCGCGCAGCCCGGCGAGGGCGCCGGGGCACTGGGCCGGGTCGGGGCCGAAGACTTCCTGGTACATCACGCCGCGCACGCCCAGCTCGCGCATGGCGTGGAAGGGCGCGCTGCTGTCCGACGTGTCGGCGTACGTCGTCACGCCGGCGCGCAGCCCCTCGACGATCCCCCACCGCGCGCAGTCGAGCAGCACGTCGGGCTCGGCGAGCACGGCGCGGCGGGCGCGCGTGAGCCGGTCGATCCACGGCTGGAACCCGAGCTGCTCGAGGAAGCCGCGCATCGCCGTCAGCTCGAGGTGCGTGTGCGCGTTCACGAGCCCCGGCATGAGCACGACCTCGCCCAGCTCGCGGTCCGCCCCCGGCGGCGCGCCGGCGCGCGGCCCCACGTAGGCGATCCGCTCCCCCTCGACGCCCACGGTCCCGTCGCGGATCGGGGGCGCGGCGACGGGGAGGACCCAGGGCGCGTGGTAGAGGATCACGACGGCGCGGGACGCGCTACCGCGTCGTCGGGCGGTTCATCCCGCATCCCGCGTCCCCGACTTCCGTGCACGTACGGGTCGTAGAGCTCCTCGTCCCGCACACCTAACGAGCGTGCCAGCTGCAGGCCGAAGTCCACCACCCCCACCTGCTGCGCCGTGTGGCCGTCGGAGCCGAGGGAGAAGCGGACGCCGGCGGCGGCGGCGCGGCGGACGATGCGCTCGTGCGGCCGGTAGCGGGACGAGAGCTCGAAGGCGACGCCGGAGCGCGCCAGCGCGGCCACCGCGCGCTCCTCCCGCTCCTCGGTCCAGAGCTCCTCGGGCGGCAGCGGGCGGAGCGGAATCGGGAGCAGGGTCGGATGCGCGTAGATGTCGACCGGCATTTCGGCGGCCAGGCGCTCGAAGGCCGCGACGTGGAGCTCCATGTACGCGTCCGGCGTCAGCCCCTCCGGCCACTCGCGCTGGAACATGTGGACGTACGGACTTCCCTCGATCGGGACCGCGTGCAGGGAGCCGACACGGTGGGTGAAGCGCGCCGCCAGGTCGTCAGGCAGCACCCGCCAGAGCGCGTCGTGCCAGCAGAACTCGCCGCCGCGCGCCACGTCGATCGACTCCAGCGCGTCGAGGTACACGCGCACCCCCTCCACCGACTTGACCGCGTACCGCACGTCGCCGGAGAGGTGGTCGGCGACGCTCGGGCGGACGCCGCGCGAGCGCACCACGCGCGCGAGCTCCGCTGGCTCGAGCGCGCCGTCGCTGAAGGTCGTGTGGGCGTGGCAGTCGATGGGCTGCCAGGTCACGGAATGCGGAACGGGTTGCTCGTGTCCTTCACCGCCGGGCGCGGCCGGGAGGGCTGCGGGATCGGCGCGGCGCCGGGGGTCACGCGGACCCCGGTGCCCGAGACCGGCGGCTGCTGCCCGGGGAACGGCACGACGCTGGCCGCGCCGGCCGCGCGCGCCGAGTCGAGCGCGGCCACGCTGTCGTACGGCATGGTGAACGCCGAGTGCAGGTCGCACTCGCGCACCGGCTCGGTGCCGGGGATGTAGAACTCGGTGTAGACGAGCTCCTTCGGGCACCACGGGTTCGAGAGGAGCCCGCTGGAGCGGTCCACCTGGCGCGAGACGAGCGCCTCCGGCCGCGGCCAGTCGGGGGGCGCCGGCTTGCGGCGGTAGACCTCGGTCATGAACGCCGTCCACGCCGGCGCCGCGAGCACGCCACCCTGCGCGTTCGCCTTGATCTTCGCCGGCCGGTCCATCCCCATCCACACCCCGGCGACCAGGTCGGCCGTGAAGCCGATGAACCAGACGTCCGCGCCGTCGTTGGTGGTGCCGGTCTTGCCGCCCGCCGGCACGCGGAAGCCGGACGCCCAGACGTTGGCCGCCGTGCCGCGCCTGACGACGTCCTTCAGCACGTCCACCATCAGCCACGACTCCTCGGGCGTCATCACCTGCGCCTTCACCGGCGTCGGCTCCCACAGCACCTCGCCGCGGGCGTTCTCCACCCGCAGGATCGCGTTCGGCGTCGCGCGCACGCCGAGGGTGGCGAAGGTCGAGAACGCGGCCACCATCTCCAGCGGGTAGACGTCGGCCGAGCCGATGTGGATCGACGGATAGGGCGGAATCGGCGTCGAGAGCCCGAAGCGGCGCGCCATGTCGATCACGCTCTGCTCGCCCATCTCCATGCCGAGCCGGATCGTCGGCAGGTTGCGCGACTGGTAGAGCGCGCGGCGCATCACCATCCGCCCCTCGAACTTGTTGTCGTAGTTCTGCGGGGTCCACTGGCTGCCGCCCATCTGCGGCACGCTCACCGGCGCGTCGTCGAGCATCGACGAGAACGGTCGGCCGTTCTGGACGGCGGTGGCGTAGACGATCGGCTTGAAGGTCGAGCCGGGCTGCCGCAGCGCCTGCGCGGCGCGGTTGAACTTCGAGTCGTCGAAGTCGCGGCCGCCGACCAGCGCGCGCACCGAGCCGGTGCGCGGGTCGAGCGCGATGAACGCGCCCTGGAGGTACGGCGAGTTGGCCACCCGCGCCTCCTCCCCCGCCCCACCGCGCCCCGCCTGGTACTGCTCGTAGGTCGAGTGCGTGTACTTCCCGTACTTTCCCCCTTCGATCGCGCGGATCTGCTGCTCCAGCGCGCGCTCGGCGGCCGACTGCATGTCGACGTCGAGCGTGGTGTAGACCTTGAGCCCCTGCTCGTAGAGCCGCTTGCCGAACTTCTGGTCGAGCTGCTGCCGCACCCACTCGACGAAGTAAGGTGCGACGTCGCCGGCGTCGGACTTGTGCGCGAGCTGGAGCGGGTACGCCTTGGCGAGGCTCGCGTCGGCGTCGCTGATCCGCCCCTCGCGGCGGAGCAGCTCGACGATCGTGTTGCGGCGCTGGATCGCCCGCTCCGGGTACCGCCGCGGGTTGTAGCGCTCGGGCGCCTTGGGGAGCGCGGCGAGAGTGGCCGCCTCGGCGAGGTTCAGGTCGCGCGCGCTCTTGCCGAAGTACCGCTGCGCGGCGGTCTCGACGCCGTAGGCGCCGTTGCCGAGGTAGATCTGGTTCAGGTACAGCTCGAGGATCTTGTCCTTCGTGTACTTCGACTCGATGGCGCGGGCGACCTTCGCCTCCTTGAGCTTGCGCACCACGTTCTTCTCGCGCGAGATCCGCTCCGGGAAGACGTTGCGGGCGAGCTGCATGGTGATGGTCGAGAAGCCCTGCGCCCAGCCGCCGGCCACGATGTTCCGCTTCGCCGCGCCGAAGACGCGCACCCAGTCGATGCCGGCGTGGTCGTAGAAGCGCTTGTCCTCGGTGATGACGAACGCGTCCTGCACCGGCTTCGGGATCTCACTGAGCCGGATGAGCGTCCGTCGCTCGAGTCCCAGCTCGGTGATGAAGCGGCCGTCCGCCGCGTACAGCTTGGAGGTCTGCCGGGGGGTGTAGTCCTCCAGCACCTCGATCGTGGGGCACTGTCCGCCGCGGCAGACGAGCGCCCACGACCCGTACGCGAGCCCCGCCCCGGCAGCGAGCCCGAACGTGAACACCAGCAGGATCGAGCGGACCAGGCGCGGATGCCGGCGCGCGAAGGCAAAGCGGTTCATGGGGGAAAGGTAGCCGGGGGAGCGGGGAGTGGAACAGCGGGAGTGGGGGGAGTGAGGGGGAGGGCCCCGGGGTGGGGCCTTGATCGATCAAGGCCCCACCCCGGGGCCC
>DATFPD010000499.1:0-2920 GCA_035265005.1 Gemmatimonadaceae bacterium | reverse complement strand
ATCGTGATCGGCTCGCCCTGCACCGTCCCCGAGAGCGTCGCCCAGCGGCCGCGCGTCCCCCACACCGCGTCCCCTTCGAGCCCCTCCGAGCTGCGGTACCGCCCGGTCACCCCGTCGTTGTTCAGCGCCGGCACCGCGGTCGCGCGCCCGCTGGCGTCGGTGAAGACCTCGGGCGTGGTGGAGGGCTGCTCCAGCTCCCGCCTGACGCGAAGGCCGAGCATCCCGTCCTTGACGTCGAGGAACGCCACCGGCTGGTCGAGCGCGGTCAGCGTAGTGATCCGGTCCACCGACCGGAATGCCTGCCCTGAGCCTGTCGAGGGGTCGGCGCCGGCGCGGAACACGAACCGCGTGTCCTCGCGCAGCAGCCGGCGGCCCTCCGAGTCGACCCAGTCGGCGGTGACCTCCAGGGCGCCCGTCCCGCTCCCGCTCTCCACCGCGCGCACCGCGCGATGCACGACCGTGCCCATCTTCGCCGCGTTTTCGGGCGGGATGGCGGTGGAGTTGTTCCAGAAGTCGAGACCGTTGACGCTCTCGTAGTTGAGCCAGAGCCCGACGTGGTGCGGGTGGTCCACCCGCTCGCCCGGCCGCGGCTCCAGCGGCCAGCCACGCGTGACCACTGTGCCTGACGCGGCCCGCAGCGGGTAGAGCACCGGCTTCTTGAGCGTCGCCGGCCAGATGTAGGACGTGAACGGCCGCCCGTCCACGAGCACGTCCACCCGCCGCTCGGCGTCGTTCGGCACGACCTCCACCCGCGGCGCGGCCGGCGCCGCCGCCGCGGCCGCCTGCGCGCCGCCGCCGCCCGCGCGCGCGCAGCCGAGGGCGAACGCGGCCGAGGCTGCGGCGGCGAGAGCGAGCACGATCGCGCCCCGCATCAGCTGATCACCACGTCCTGCTTCACGTCGTCGAAGGTGATCTTCTTGCCCGTTTGCGCGGCGGCGATCGTCATGCAGAGCGCGACCGAGTGGTTGTAGCCGGCCTCGATGTCGGCGTTCGGCTTCCTGCGCGCGCGGACGCTCTCCATCCAGTTGCGGACGTGCGCCGTCGTCTGCGGGTCGCCGCCGGTGTTGGCGGCGGTCTCGACCTTCGCCATGTCGGCGAGCTTCGACGCCGGGAGCTGGTTGGCCTGCATCCCCATCTCCGCCGCCAGCCGCGCCGTGAGGCCGCCGGCCGGGGAGATCTCGTTCGTGTCCAGGTTGAGCATCCCGGCGTTGGAGTAGTAGTACTCCTTCACCTCGCCGGCCGAGTTGGTCATGCGCGACGAGTAGGCCACCTGGAAGCCGCGCGCCGGGTCGTTGAGCGGGCCGTAGTCGAACACGATCGTCATCGTGTCCCAGTTCTTCCGCCCGTCCTTCCACAGGTACACGCCCCCGTTGGCGACGACGCTGCGCGGGCGCGGCAGGTCGGTGAACCAGTGCACGGTGTCGATCTGGTGCACCATCCACTGGTCGGGGATGCCTGACGAGTACGGCCAGAACAGGCGGTACTCGAGGTACTTGCGCGGGTCCCACGGCTCGTACGGCAGGTTGGCCAGGAAGCGCTTCCAGTCGGTGTCCTGCTCGCGGATCTCCTTCACCAGCTGCGGGCGGCGCCACCGCCCCGGCTGGTTGACGTTCCACGTCATCTCGGCCATCACGATGTCGCCGAACTTCCCCGACCGCAGGTACTCGTTGGCCTGCTGGTAGTTGCCGGCGCTCCGCCGCTGGGTGCCGATCTGGACCACGCGCCCCGCCTTCTTCACCGCCTCGCGGATGGCGACGGCGTCGCGCATGGTGTGGGCGAGCGGCTTCTCGATGTAGGCGTCCTGGCCGGCGCGCATCGCCTCCACGCCGTGGTAGGCGTGCTGGAAGTCGGCGGTCGAGATGATGACGGCGTCGGTGGCGCGCGCGTCGTACATCTCCTCGTTGTTGCGGAAGGCCTTCGGCGCCGCGCCGGCCATGACCGTGCCGACTTCCGCCACCCCCGCCTCGCGCCGCCGGCTCCAGATGTCGGAGACGCCGACGATCTCGAAGTTCATCTCCTTCGCCGAGCGCTGGAACGCCGGGAGGAGCGACTGGCGGAAGCGGTCGGAGAAGCCGACGACGCCCACCCGCACGCGGTCGTTGGCGCCCAGGATGCGCGAGTAGCTCTGCGCGCTCTGCGCGCTCTGCGCCGGGATCGCCGAGGCGGCGACGACGCCCGCGGCGCCGGCGGCGGCCTGCTTGAGGAAGTCGCGGCGGGTGGTGCCTCGATGTTCGTCCATCTCGTCCTCCAGTTGGGGCGGCGCCTAACGCTGCGCGGTGCCGCCGAGCTCGCGGATCTTGAGGCTGCGGAAGTACACCTCGTCGCCGTGGTCCTGGAGCACGAGGTGCCCCCGGCGCCGCTCGGCGAACCACGGGATGACGCGGTACTTGCTCGCGGCGAGCGTCGAATCCATCGGCGCGCTCCCGAGGTCGAACTCGACGACCTTCTCGCCGTTCAGCCAGTGCTCCCCGTGCCGCCCGCGGAAGACGAGCCGCGACGCGTTCCACTCGCCGACCGGGCGGAGGCGCTTGCGCTCGTTGGGCGCGACCAGGTCGTAGAGCGCGCCGGCGCGGTGCGTGGGGAGCTTCCCGTCCTCGTGGCGGTCGTCGTCCAGGATCTGGTACTCGAACCCCTTCGCCGCGTGCCGCGGCTCCATCGACGTCGACAGCTCCTCGGACACGTTGTACTTGACGCCGCTGTTCGCCCCCGGCGTCACCTTCCACTCCCACACGAGCTCGAAGTCGCCGTAGGCCGCCTCGGTCATGAGGTCGCCGCCCTCGAGCGGCTGACCGTCCGCCTGCACGGGGACGCGCCCGCTCGCGACCTTCTTGATGGCCCCGTCGGCGACCACCCAGTGCGCGGCGGGGACGGTCGCGTAACCCAGCCCGCGCCACCCACTGAGCGTCTGCCCGTCGAACAG
>DATFPD010000498.1:0-10890 GCA_035265005.1 Gemmatimonadaceae bacterium | reverse complement strand
CGTCTGGCCGGCGCCTTGGTACACCTCGACCGCGCCCAGGTCGCTGGCGTCCATCAGCATGTCGACGTCGGGGTCCGCCGCGAGCGTCCCGTCGATGTAGACCGCCGGCGCGCAGTTCCCGCGGAGCGTGACCTCCCCGCCGAACGAGCCTTTCGGCGTGACGTGCACGCCCGGCACGGTGCGGAGGAGGTCCGTCACCGTGGTCAGGCGGCGCGCCTCGATGTCCTCTCGCGACATGAAGTAGCCCCCCATGCCGCGCCGGCTCCGCCGCGCGAAGCCCTCCAGGTCCCCCCACTGCGCCCGCCGCTTCCCGTAGACCGTCACGCCGGCCAGCACGGTGCTCTGCCGCTCCAGCATCAGACCGACCGAGGCGGTGCGGACGTTCGACAGGTCGGCGACCTCGCGCACCGGCGCGTAGCCGATGGAGCGCGCCTCGACCATGTGCGTGCCCGCGGGCAGGCTGTCCAGCCGGAAGCGCCCGTCCTCGCCCGTCTTGCCGACGACGTCCGTGCCCCACACGCCGACGACGGCCCCGGCCAGCGGGCGGGCGCGGATGTCGTACACGCGTCCCTGGAGCCGCGCGTGGCCGCGCTCGAACGCGGGCCGCGCGCGCGCGCCCGAGTCCGCCGTGCGCGCGCCGGCGGATGTGCCTGACGACGCGGCCGCGCTCGTCGCGTCGACGGCCATGTTGCGGCGGCGGAGCCCGAACGGCGGCACCCGCAGCTCGACGAGCCCGCTGTGCCGGTCGGCGAGCGTCGCGTCGGTCAGGAGCTCCACGTCCGAGGGGAGGCGGCAGTGCACGTAGAAGCCGCGCTCGTCCGCGACCGCCGCGGCGCGCCGCTGATCGGTGTGCAGCCCGCGGCGGTCGATGGTGATCTCCGCCCAGCTCACGACGACCTTGGCGCCGACCATCGGCGTGCCGGCGTCCGCATCGACCACGTAGCCCACGAGCACGCCCACGGAGTCCTTGCCGCGATACTGGCCGCAGTGGGCGCGCGCGAGCGTCGCCCCGGACGGCACCGCGAGCACGACGTCCGACTCCTCCCCGGCGGTGACGCGGGTCGTGACGAGCGGCACGCTCTCGATCCCCAGCGAGTCGAGCGCCGGGTGGACGAACCCGGCCAGGTACTCGCCAGGTTGCATCTCCTCGAGGCGGAACCGGCCGCGGTAGTCGGTGGTCGCGCCGTACGCCATCTCGGGGCGGTCGCGCAGGACGAACTGCACCATCGCCCCGGCCAGCGGGAGCGTCGACACGCTGTCGTACACCCGGCCGCTCAGCACGCCGGTCGCCGCGGCCGGGCCGGCGGACCTCGGCGCCGGCATCTGGGCGCGAAGCGCGGCGGCGACGACCAGGAGCAGCGCGCAGCCCACGCGAGCCACGCCAGGTAGCCACCGGCGTGGCGGCAGCGGCGACGGATCGAGACGCGAAGCGGACATCCCTGGCGGCTGCGGCAGCGGTGACGACGGCGTCGTCCGGGCGGCGCCCGGAGCCGGCTCGACGTCGGGCCGGACACGCTAGCATACGACGCGCGCACACGCCGCGCCAGCGCGGCGGGGCGGTCGGGACCCGTTGGAAAACGGGTGCAACGGACAGGACCGCGGCGCACTCGTTTGGTGACGCTGCGGGGGACGGGGAGACCCATCGGTTCACGCACGCCGGGACGCCGCGCACAACCGGCCGCCGGAGCCACCTCGTGCCAAGGAGCCGCCCTATGGATGTCCGCCTCCACATCCCCGCCGACCTGCTTCGCGACCCCGACATCGTCCGCCGGGTGCGGGACTTCCGCCGGGAGGAGCGACTGCGCCACGCCCTGATCGTCGGCGCGCTGGCGCTCGCGTCGCTCGCCTTCGTCGCCCGCGGCGCGCTGCTCTGGTGCGCCGCAGGCATCTACGCCATCGCCGCGCTAGGCTGGACGGTCCGGCTCGAGCGCATGATGGGGCAGGGAATGTACGAGTCGTTCCACGGACTGGAGTGCGCCGTGTGGGCGCGCATGGGCCGGCTGCGGGTGCGCCAGCGGGACATCGAGGTGCTCGAGGCGTTCATGGCCCGGCACGGGCTCGACACCCGGTTCACCCTGGCCGAGCTGTACGAGTATGCCCGGTCGCATCGCCACGACGGGGCGGGCGCGGACGCGGAGTTTCGCGAGGTTGCGGACGCCGTCTATCGCTTCCTCGTCTCGCACCGCTACGCCGTCACCGACGCGCTGCTCATCGACCTGGCGCCGCGCGCCGCGCTCTTCGTCTCCGCGCTCGCGCTCCTGGCGGGCGGCGGCGCGGCGCTGCTCGCGTCCGGCCGCGGCGCGCTCCCGGAGCGTCTCGCGACGCTCGCCTGCGGCCTCTACCTGTTCCTGCTCGCGCGCTCGCTCGACGCGGGGCGCCCCGCCGCCATGCGGCAGGCGGTCGCGGTGGCCGCCGCGGCCGGGGCGTGGGCCGTCGCGGCGGAGAGCGCCGCGCTCTTGGCGCTGCCGTTAGCTTTCGCGGGACTGCTGTGGTTCGGCCGGCGCGCGCTCGATCGGGAGTGAGGGTGACGGGCGCGCGGAATCGATCGGCCCCTGCTCTCCGCCCAATCCCCGATCATGAAGACCTTTCGCAATTTCATCGCCGGCAAGTGGGTCGAGCCGTCGTCCGGCGAGTACTTCGAGAATCGCAATCCCGCGGAGCCGAACGACGTCGTCGGCCGCTTCCCGCTGTCGAATCGCCAGGACGTCGACCGCGCCGTGGCGTCGGCCAGGCGCGGCTTCGAGCAGTGGCGTCGGACGCCGGCGCCCGCGCGCGGCGACGTTCTGCGCCGGGTCGGCGACCTGCTCACCGAGCGGAAGGACGAGCTCGCGGACCTCATGACCCGCGAGATGGGGAAGCCGCTCAACGAGACGCGTGGCGACGTGCAGGAGGGGATCGACACCGCGTACTACGCCGCCACGCAGGGCCGCCAGCTGTTCGGCCACACGGTGCCGAGCGAGCTGCGCGCCAAGTGGGCGATGAGCTTCCGCCGTCCGATCGGCGTGGCCGGCATCATCACGCCGTTCAACTTCCCGCTCGCCATCCCCACCTGGAAGATGTTCCCCGCGCTCGTCTGCGGGAACGCGTGCGTCTTCAAGCCCGCCGAGGACGTGCCGCACACCGGGACCGTGCTGGTGGAGGTCCTGCTGGAGGCGGGGCTGCCCCCCGAGGTGATCCAGCTCGTGCACGGCACCGGCGAGTCCGTCGGCGCCGCGATCGTCGAGCACCCCGACGTCCCGATCATCTCCTTCACCGGCTCGACCGAGACCGGGCGGATCGTGGGGGAGATCTGCGGGCGCATGCACAAGCGGCTCTCTCTCGAGATGGGCGGGAAGAACGCCCAGATCGTGCTGGACGACGCCGACCTCGACCTGGCGCTGGAGGGCGTGCTCTGGGGCGCGTTCGGGACCACCGGTCAGCGCTGCACCGCCACGAGCCGGCTGATCCTCCAGAAGGGGGTCCACGACCGTTTCCTGTCGATGCTCCTCGACCGGACGCGCTCCCTGCGCCTGGGGGACGGGCGGAAGGAGGGGACGGACGTCGGCCCGCTGATCCACGAGGGATCTCTCAAGAAAGTCGAGAAGTACATCGACATCGGGCAGGAGGAGGGGGCCGACCTGCTGTGCGGGGGGCGGCGCCCGACGGGGAAGGGGCTCGACAGGGGCTACTTCTTCGAGCCGACCATCTTCTCGCGCGTCGAGCCGGGCTACCGGCTGGAGCAGGAGGAGATCTTCGGCCCGGTCCTGTCGGTGGTGCGGGTGGCGGACGCCGACGAGGCGTTCAAGGTCAACAACGACGTGCGCTACGGATTGTCCTCCTCGGTGTATACCAGGGACGTGAACGTGGCCTTCCGGGCGATGACCGAGCTGGACACCGGGATCACCTACGTGAACGCTCCGACGATCGGCGCCGAGGCGCACCTGCCGTTCGGCGGCGTGAAGCAGACCGGGAACGGCCATCGCGAGGGGGGGTGGGAGGTCTACGAGTTCTACTCGGAGACCAAGGTCGGATACGTGGACTTCTCCGGGCGACTGCAGCGCGCGCAGATCGACAATTACCTGGGCACCCCGGACTGACCCGCAGTGATGGAACTGCGACCCGTCCGCTACACTTCGTGGCAATGAGACAGCAGTTCCCGGAGTCGCTGAGGACCGCTCGACGGGCGAAAGAGAGGCCGAGCCGATGGTTTGTTGCTTGCGTAAGTGTTTGTCCGGTATTAATTGAAGCAGTGGTCACTGGGCGCACGTCTGGCTGCCGCCGTGCCGACGGCGGGGATGGAGCACGCGGGCTCGACGGTCGGGACTGTCCTGGTCCGAGACGCGATGCTGCCGCGATGCCGGCCGCGGCGTCCGTGTCCGGCATCCTCCCCATCCCAGGCGCGCCGTCGGCGCGCGCGTTGTTGGACCTCGCAGGTTGCGCCGACTGGATCAGCCGCCCGTCACTCGACCCCACGCCGCCGACGGTGTCGCGAGCGCTCCCGCCCGTCGTGGCTGGGGCGACGACCGGGCGCGCGGGGAGCGCGCGGAGCGCGGGGAGTGGCCGGGCCCGTGGCGCGGGGGCGTGGTGATGGAGACGCGTGAGCCGGCGATCGCCCCGTCCCGCCCCATTTCCGGCGAGCAGCGCGCCCAGGCGCTGCGCCGCGTCAACCACGGCGGCGCGCGCTGGGTGTGGGACTGGATGCGCTCGTTCATCATCGCGGTGGGACTCTTTCTGTTCGTCCGCGCCTTCTTCGTCGAGGCGTTCAAGATCCCCAGCGGGAGCATGGAGCGGACGCTGCTGGTTGGTGACTTCCTGCTGGTGAACAAGCTGGTCTACGGCGCGGAAGTCCCGTTCACCGGAGTGCACCTGCCGCGCGTGCAGCGGCCGAAGCGCGGGGACGTGATCGTCTTCGTCTGGCCCAAGGACCCGTCGAAGAACTTCGTGAAGCGGCTGGTGGGGCTGCCGGGCGACACGCTCGAGATGCACGACGGGCTCCTGTTCGTGAACGGCGACGCGCAGGGGGAGCGCTACGTGACGCGCACGGACCCGGACGTGGACCCGTCGGCGGCCGACTTCGAGTGGCAGAGCGCACACCTCGTGAAGACCGCCGAGGCCGCCCACATGCACCCGTCGCGAAACAATTGGGGGCCGTTGGTCGTCCCTGAACTGAGCTATTTCGTGCTTGGGGACAATCGGGACAACTCTCTCGACAGCCGGTACTGGGGCTTCGTCCCCGACTCGCTGGTCAGGGGGCGCCCGATGTTCGTTTATTACAGCTACGCTCCGGACACATCCGCCCGCTTCCCGTGGCTGACCAGGATCCGCTGGCAGCGCCTCGGGGAGCGGGTGTACTAGACTTCAGCGACGCTCCACCCACGCCGGCGGCTCACCCCTACCGCCGTCGCTGCTCGCTCCGCACCGCCGCTCGACCGCCCACCGCACGCCCTCACCCGCACTCCGCGCCGAGTCCGCGCGACCACCGCGCATCGCCGCATCGCGCACACGAGGTCGCCCCCGATGGCCGTCACGATGAAGAAGAAATCTTCCTTCGAAGAAGGCTCGCTGGATCAGTACCTGCGCGACATCAGCGCGTACCCCCTGATCAACCGTGAGGAGGAGGTCCGGCTCGCGCAGCGCATCCGGCAGAGCGACCAGGAGGCGCTCGACAAGCTCGTGCGGTCGAACCTGCGCTTCGTGGTGTCGGTGGCGAAGAAGTACCAGAACCAGGGCGTCTCCCTCTCGGACCTGATCAACGAGGGCAACCTCGGCCTCATCCGCGCGGCGCACAAGTTCGACGAGACGAAGGGCATCAAGTTCATCTCGTACGCGGTCTGGTGGATCCGGCAGGCGATCCTCCAGGCGCTGGCCGAGCAGTCGCGCATCGTGCGCGTGCCGCTCAACCGCGCCGGGACGCTGCACCGGATCGGCAAGCGCGCGAACGCGCTGCTCCAGGAGCTCGGCCGCGAGCCGACGCATGAGGAGATCGCCGAGGGGATGGAGATCAGCGAGGAGGAGGTCGCCAAGACCATGTCCATCTCGCAGACCCACCTCTCCCTCGACGCCCCGCTCACGCCGGGCGAGGACAACAAGCTCCTCGACTACCTGCCGGACAACCTCAACCCGACCCCGGACGAGCAGACCTTCGAGAAGGCGCTCACCGAGTCGATCGAGGAGGCGCTCTCCGGCCTCAAGGAGCGCGAGGCCAAGATCCTCCGCCTCTACTTCGGCCTCGACGGCGAGGAGCCGATGACGCTGGAGCAGATCGGCTCGCTCCTCGGCATCACCCGCGAGCGCGTCCGCCAGATCAAGGAGAAGGCGCTCTCGAGGCTGCGGCACGTCAGCCGGGCCCGGGCGCTGGAGTCGTACCTGGGATAAGCGCTGCGAGTTGCGAAGTGCGAGCTGCGAATCGAAGACCCCGGGAAGCGCCTACTCGCCTGCCGGGGTCTTCGATTCGTAGCTCGCACTTCGCAACTCGCACTTCGCATCTCGCAATCGACTCTTCCCCATCCCGCCACGAGGCGTCATCTTCGCAGTTCATCTCAGCGCGGAGGGAGCCATGCAGGGTCTCGACGCACGTCTCTACATCGGCGAGCAGGCGGAGGACGGCGTTCGCGCGTGCACGGAGTGCCACGAGCTGTGTACCGAGAGCGCCATGCGCGCGGTCTCGATCGGGGGGCGACACGGCGACGCGGAATTCGTACGGCTGCTGCTCGACTGCGCGGACATCTCCTCGACCGCGGCGCGCTTCCTCGTACGCGGATCCGACATGCGGCGCTACGCGTGCCGCGCCTGCTTCGCGATCGCCGCGCACTGCGCCGACGAGTGCGAGCGGCTGGGGATGCTCACCTGCGCCGAGTCCTGCCGGCGCTGCGCCGAGGCGTGCGCACAGCTGGCGATGGACCCCTCCGCCGCCAGCTCGGCGATCCTCGGCGCCGAACGGTTAGGCACGCACGCGTAATCCGGCTTCGATCCACCAGAACCATCATGGCCCAGCAGCACTCGTTCGACGTGACCACCGGCGTCGACATGCAGGAAGTCGACAACGCCGTCAACCAGGCCCAGAAGGAGATCGCCCAGCGCTACGACTTCAAGGGCTCCAAGGCCGAGATCGACTTCCGGCGCGCCGAGTCCAAGATCCTGCTCGCGGCGGACGACGAGTTCAAGATGACGGCGCTGTTCGACGTGCTCCAGACGAAGCTCATCCGCCGCGGCGTGCCGGTGAAGAACCTGGACATCGGCGAGGTGAAGGCCGCCGGCGGGGACACGGTGCGCCGCGAGGTGGCGCTCAAGACGGCACTCGACGGCGACACGGCGAAGAAGGTCGCCGCCGCGATCAAGGATGCGAAGCTCAAGAAGGTCCAGGCCTCGATCCAGGGCGACCAGGTGCGCGTCACCTCCGCCTCGAAGGACGAGCTCCAGCAAGCCATGAACGCGCTCCGCGGCAAGGACTTCGGGGTGGAGCTGAAGTTCGGGAACTACAGGTAGAAGTACGAGACACGAGGTACGAGATGCGAGCCGGGCCCCGGGAGAGAACTCCTCCCGGGGCCCGGCTCGCATCTCGTACTCGCCCTACGCGGTCGCTTCGGCCTGCATCTCGTCAGGCCCATCGAGCACCCGCCCCCAGCGGGCGATCAGGTCTCGATAGGCGTCGCCGACCGAGCGGGGGCGGCGGTCGAGGTCCAGAAGGCCGATCGAGTGGGGCTCGGCCGGGCCGCCCGACGGCGCCGCGGTGGCGGGAGAGCGGTCGGTTAGGGCGTCCCAGGTGAAGCCCAGCACCGGGACCCCGGCGCGTCGGAGCGCGAGCACGTCCTCCCACTGCCCGCGCAGCCAGGTGGCGGCGAAGCGGCTCTCGCGGCTCGTGCCGAAGTGGACGATCGGCAGCCGGTAGCGCTGGTGGTACTCCGCCGCGATCCGGCGGAACCCGAGCCCGCGGCGCGACATCGTCAGGCGGCCGCTCGATGCGACGCGGTGCTCGTGCGCCGGCCGGTACGTGAGCCCGAGCCAGCGCGAGTCCGCCGCGCGGCGCGACCGGAAGAACGCCAGGTCCCCGGCCGAGACGCCGTGGTCGCTCAACAGCCGCGCCATCCCCGGCGCCGGCTCGTGTCCGAGCGTGAGGTCCAGCGGCAGGAGCCGCAGCGCGTTCCAGCGCTCGGCCGCCCGCTTCGCGCCCACGCCGGCGGCGTGGAAGTGCTCCGCGGCCTCGCCCTGGACGATCGTGGCGTCCGAGCGCTCCTCGAGAATGGCCTCGACCGCCAGCTCGTGCGCCATGCACAGGTTTCGCACCGCCTGCACGAACGCGGCGTCGGTCGCCTGGCCGTCGTTCCAGCGCCCCTCCAGCGTCGACCGGCGGGCGGTCACGAACAGCTCGTGCACCGGAGAGAAGTACCGGACCCACGGATAGCGCCGCGCGAAGGCCCGTGCGTACTCGGCGAACAGCACCGGGAAGGCGGGGTCCTGGAGTCCGCTCAGCCAGGGCGGCAGCCCGTGGTGGCAGAGGTCGGCGATGACGTCCACGCCGAGCGCGTGCAGACGCCGCATCGGCTCGTCGCTCGTGTCCCAGTCGTACTCCCCGGGCGCCACGTGGACCCGGTGGTACGCCGGCCCGTACCGCAGCGCCGTCACGCCGAGCCCGCGCGCGAGCGCGAAGTCCTCCTCCCACCGCGCGTAGTGGCCCGAGAGGTCCATCTGGTCCACGCGCTGCCCGTCCGACAGGACCGGACAGCCGTTGTCGATCGCGGCGGCGAAGAGAAAGCTGCGGGTCATGGGCAAGGGTGAGGCCGGTGTATGACGATCCAGCCGCCGGCAAGGCAATACGACCGGGACTGCTGTGCCGCGTAGCAGTCCCGCGCCTCCCCTGAGCGCAGCGAAGGAGCCCGGCCTGAGCCCGTCGAAGGAGCCCAGCCTGAACCTGTCGAAGGAGCCTGCCCTGAGCCTGTCGAAGGAGCCTGCCCTGAGCGCAGCGAAGGGTCCCCTAAACCCCTTCCTCTCACTAGCTTTCCCCCGATGAAGATCGGCTTCATCACCCTCGGCTGCGACAAGAACACCGTCGACAGCGAGCGCTACCTTGCCGAGCTCGCGGCCTATGGCGGCGAGCCGACGAACGACCTGGCGGAAGCCGAGATCATCGTCGTCAACACCTGCGGCTTCATCGACGCCGCGAAGAAGGAGTCGATCGACGCCATCATCGAGGCCGGCAGGTTCAAGGACGACGCCTGCCGGGCGGTCGTGGCGGTCGGATGCATGGTGCAGCGCCACAAGGCCGAGCTCGAGGAGGCGCTCCCCGAGGTCGACCTGTTCCTCGGCACGTCGGAGGTCGACCGGCTGATCCCGGCGCTCGGCGAGCGCGGTCTGCTGCCGGACGCGCCCACCCTCCACCCTGGCGAGCGGCTGTACGCGGGAGACCTGCCGCACGTTCGCTACCTCAAGATCAGCGAGGGGTGCGACCACGGCTGCGCCTTCTGCGCGATCCCGCTCATGCGCGGGCGCCACCGCTCGTTCTCACTCGCGGACGTGGTGCGGGACGCGCAGCTGCTCGAGATGCAGGGCGCGCGCGAGGTGAACCTGGTGGCGCAGGACCTGGCCCATTACGGCCGCGACCGGCGCGACGGGATCGGGCTCCCCGAGCTGCTGGAGGCGCTCGTTCGCGAGACGTCGATCCCCTGGCTGCGCATGATGTACCTCTACTCGGCGGGGATCACGCCGCGCCTGCTGGAGGTGGTGGCGCGGGAGCCGAGGGTGCTGCCGTACATCGACATGCCGATCCAGCACGCGTCCGACGACGTGCTGAAGCGGATGCGCCGCCCCGAGCGGAAGCGCACGATCCGCGAGAGGGTCGCGCGCTTCCGCGCCGCGGTGCCCGACCTCACGCTCCGCACGACCTGCATCGTCGGGTTCCCCGGCGAGACTGAGGCCGACTTCGCCGAGCTGCTGGAGTTCCTCGAGGAGATCCAGTTCGACCGCGTCGGCGCGTTCACCTACTCGGCCCAGGAGGGGACGCGCGCCCACGACATGCCTGACGACGTGCCCGACGACGTCAAGCGGGAGCGGCTGGAGCGCCTGACCCAGCTCCAGGGCGCGGTCACCGCCGAGCGCTACGAGCGCCACCTCGGGCGCACCGTGCGGGCGCTGGTGGACCGCGCCGAGGGCGGCGTGATCGAGGCGCGGCTCCCCTGGCAGGCGGACGACATCGACGGCCTGACGCGGGTCGCCGCCGGGGGCGTGCGGGTGGCGCCCGGCTCGTTCCTCGACGTGCGGGTGGACGAGGTCGTCGACGACTACGACTTCGCGGCCACGCTCCTCCGCGTCGCCGACGCGCCGGCGCCGGCGCCGGCCGCGGCCCCGCGCCGCCGCGCGCTCCCGCTGGCGAGCGTCGGCAGCTTCGGCCGATGACGCCGGTCCGGGTGCCTGACGAGGCGTCCCCCGCGCCGGTGGCGGCCGCGGCGGCCCGCGGGCGCTCGGCGGCGGTGATGGCGCGATCGCGGGAGCTCTTCCCCGGCGGGGTCAGCTCGCCCGTGCGGGCGTTCCGCGGGGTCGGCGGCGAGCCCTTCGTCGTCGAGCGCGGGGAGGGGGCGCGCATCTGGGACGTCGACGGGAACGAGTACATCGACTTCGTGCTCTCCTGGGGCCCGCTCGTGCTCGGGCACGCGGCCCCGCCGGTGCTGGACGCGCTCGCCGACGCGATGCGGCGCGGCACCAGCTTCGGCATCCCGACCGAGCTGGAGGTGCGGCTCGCCGAGCTGGTCGTGCGGCGCATGCCGCACGTCGAGATGCTCCGCTTCGTCTCCAGCGGCACCGAGGCGACGATGAGCGCGCTCCGCCTGGCGCGCGCGTTCACCGGCCGCGATCGCGTGCTCAAGTTCGAGGGGTGCTACCACGGCCACGCGGACGCCTTCCTCGTCCGCGCCGGCTCGG
>DATFPD010000497.1:0-2549 GCA_035265005.1 Gemmatimonadaceae bacterium | reverse complement strand
CAGCGCCGACGCCACCGCCGCCTCGCTGATGTAGAGCTTCGCCATCGCCGCCTCCATCGCGCCGCCCTCGCCGGACTTCGCGAGCTGCCACGCCGCCCGGTACAGCAGCAGGCGCGAGGTCTCGAGCCGCACCTTCATGTCGGCGAGCTTGGCGGCCACGAGCTGGAAGTTTCCGATCGGCTTCCCGAACTGCTCGCGCTCCTTCGCGTAGGTCACGCACGCCTGGAGCTGATGCTGCATCCGCCCCACCTGGCTCGCCAGGATGCAGCTCCGCTCCCACCCCATCGAGTGGTTGAAGATCGTCGCGCCCTGGCCCTCCTTCCCGAGGCGGCTCTCCACCGGCACCCGGCAGTCGTCGAGCACCACCTCGCCCATCGGCGACGTCGTGAGCCCCATCTTCTTGAACGGGCGCGAGACGCTGAGCCCGGGCGTCCCGCGCTCGATGGCGAACGCCGTCACGCCCCACATCCCCCGCTCGGGCTTCACGGTCGCGAAGACCACGAACAGGTCGCCCACCGGGGCGTTGGTGACGAAGGTCTTCGTGCCGTTCAGCACGTAGTGGTCGCCGTCGCGGACGGCCCGCGCGCGCATCGCGTACGCGTCCGAGCCGGAGCCGGGCTCGCTGATCCCGTGGGCGCCGATCAGCGTGCCGTCGCACAGCCCGGGGACGAAGCGCTCCTTCTGCGCGGGCGTGCCGAACGCGAGCAGCGGCATCACCACGGCCCACATGTGGGCGTGCATCGAGAAGAGCAGCCCGTGGTCGCGGCACCCCTCGCCCAGCGCCTCCATGGCGAACGTCGTCGTCACCATGTCGAGGGCACTGCCGCCGTACTCCCTGGGGACGGGGAGGCCGAGGATCCCGAACTCCCCGCACCGCTTCCACAGGTCGCGGCGGAAGCTGTCAGCGCCGCCGGCGTCGGGCGCGCCGTCGCCGTCGCTCAGGCCGCGGCGGGCGAAGTCGAGGATCGAGTCGCGGAGCTCGAGCTGCTCCGCGGTCCAGTCGAAATCCAAGCGGACGTGCGGCTTCGGGCCGAATTGATGGGAAGGACGCGGCGCGCCTGGTCGCCGGACGGTCTAGCTGGCCGCCACGGCCCCGGGCGCGTAGCCGGGCACGCAATCGGCGGGCCGGCGCTCGGGGCGGCCGTTGTTCGTGGCGCTCTCGGCCGCCGCGCCGGGGCGCCGCCGGAAGGCCGCGAACTGCCGGACGACGCGCCCCGGGTTGCCGAACACCAGGCAGTCGTCCGGGACGTCGTCCTGCACCACCGCGTTAGGCCCGGTGTGCACCCGGCTGCCGATCCTGATCCGCCCCATCGACTTGGTCCCCGCGCCAATCGTGACGTCGTCGCCGATCTGGAGCGTGAGGTAGTCGAACAGCACGCCGCCGCCGACGATCGTCAGGTTCCGGCCGATCTTGCAGCAGGGCAGGAAGACGCCGCCGCCCCAGGTGTGCACCACCAGCCCCGGCCCGACCTCGGCCTTGATCGGGATGTAGACACCCACCCGCCACGAGATCACGCTCTGGAGCACGAAGTGGATCGTCCGCAGGAAGACCCGCACCGGCGCGAACGGCAGGTGGTCCGCCCAGTACCCGAAGCGATGGATCAGGATCGCCTGCGTGGCCGGGTTCGCCAGCTCGCGCAGCAGCGAGGCGTGATCGTTTGCGCCGCCCTGGTTGGCTCGGCGCGCTCGCGACAGGTCTTGGCGAATGATCTCGAACATGACTCGTGTCCCTGGCGGGCGGAGTGCACCGCCGGAGAGGCTGGTGCGAACGGCGTTGGAGGGCGGACGGGATCGACGGGAGCGGCCAGGGGAAGTTCGGCCGTGCCGGGACGCCGCGGTGACCCAAGCAATCGGCGGGCCAGATGTTTCGGCCACATAAATCCCGCGGCGACATGAGCTTCGGAGATTGCGACCGATCCCCACTCTGCTCGATTGTTGCGGCCCCGCAGCGACGACGCGCCACACTCCTTCGCCGGGCCACGCCGCAATGGCGCGCGGCACGCGTGGAAGCGGACACCAGTCACGCGAAAAGTCGGGGGCGGCGTGCCACTTTACGGTCGAGCCGCCGCCGGTCATCCTTCGCCGCGCCCCTCCACCTCCCCTCATGCTGCTCCAGCGATTCTACGACGACCGACTCGCCCAGGCGAGCTACCTGCTGGGCTGCGAGGCGACCGGCGAGTCGCTCGTCGTGGACGCCAACCGCGACGTCGAGCAGTACCTCGCCGCTGCCGCCGCTCGAGGGCAGCGCGTGACGCACGTGGCCGAGACGCACATCCACGCCGATTTCGTCTCCGGCAGCCGCGATCTGGCGCGGCGCGCCGGCGCCAGACTGCTCCTGTCCGCCGAGGGCGGGCCGGCGTGGAGCTACGCCTTCGCCCAATCCGACGGCGCGCTGCTGCTGCGAGACGGCGACTCCTTTCGCGTCGGTAACGTCCGGGTGGACGTGATCCACACGCCCGGGCACACCCCGGAGCACCTGTGCTTCGTCGTCACCGACGGCGCGGTGGCCGACGTGCCGATGGGCGCGTTCACCGGCGACTTCGTCTTCG
>DATFPD010000496.1:0-4153 GCA_035265005.1 Gemmatimonadaceae bacterium | reverse complement strand
GCCCCCGCCTGCCCACCGCGGGCTCGGCGCCGATCTACTGCGCCCTCCGTGCCACGCCGCCCCTGGCGCGGCCCGGCGGGCGCCCCGCCGCCGCCGCCCCACCGCCGCCCCGCCGGCCGGTCGAGCCGCCGCCGTGCCGCGTTAGGCACCGGGCGGCGGGTTGCGTGGCGCGCCGGCCGCGCGCATCATTGGCGGACCATGGCCGCACACGACGATGCGCCGCTGGCGGGGCGGGTCGCCCTGGTGACCGGCGGCGGGCGCGGGCTGGGGCGCGCGTTCGCCGCGGCGCTCGCGGCCGCCGGGGCCTCGGTGGCGGTGCTCGCGCGATCGGCCGACCAGCTCGCCGGCACCGTCGCCGCGCTCGAGGCGGCGGGCGGGCGCGCCGCCGCCTACCCCGCCGACGTCACCGACCCCGCCGCCGTGGCGCGCGCGGTCGCCGCGGCGGAGCGCGAGCTCGGCCCGGTCGACGTGCTGGTCAACAACGCCGGCGTCGGCACGCCGATCGGGCCGGCGTGGCAGGTGGACCCGGACGCCTGGTGGCGGAGCCTCGAGGTGAACCTGCGCGGCCCGTTCCTCTGCGCGCGCGCCGTCCTTCCGGGGATGGTGGCGCGGCGGAGCGGCCGCATCATCAACGTGTCGAGCGGCGCCGGCGCGGTGGCCATCCCGTACATGTCGGCGTACGTCACGGGCAAGGCCGCGCTCACGCGCTTCACCGAGGTGCTGGCCGCCGAGGCGCGCGAGCACGGCGTGCGGGCGTTCGCCATCGAGCCGGGGACGGTGCGCACGGCGATGGCCGAGGAGGCGCTCGGCACCGAGGATGGGCGCCGCTGGATGCCCTGGTTCAAGCGCATCTTCGACGAGGGGCGCGACGTCGCCCCGGCCTACGCCGCCGAGCTGGTGGTGCTGCTCGCCTCCGGACGCGCCGACCGGCTCTCCGGGCGCTTCATCAGCCGCCGCGACGACGTGGGCGCGCTGCTCGCCCGCGCCGACGAGGTGGAGCGCCGCGAGCTGTACGCGCTGCGCGTGCGAACGCTCGACGGCTGAGGCGGGCGGTCGTGTCGATCGCCTCAGAACGTGGTGCGCCACCCCACGTACGACACACCGGCGTTATGCTCGGCGTGGAGCCCGTCGACGATCAGGAGCACGAGCCCGGGCGAGTCGGCATCGCCGCCGCCGGCGCTGCCGCCCGTCGTGCCGGCCGCGGAGCGGGCGGCGGCGTCGCGCTTGGCGTAGCGGTGGGCGACCGCCTTGCCGACCGCGTAGCCGAAGGCCATGCCGAGCACCGTGTCGGACGCCCAGTGGCGCCGGTCCGCCATCCGCACGACGCTGAGTCCGACGCCGAGCGTGTAGAGCGCCGGCTCGGCGTACCCGAGCGCGAAGCGGTGGTTGACGAAGGTCACGCACGTGATCGCGTTCGACGCGTGCCCGCCGAAGAACGAGTGGTAGTCCCACGGCGGGTCGGCCTCGTACTTGATGAAGTACGGGTTCTCCGGGTTGATGGACGGCCGCGGGCGGGCGATGCTCTTGTAGACGAGGTGCCGGGCGGTGCTGTTCGACCAGTACGCCGACAGACAGCCGAGCCCCGCCTCGCGCAGCGCTGGCTGGCGAAAGACGAGTCCGGCCGCGTACAGCACGCCGGAGATGGGGTTGATGCGGCGCCCCGTGGCGAGGTCGTAGAAGGGAAGGTCCGAGTCCTCCTCGAGCGGCTCGAGCGCCTTCCGCACGACGGACGACGGATGGTTCGTCAGCGCGCGGTCGATCTCCTGGTCGAGCGACCCGACGGCGACCGTCGCGAGGCCGACGGCGCCCAGTGCCTCCAGGTCGCGCCACTCGGCGCGGAAGGGCGAGCTCCAGATGAAGAGCACGTCGGCGACCGCGATCCGGATCTCGTTCCCGATCGTGCGCGGGGTGAGCGGCGCGGCGCCGAACGCGGCGCGCGACGGATTCTGCGCGAGGAGATGCCGCCGCGGCGGCTGTCCCGCCGTGAGTGCGAGCGCGACTGCGAGCGCGACCGCCGCCGTGCGGGCGAGTGAATGCGATCGGATCATCCCGGAACCCTCCCGCTGTGGCCGACGTGATCCGTCCCGGCAAGAGGTGCGCCGGGTGCCGACGGGAGCGCTCGACAGGCGTCCGGCGGGCGTCCAGTGAGCGCCCGGCAGGGCGACGAGGCGTTGTGAACACATGATACCGCGAGGTCCCCATGTCTGAACGCGAAGTGGAGGCGCCGCCGAATTCCGCGTACGCGCCGCCCGATCGGGCGGCGGCCGATGCGCCGCCGGTGGGCGACGACGCCGTGCGCGCCCGCACCGGGCGCGCGTGGGACGAGTGGCTCGCGCTGCTCGACGCCGCCGGCGGCCGCGAGATGACGCACCGGCAGCGGGTCGCCTACCTCGTGCGGGAGCACGGGGTCGGCCCGTGGTGGCAGCAGATGGTGGCGGTCGGCTACGAGCGCGCGCGCGGGCTGCGCGAGAAGAACCAGACGGCGCACGGCTACCAGGTGGGCGGGAGCAAGACGGTGGGCGTGCCGCTCGAGCGCCTCTACGCCGCGTGGACCGACGCGCGCGTCCTGCGCCGCTGGCTTCCCGACGAGCGCTTCACCGTGCGCAGGGCGACCCCGCAGAAGTCGCTCCGCATCTCCTGGCCCGACGGCAGCGACCTCCAGGTGCTCTTCTACGGCAAGGGCGACCACAAGAGCCAGGTCACGGTCGACCACCGCAAGCTCCCGGACGCCTCGGCCGTCGAGCGCGCGCGCGCGTACTGGAAGGATCGGCTGGAGCGGCTGCGGGCGGCGCTCGAAAAGTAAGAAGTAAGAAGTACGAAACACGAAATTACGAAGCGGCCCCGGGACGCGTTCGCCGCCCGAGGCCGCTTCGTATTTCCTATTTCGTCGCGTACCTTTCCAGCGACGCTCAACCAACACCCGCCATGACGACGAGCCGCGAGACCGACTGGATGCATCACCCGGAGATCCGCCGGCTGGTGCACGAGATCAATAACCTAACGATCGCCGAGCGGATCACGCTGGTGAAGGCGCTGGTGCCGCGGATCGCCGACCAGCTTTCGGAGCGCGAGTACGAGGGGTTCGTCGAGAGCGTGCGGCTCAAGGGCGCGCGCTTCCAGGAGGCGGAGTCGCACCCGGGCGAGGGGCGCCGGCGGCGCGAGGTGCCGGGGGAGCGGGAGCTGGAAGGGAGGTAGCGCGCCGTCGTCGACTCAGTGCCCGAGCGGCTTCTCCGGCAGGTGGCCGGCGCGGACGAGCAGGTTCTGGTAGTCGAGGCCGAGGACGCGCGACAGAAAGAAGAGGTCCTGCGCCAGCGGGCGCGGGTCCATGTCCTCCTCGAGCGTCACCAGGTTCAGCAGCTTCACGTTGCGGGCCTTCGCCACCAGCTCCTCGCGCGTGAGCCCCTTCGCCTCGCGCGCCTCGCGCACGATGCGGCCGATCGAGCGGGTGTCCTCGGGCGCGTCGGACATGGCAGGCGGGTCAGCGTGAGTCGGCGAAGATCTGCGCCAGGTGGTGCTTCAGGTGCCCCACGTAGTCGCGCATGAAGTACTCCAGCGTCGCCGGCTCGTCGCGCGGCACCAGCTGCCAGGCGATGCGGTCCAGGCTGTGCCGCGCCCGCCGGCGCCCCAGCACCTCCGCGCTGGCGCCCGACATCACGTGCGCGATGTGCAGGTTGTACAGCCGCCAGAGCTCGACGAGCTGCGCCCACGGCTCCGCCTCGTAGCGCTGCGCCGCCACCCAGCCGTCCTGCTCGTACCCCGGAAAGTCCAGGTGCTCCGGCTCGAGCTGCGCGCGCACGAACCGCGCGTGGTTGTTCGCCGCCGAGTCCACGAGGTGCCCGACGATCTGCTTCCGCGACCACGCCCCGGGCGCGCGCCGCTTCCGCGACTCGCCCTCGTCCATCCCCCGCATCCGCTCGGCGGCGGATTCGACGGTCGCGCGGAAGTCCGAGATGAGATCGTGCATGGAGAAAAGATGAACGGGAAACACGAAATCCGAAACGGGAACGGCAAGGGCAAGGGCATTTTGACAGGATGCACAGGATGCACAGGATGGGGAACAGGATGAGGGCCCCGGGAGAGCTCGCCTCCCGGGGCCCGCATCCTGTTCCCCATCCTGTGCATCCTGTGCATCCTGTCAAAATGCCCTTGCCCT
>DATFPD010000495.1:0-2523 GCA_035265005.1 Gemmatimonadaceae bacterium | reverse complement strand
TTGCCGGACTTGCGCACCACGCGGCGCATCCAGAGCTCACCGCTGGGCTCCGGCGTCGCCTCGACGACGTCCTCGACGGAGACGCCGTACGCGTACCACGGCAGGTTGTCGAGCGCATAGAGGCCGCCGCCGAGGGCGTCGGCCCAGAGCGTCTCGACGTCCCCGTCCGGCCCCTCCAGCGCGATCTTGACCTTCGAACCTTCCATGCCGCGATGCGTGTTGATGTCTAAGGCCGAAGTTAAGCTGCAAGCGCTCAGCTCCCCATGCGTGTACCACTCACCCTATCCCGAACCATCCAGGCGAGAACCCGCGATGCTTCGGGCGCTTGTCGGCTTCAACGCCACGTTAGACCGGGACGAAGCGCCTCACCCTGCGCGTGCCGGTCAGTCCACGAGCTCGAGCTCATGCGCGGCGAACACCGCGAGCCAGATGGGTCGCGCATCGGGGTGGCTCAGTGCCACGGTATAGTGCCGCCCCACACCACCCAGGCGAGTCGTGATGTCCACGACCATCCCCACGTCGCCAACGCGCGGTGGCCGTTCCGATGTCGAGCGGATCAGATGATCCTCGGGCGATCCCGTCAGCGCGATGATGCGGACGGCATCGTGCTGAGCGATCGTACGCACTGCACGCTCCTCGGTCTAATGCCCCGGTCAAGCACCGAGCCCCCGCCGCTTTCGCGTGCACGGCTCGCGGCCTGACGCGCCACGCCGCGGAAGTCGAAAGGCCAGACGCCCCACCCGCCTCAGTCCGCCGCCCCCGCCCCCGTCCCCGCCCCGGCGCGCCGCCGCCGCCACCGCTCCACCTCGAGCACCAGGTTCTGGAGGTCGTTCGGGCTCACCCCCGGCACCCGCGACGCCTGCGCCAGCGACCGCGGCTCCAGTGCCGCGAGCTTCTGCCGCGCCTCGAAGCTCAGCGACCGCATCTCGGCGTACGGCAGCCCCGCCGGGAGCGCGAAGTCGCCCATCCGCCGCAGCCGATCGGCCTGGACGCGCTCGCGGGCGAAGTAGCCGGCGTACTTTATCTCCAGCTCGGCGGTCGTCACCGCCTCGTCAGGCAGCTCGGCGCCCACCCCCGCCGCGTCGAACAGCGCGCGCAGCCCCACGCCCTGCCGGCGCGCCACCTCCACGACCTTGACCGCGTGGGCCAGCGGCGCGCTCCCGGCCGCGCGCAGCAGCGCCTCCGCCTGCTCGGGGCGGACGCTCGTGCGCTCGGCCAGCGCCCGCGCCTCGTCCTCGGCCGCGAAGCGCTCGCCGATCAGCGCCAGCTCGCCCGCGTCGTAGAGCCCCAGCTGGGCGCCGACCGACGCCAGGCGGCGGAGCGCGTTGTCCTGCCGCACGGTGAGCCGGAACTCCGAGCGCGAGGTGAACAGCCGGTAGGGCTCGTCCACGCCGCGGGTCGTCAGGTCGTCCACCAGCACGCCGACGTACGACGTCTCGCGCCCCAGCACCAGCGGCGGGCGGCCTAACGCGGCCAGCCCGGCGTTGAGACCGGCCACCACCCCCTGCCCCGCCGCCTCCTCGTAGCCCGTCGTGCCGTTGATCTGCCCGGCGAACCAGAGCCCCGGGAGCGCCTTCACCTGGAGCGTCGCGTCGAGCTGCGTCGGCGGGTAGTAGTCGTACTCGATCGCGTAGCCGGCGCGCGTCATCCGCACCCGCTCCAGCCCCGGCACCGTGCGCAGCACCGCCAGCTGCACCTCCGCGGGGAGCGACGTCGAGAGGCCGTTCACGTACATCTCCGACGTGTCGTGCCCCTCCGGCTCCAGGAAGAGCTGGTGCCGCTCGGCCGCCGGGAACTTCACGATCTTGTCCTCCACCGACGGACAGTACCGCGGCCCCCGCGACGCGATCGCCCCGCCGTACATCGCCGACCGCCCGATGTTCTCGGCGATGATCCGCTTCCCCGGCTCGTTCAGGTACGTGATCCAGCACGGGAGCTGGGGCGGGTGGCGGGTGGCAGCCAAGGGAAGGGGGATGGGGGATGGGGGATGCAGGGCCTCGGGACAGCCTGTCCTGAGCGAAGCGAAGGATCCCGGGCGCAGTTCATCCCCCATCCCCCATCCCCCTTCCCTTCTCGCCGTCTCCCAGAAGTGACTCCACGAGTAGTCGAACGCCTCCACCTCGCTCTCCTGCCGCTCGAGGCGGGACCAGTCGACCGAGCGGCCGTCGACGCGCGGCGGGGTGCCGGTCTTGAAGCGGGCCACCGTTAGGCCCACGGCCTCCAGCTGCTCGGCCAGGTGCGTCGCCGCGGCCTCGCCGGCGCGCCCGCCGGCCACCTTCGTCTCGGTGCCGATGTGGATGCGGCCGCGGAGGAAGGTGCCGGTGGTGATCACCACCGCGCGCGCGCCGAAGCGCCGCCCCTCCAGCGTCTCGACGCCCGCCACGCGCTCGCCATCGAAGAGCAGGCGGGCGACGGTCCCCTGGATGGTGTGAAGGCTCTGGTGCCGCTCGAGCAGCCCGCGCACGGCGCGGCGGTAGAGCCCGCGGTCGCACTGCGCGCGCGGGGCCCACACCGCCGGCCCCT
>DATFPD010000494.1:0-7518 GCA_035265005.1 Gemmatimonadaceae bacterium | reverse complement strand
GCCGGACTGGAGTCGCCGGTACCCGGGCGTCCGGATCGTCTGGCTCAGTCGCCGGTCGCGGTTCTTCGTCTCTTCCTGAAAGGTCTTCGTCTGGTAGCCCGCAAGGCTGGTGAAGGGCGTACCGTCGATGTTCAGGTAGGTGTGGACGAATTGCCGGATGAAGCTGAAGCGCACGCCGGTGGTGGCGCTGGTATAGATCCAGTTCGCCTGGTGCCTGACGCCGAGCGCGGTGCTCTGCACGTTGGTCAGCAGGACCTCCTGCGTGACCGGCGCGTCGCGGACGAACAGCTGCCGGTACGAGTCCACGCCGGAGCCCGTGTAGAGGCTGTACCGCTTGCTGTCGATCAGGAGCTTCGCCGCGCCGGCCGACTCGTTCAGCCACTCGTCCGCCGTGCTCGCGAGCCCGAACTCGGGGTGGTACTTCCGGAACGTCCCCTCGAAGAGCGCCACCCGGGACTTCAGCGCGAGCGCCACGTCCTTGGTGATCAGCGTGCGCGAGGCCTCGTTGGTCGCCGAGATGTTGGCGATGGCGTAGTCGAGGTCTTCCAGGACGTGGTCCATCACCACGGTGCGGGAGTCGCGCCCGGCGTAGAGCGCCGGGTCGGCGACGTCGAGCGGCTTGTCGATCCACGGCACGTCGCCGTAGCGCTTCACCTTCTCGAAGTAGAACCAGGCGCGGAAGAAGCGGGCGATCCCGCTGTAGTTGTTCCGCACCCGCTCGGGGACGGCCGGGTCGGTGTTGTTCACCAGGAAGTAGTTGATGCTCCGCAGTGTGGTCCACCCCCAGTTGACGTTGCCGCCGAGGGCGACCACCTCGTACTGCCCGGTGCTGGTGATGTCGGTGACCCGCGGGTTGTAGACGCCGGGCCGGATGAACTGGGGCACGTCGCGCCGCGCCGCGTAGTCCGACATCGACTCGGACTGAGTGATGTTGTTCGCGTCAGGCATCCAGTTGTAGAACGAGTTCGCGTAGAGCGCCAACCCGTTCTCGGAGCCGAACACCGCCTCCTTGCTCGACGTCGCCACCGGGTTCTGCTCCAGCGAGTCGCAGCCGGCGGCCGCCAGCGCGCCCGCGAGCAGGAAGCAGAGCGGGATATATCGTCTGGTCATCGTCTTCTCGGATATGTGGACCGGTGGGTCGTCAGAAGGTGAGGGTCACGCCGAAGTTGTAGCTGCGCAGGATCGGATAGTTGTAGCCGTCGCCCGAGTTGTCGGTGAACGCGCCGGCCGCGTTCAGCGTGTTCGGGTTGGTGACGAACTGCCGGTCCGAGGGCGCGGTGGCGTTCTCGACGTCGATGTTGTCCGCGTACTTGTACAGCGGCGACCAGGTCCAGAGGTTCTCCCCCGTGACGTAGAGCCGGGTGGCCTGCGCCCCGAGGCGCGACGAGAGGCGCGCGGGGAGGTTGTATCCCAGCTGCACGTTCTTCAGTCGGAGGTAGGCTGCGTTCATCACGTACTTCGACTGCGGCTGGCGCAGGATGCCGGCGGCGTTGTTGGAGAGCCGCGAGGCGTAGCGCGGGAGGAAGGAGTTCGGGTTCTCCGCCGTCCAGATCATCCCCGGCTTGAGGTGCCACTTGGGCACGAAGCCGTACGGGCGGTTGTACTGCCCCCAGAAGGCGTTCGACTCGGGGGTCGGGTACCAGTCCTGCTTGCCGACGCCCTGGAAGAAGCTGGAGACGAAGACGTTGCGGTAGTTGGCGCCGAGGTTGATCCCGTAGCGGTAGCGCGGGGTGGTGTTCCCGATGACCACCCGGTCGCCCGGGTCGCCCACGGTGTTCTTCCCGGGGTTGACCTTCCCGTCGCCGTTCAGGTCCTTCAGCATGATGTCGCCCACCTGGATCTTGCCGGAGGAGTGGGAGCGGTACAGGCTCTGGTCGGCGTGCTTGTCGATCTCCTCCTGCGAGCTGAAGAAGCCCTCGGTGATGTACCCCCAGATCTCGCCGACATTCTGACCCACGTAGTAGTCGGAGAGGAACCGGTCCGGGTTGTTGTACTTCAGGATCTTCGCGGTGTAGTCGGCGAGCGTGAGCTGGACGTTGTAGCCGAAGGGGCGCGACGCGACGTCGAAGTGGTGCTGCCAGGAGAGCGTCGTCTCCCAGCCGTCGGTCTTCATGTCGGCGTAGTTCCCCCTGGGCGAGGTGGCGCCGAAGGTGGCCGGCAGCGTCATCCCGATGGTGTACATGTCCGTGGTGCGGCGGGTGTACACGTCACCGGTGAACGTCAGCTTCCCGGCGAGCATCTCCAGGTCCATGCCCGCGTCGCGGGTGGTGACCGTCTCCCACGTCAGCCCGTCCGGCAGCACCCCCGGGGCGCTGGTGTACTGGGGCTGGAGCCCGCTGGGGCCCAGGATCCGCGTGGACTTCGTGACGCCGAACAGCTCGTTGAAGGTGTACGCGGCGATGCTCCCGTTCCCCATCGACCCGTACGAGCCGCGGAACTTCAGGTCGGAGATGAAGCGCTCGGGGACCTTCCAGAAGCGCTCGCGGGACGGCCGCCATCCGAGCGAGGCGGAGGGGAAGTAGGCGTAGCGCTGGCTCGACGGGAACTTGGAGGAGCCGTCGTAGCGGCCCACGGACTCGAGGAGGTAGCGCTCGTCGTAGTTGTAGTTCAGTCGGTAGAAGCCGCCGAGGATCGCCCACTTCTCGTAGTTCCCCCCGGTGGTGATCGACTGCCCGAGGGCGAGGTTGATGTTCTCGGCGTCGGGGAAGATCAGCCCGTTGCGCGCGACGTCCAGCCGTTCGGAGGTGGACTGCTCGTAGTTGGTGCCGAGCACCACGTTCACGTAGTGCTTGTCGGCGAAGAGGCGCCCGTAATCGCCGTAGAGGTTGCTCGCCAGGTAGACGCCCTTGTCGTCCAGGTTGCGCAGGTCGTTGGTCGAGGTGCCCAGGTACTCGATCACGCCGGGCGAGCGGGAGTACGGGATCTCGACGCGCCGCCGCGTCTCGTCGTCGGCGGTATTCTGGAAGGAGAAATCGCCGTTCAGCTTGAACTTGCGGTCGAAGAACGTCGCCGTGAGGCCGGTGGTGTTGCGCACCAGGTTCCGGTTGTAGTCGCTCCCGTTCTTGCCGTAGTAGTAGTCGCCCACGGTGTAGGCGCCCGACCAGGTGAGCGTGCCATCCGGGTTGAGCATCGGCTCGCTCGCGTGCCCCTCGTCGGCCAGGTTCCTCCAGATCCCACCGCCCTCGCCCACGTTCACCGGGCTGAAGTACTTCCGGTTCGACACCATCAGGTTGTTGTTCATTTGCAGCCACGGGTAGAGCTGGAGCGTACCCGTGGCGCGCATGTTCAGCATCCGGTAGTCGTCGGAGCTGTAGCGGAAGAGGCCTGGCTGATTGAGGTAGCGGCCGGAGATCAGGAAGCTCGCCTTGTCGGTGCTCCGCGAGACCGAGAGGCTGTGCTCCGCCGTGGGCGTCTGGTCCTTGTAGAGGAGGCCGTACCAGTCGGTGCTCCCGTAGTACACGTACTGCCCGTCGGGGCCCACCTCCACCCTCGGCAGGCTCGGGTCCTGCGAGCGCCGCTCGAACTCCGTCAGCCACTGCTGCGAGAAGCTCTGCGTCTTGTTGATGTTCTGCGGGAGCGTTCCCTCGAAGTTGAAGAACGACTCGTTGAACATCTTCGCGTACGTGTAGCCGTCCGTCACGTACCCGGCCGGGACGGTGGGCGTGCGCTGCCCGTACCTGGTCTCGTAGGTGATGGAGAACCCGTCGCCGGTGGGCTTCTTCGTGGTGACGAGCAGCACGCCGAACGCGCCCCGGGCGCCGTAGATCGCCGCGGACGCGGCGTCCTTCAGCACGGTGACCGACTCGACGTCGTTAGGGTTCAGCATGCTCAGGTCGCCCTCGACCCCGTCGATCAGGACGAGCGCGTTCCCGCCCTGCCCGATGGAGGTGGTCCCGCGGACGTTGATCCGCGGCGACTGGGTCGGCCGGCCGTCGAGGAGGCGGATGTTCACGTTCGGGAGCACGCCCTGCAGCCCCTGCGTCAGGTTGGCCATCGGCCGGTTCTCCAGCACCTGGCTTCCGACCTGGTCCACCGCGCCGGTGAGGTTCCCCCGCCGCTGCGTGCCGTAGCCGACGGTCACGACCTCGTCCAGCACCACCGCCAGGCGCGAGAGCTGGAAGTTCACCGTCGCCACCTGGCCGTTCGCCACGGTGACGGTCCGCTCCAGCACGCCGTAGCCGATCATTCTCACCTGCACCGCGTGGCTCCCCACCGGCACGTTGGCGATGGTGAACCGCCCGGCCGCGCCGGTGGTGGCCCCCAGCTGCGTCCCCGCGACCCCCACCCGGGCGCCCGCCACCGGCAAGCCGGTGGCCTCCGTGACGACACCGCTGATCGTGCCGGTCTCCACCTGCCGCTTCACCCCCGCCGTCCAGCCGGCGAGCGGCGGCGGTCCCGAGGGGTGCGCCAGCTCCCTCGCGCCGCGCGCGCCGAACGCGGAGGCGATCGCCTCACCGGGCGCGGCCGCGCACAGCATGAGGACCGAGGAGAGCACGGAAAGGGACGTCCATCTCATTTGTTGCTCCGGGATAACGGTGTGACGGAAGCTGACCGGGGCTGGCGCGCCGACTGTCCCACCCTGGTACAGAGCGCGGACTAAATCGCCCTGATGGGGTGCGATTCGCGTGGCGACCGTGCCGAGTACGGTCATCAATTCCAGTCGCTCGGGAGGAGCACCAAAATCGAACCATGCGTTTCGTCACGCCAGGGGGTGTTGCGCTTGCGCTCCAGGTAATCCCGGAACCGGGGAGAATTCTGGGACATTTCAACGCGAAACGGCCGCCCATCGGGGCGGCCGCTGCGTTTCATCCCGGCGGCCGCGACATTCGTCGCTCCATAGCGTTCCAACGCCCCCGATTCGTCGCCCGGTCTCCCGGGCACCGTTAGCGTCGGCGGGCAGCGCCTGTTCGCCCAGTGCATGACCCCCGGGCGCCACGACTCAGCGAACGCTGCGGACCGTGGCGCCTTTCTGGGCAACCAGGGAGCGTTCCATGCGCCTGCTCGCGAAGTGCGCCACCGCGTCGCAGGACCGGACCCCGCCCACCCCGCCGACGGACCTGCGCGTGACGAACCTGGCGGCGTTCGCCGTCACACGATGCCCCGCCGCGCCACCCGATCCTCCTGTAATCTCGGTAGTGGGTCAGTTTGAGGCGACGGCGACGGCAACGGCTTTGACAGGATGAACGGCGACAGGATGCACAGGATGGTGAACAGGATGACGGCCTCGGGAAGCCGCGCCTCCCGGGGCCGTCATCCTGTTCACCATCCTGTGCATCCTGTCGCCGTTCATCCTGTCACAAGGCCGTCGCCGTTGCCGCCACTTCAAAGTGACCCACTACCGTAATCTCCTGCTCGGGCACGAGGCACAAAAGCGGGCACCATCTCGGTGCCCGCTTTGTCGTTCGCGACCTCGGACTCGATGGCTAGGGACGGAATCGAACCGCCGACACGCGGATTTTCAGTCTGCTGCTCTACCAACCGAGCCGTCCCAACCACCCGCCCCCGACCCGGCGCGCGTCGCCTCTACTCCGCGGTCTGGAATCCGATGGCGGTGAGGCTGCGGCGCTCGTCGGGGCCGAGCGGCTCCCAGCAGTGCAGCGTCCCGCGGCCGCGCAGCACCACCGACTCGCCGGGGCGAAGGCGGAGCCGCATCGGCTCGTCCAGGCCCGGCCGGTGGGCGACCAGCACCGACTCGCCGCCGTCGCCCCGCGTCGAGGCCTGCTCGAGCAGCAGGTGCACGACGATCTCGAAGTCGCGCGCGTCTACGTGCGTGCGGACGCGCGAGCCCGGCGGGTCGTACTCGTAGACGGCGTCGTAGGTCGGGACGACCGCGAATCCGAGCGCGGCCGACACGGCCTCGCGCAGCTCACGGCTCACCGCGAGCGCAGCCAGCGCGTCGCCGGCGTTGCCCACCGTCCGGCGCGCTCCGCCGGAGTGCTCCGGCATCTGCGCGCGGGCCTCGGCCACCAGCAGCGCGAGCCTGTCGTCGCCGACGAACGGGAGTCGCCCCAGCGCGCGCACCCCGCCGCCGTGGAGCCGGTCCGCCGCGACGACGAGCGCCCGCCAGGCAGCGGCCGCGGCCCCGTCGGCCGGCGGCTCGTCGTCAGGCGCGAGCCGGCGCGCGGCGATGCCGATGACGTCCGCCATCGTGGCGCGCCGCTCGGCGTTGGGGCCGGCGAATTCCACCAGCCACGTGCCGAGCGTCTCGTCGCCCGCCTCGCCGAGCCGTTCGATCAGCTCGCCGATCAGCGCCGCCCGCGCGGGACCGCCGGGGTCGCGCACGCCCGACAGTGCCGCCGCCAGTACGCCGCCGGATGTCGTGGCGGCGTCGATTTTCACGCTAGATGCCATGTAGGGATGTGCGGCGAACCAGCCATTTATCCGACACACTCACGAGGCAGACAATGAGCGACGCACGCAAGGACCAGAGCAGCACCTCCGCCAGTCAGCGCGACCAGCAGCAGGAGCAGCAGCCCGTCAAGGACCTCGACGTCCGCAAGGCGGACATGGACAAGGTGAAGGGCGGCCTCCGGAGAACCTCGGACCCCTGCGAGGGCGGCGAGTAACCAACAGAAACCGGCGGCCCGGGCGCGACGTCGCGCCCGGGCCGCTTCGGTCACCTGGGATCCTCCCAGCGAAACGTGGAGAGCAGCAGGCCGTAGACGCCCTCCTTGATCATCCCGAGCGGCTCGTTGGATGAGATGATGTAGGAGAAGCGCACCACGCGCGGCCCACGCGCGACGAAGATCGCGCGCTGCGAGCAGTCCCCGCAGCTCGGCATGATCAGGTAGCCGAGCTCTCCGGCAACCGTGACCGTATCGGCGGGCGCCATGCGTTCGTCCTCGTTCGGCTCGCCCCCGTTCTCCGCCGCCACGACGCTGTCCGCCCATCGCGCGAGCGGCTGGTCGGCTGCCTTCCGCAGCACGGAGACCTCGAGCGTGTACAGCGCCGTCTCGTTCGTGAAGACGTTGCTCGTGTCCTCGCCCGAGGGGCCGGAGAGCGTGAAGGCCCGCGCCGAGATGACCGTCGCGGGGGCGCCGTCGTCGGCCTTCGCGGAGTGCACTTGTGCGTCTGCGGGGATGGCGAGCGTGAAGCCATCCCCGCGGTACGTGCGCAGACCGACGGTCGCGGCGGATGCCGGCCTGTCAGGCGGCTCCGGCCCGCACCCGAGCGAACCGAGCGTGAGCGCCAGGCGCGCGATCAGAAGTGCGTGACGCAAGCGCGTGTCCTCGTCCACACCGACCTCACTCCTCGGCCGCGCCGAGGTGCTCGACCATACTTCGCGCCGGCTCGGCGTGCGGCGCGAAGAGCGCCCGCGCGCGGTCCGGCAGATCCCCCGCCTGCCGCGGCGGCTCGGCGATCGGAAAGTCGCCCCGCTCAGAGCTGCAGGTCAGCCCCGTCATCCGTCGCCCGCCGCCGCCCGCGACGCCCGCCGCGCCAGCTCGACCGCCGTCCAGAACAGCAGCGCCGCGCTCACCGCGTGCAGCGCCGCCCACCGCTGCTGCCCCGGCACCGTGC
>DATFPD010000493.1:0-8248 GCA_035265005.1 Gemmatimonadaceae bacterium | reverse complement strand
CGGGGAGCGCCTGGCGGATCAGCCGCTCGATGTGCTCCGCCGACGTGATCTTGATCAGCTGCGGCGCGCGCTGCACCAGCTCGGCCGGGCTCGCGTCGGCGCTCAGCGCCAGGTAGATCTGCGGCGCCGCGAGGTAGCGGTCCTGCTCCAGCGCCGTGGCGTAGACGTTCGGCTGCACGCGGCGCAGCGGGAGCGAGACGTAGCTCGCCGGCACCACCGTCTCCAGCAGCTCGCGGATGCGCTCGTCCAGCTCGGTGAACGAGCGCTCCAGGTTCTCGTGCTCGTACGCCGGCAGCGCGCGCGGGTGCGCGGCGGTCGAGAAGGTGCTGAGCGAGCCGGCGAGCGAGAGCATCGCCGTGTACAGCTCGGCGGGGTGGCCGCGCCGCGTCTCGTAGAGGTGGCGGAGCTGCGGGAAGTGCGTGTTGACGGTGTAGAGCAGCCAGAAGTTCGCCACGTCCGAGATCCCGAACGAGGCCAGGCTCTGGTTCTTCTGCCGCCGCATCCCCGAGAGCGTCGTGCTGCGCGCCGACAGGATCTCGACCAGCCGACGCGCGATGGCCATCACGTAGTCGCTGGCGGCGATGTCGATGATCGGCGGGACGTGCCGCGGGTCGAGCCGCAGCTCGCCGGTGGGCGCGCGCAGCACCCGCGCCGCGCGCAGCACCACGCTCCCCTCCAGCGGCTCCCCCTCCACCAGCAGCCGCAAGTTCTTCCGCGCCACCTGGATCGGCTTCTCGGCGAGCCCGGTGTTCTCGTCGCGCCGGAGCAGCTCGTCCGCCAGGTAGCGCGTCCCGCCGCCCGGGCCGCCGGCGGTCGCGGCGACGTTGTGGCCGCCGGGCCGGAACTCCGGAATCGTTAGGTAGACGTCCAGCGACTCCTGGTCCGGCGCGAACAGCCCCTCCAGCGGCCGCGGCGGCGGCAGCGGGTCGACTGCCGGCGCGTCGAACAGCAGTCCGTCGGGAAAGATGCCGGCCGCCGCGGCGAGGGCGAACGCGTTCCCGGCCAGCGCCTCGTGGTCGATCTCCAGCCGGTGGAACCCCCACGGGTCCACCGTCAGCGACGACAGCTTGAACTGGATCAGGTCTTCGAAGAAGCGGTCGTGCGTCTGGAGGTGCTGGGGGCTGAGCAGCGCCCCCTTCGTCCAGAGTACCGGCTGGAGCTGCCTCATTGCGGCCTTGGAGAGAGTCGTCGGACGGCGAAGTGTGATGCGGAGCGCGGCGCGGCGCTACCGGGTGGGGCTACCGTGTGGGGCTACCGTTCGCGTGCGCGCATCGCATCTTCGCACCGGTCCTGTAGGCGAGTCCCACGAGCACCCGACGAGCCAGCCGTGTCCAGAGAGGAGCGTCCGAGATTCCGCGTCGAGCTCGACGTGCAGGCGGGGCGCGGCGCCGAGCCGCCGGCCGGCGAGCGCCCCGGCGCCGACGAGCCATTCCTGCTCGCGATCCTCGGCGACTTCCGCGGCCGAGGCGACAGAGGCGACCGGGGAATTGTGGAAACCGGCCCGCCGCCCGTCAACCGGCGCCCCGCGTTCGTCGACCGCGACGACTTCGACGACGTCATCGCCCGGCTCGCCCCCGAGCTCGAGCTGCCGGCCGGCGAGCGCGGCGAGCCAGTCCCGGTGCGCTTCGCCGAGATCGACGACTTCCACCCCGACCGACTGTACGAGCGGCTGCCGCTCTTCCGCGCCCTCCGCGAGCTGCGCGGCCGCCCGCCCGCATCGCCCGCCGCGCCCACTCGTCAGGCACCCGCGTCCGGTGCCAGCGTGCTCGACGACATCCTGGGCGGCCCCGTCGAGGGCGCCGCGCCGCCCGCGAGGCAGCGGGAGGACGAGCTGCAGGCCTTCGTGCGCCGGGTCGTCGCGCCGCACCTCGTCCCCTCGCCCACGCCGGGGCAGGCCGAGCACGCGGCGCAGGTGGACGCCGCGATCGCCGACCGCATGCGCGCCATCCTGCACGACCCCGCCTTCCAGCGGCTGGAGGCGCTCTGGCGCGCCGTCTGGCTCCTGGTGCGCCGGGTCGAGACCGGGGAGCAGCTCAAGGTCGCGCTCTTCGACGTGACGCGCGCCGAGCTGGAGGCCGGGCTCGGCGCCGAGGACGCGCCCGAGCGCTCGGACGTCGCGCGCATGCTCCAGGCGTCGGCCGCCGGCGCCGGCGCGCCGTGGGCCGTGCTCGTCGCCGCGCACGAGCTGGGCGCCCGGGATGCGCAGCTCGCCGAAAGGCTCGCCGGCGTGGGACGGGCGCTGGGGGCGCCGTGGCTCGCCGACGCCGGGCCCACGCTGGTCGGCGCCCGGCACCTGGAGGGGACGCCGGACCCTAACGACTGGGAGCGCCTGGGCCCGGCCGGGTGGGAGCTGCTGCGCCGCCGCCCCGAGGCGGCGTACCTGGGGCTCGCGCTCCCGCGCGTCCTGCTGCGCGAGCCGTACGGGGCGAAGGCCGAGCCGTGCGAGCGGCTGGCGTTCGAGGAGGTGGTGCCCGCGGGCGGGCCGCCGCCGCACGACCAGCTGCTCTGGGGGAGCCCCGCCATCGCCTGCGCGCTGCTCCTCGCCGAGTCGTTCGCCGACCAGGGCTGGGGGATGCGCGAGGGGAGCCGGCTCGACATCGGCGGGCTCCCGCTGCACGTTTTCCGCGACCCGGACGGGGAGTCGCGCGCGGTGCCGTGCGCCGAGGCGCTGCTCACCGAGCGCGCCGTCGCCCGCATCGTCGAGCTCGGCGTCATGCCGCTCATGTCGCGCGCCGGCGGCGACGAGGTCCGCCTGCTCCGCTTCCAGTCGGTCGCCGACCCGCTCACCCCACTCGCCGGACGCTGGAGATCCGCCACGCATGACGACGATTAGCCCCGCCGCCGCCGACGAGGGCGCGGCGGCGAACGCCGGGCCCGCCGCCAGCGTCTGGCGCGTGGAGCCCTTCCGCGACGGCACGCCGGAGGAGTTCGCGCGGCTGCGCTCGGCGCTCGAGCGCGCGGGCTACACCGAGCCCGCGCTCTGCGCCCGCTTCGGCATCGCGCAGATGCACGAGTTCCTCCAGGCGCGCGAAGGGCGGGAGGAGTCGCTCGAGCCCACCGACGCGCAGGCCGTGCTGGCGCGCCTCTTCCTGGACGCCGAGCCGCTGGAGTGGCGCGTGGTCCGCGCCCTGCTCCCCGCGGACGCCGTCGCCGCGATCGAGGCGCTCGGGCTGCTGCACGACATGGGAGAGCGCGGGGAGCTGTGCGCCGCGACCGTGCTGCTCTACCCCACCGACGGGCTGTACATCGTCTCCGACCGCAACGCGGACCCGGACGCGCTCGCGGTGCCGCCCCCGGCCGACATCGTCTACCCGGCGATCACGCGGAACACGCACCGCTTCATGTCGACGCTGCCGCGCACGCCGTGCGACAGCTTCCTCGAGCTCTGCTCCGGCACCGGCGTCGCCGCGCTCGCCGCCGCGGCGGGCTTCGCGCGCCGCGCCTGGGCGGTCGACATCACCGGGCGCGCCACCCGCTTCGCCCGCTTCAACGCGGCGTTGAATGGGCTCGCGAACGTGGAGGCGCTGGAGGGCGACCTGTTCGAGCCCGTGCGCGGCCTCACCTTCGACCGGATCGCGGCGCATCCGCCGTACATGCCGGCGCTCCGCCAGGAGTACGTCTTCCGCGACGGCGGCGAGGACGGGGAGCAGATCACGCGGCGGATCATCGCCGGCCTGCCCGAGTACCTGCGCCCGGGCGGGCTCTTCGTCTGCAGCTGCATGGCGACCGACCGCGGCCCCGACGCGCCGCTCGAGGCGCGCGTGCGGGAGATGCTCGGCGCCCAGCAGGAGGAGTTCGACGTCGTCGTCGCCCAGGCGCAGACCTTCGACCCCACCGGCTACTACGTGCAGCTGGCGGTGAAGGGGAGCGGGCGCTTCGGCCCCGTGGAGACGCGCCACCAGCTCTTCAAGCGGCTCGGGATCACGCGGCTCGTCTTCGGCACGGTCATGATCCAGCGCCACGCCGCCGGGGCGCGGCGTCCCGCGTTCACGGCGCGCCGCCAGCTCGGCCTGGAGACCGCGGCGCCGCAGTTCGAGTGGCTGCTGCGCTGGGCCACGGCCGAAGCCGCGACCGGCTACGAGGCGCTGGCCAACGCGTTGCTGGACGCCCGGCCGCGCGCGAACCCCGGTGTCGAGCTGCGCATGACCTACCGGCTGGAGCGCGGCGACGGCCCGGCCTGGACCGCCGGGAAGAACTGGGTGGCGGTCGAGCTGCCGTTCGCGGTCGAAGCGGAGTGCCCGTTCTGGGTGCCGGCGCTGCTCGAGCGCGCCGACGGCTCGGCCACCTTCCGCGAGCTGCTGGAGTCGCTCAAGCGCACCGGCCTCGTGCCCGAGGAGGCGTCGGAGGCCGAGTTCGGGCCGATGGCGCTGCGCTTCGTCATGCAGGGGTTCCTCGACGTCGCGGAGGTGCCGGCGCATTCAGGGTGAGAATAGGATGCGGCTCGTAACGTCGAACGCCGTCGGGCGCTGTTGTGATTCAGAGTGTGGAGACGGAGCGACAGCCGCGGCGACGGGCGTTGCCATTCTTGACGCCCATCCGCACTGAGCCGTATGATTGGCCGATACTTACGTGGTGCTGGTGCTGGGAAGCCACCGCGAGACCAGGAGCATTGAGATGGCACGAGAAGGAACGCAGAAGAAACTCGAGCGCGTGCGCCCCCCGCGCGTGAACATCAGCTACGACGTGGAGACCGGCGGCGCGATCGAGACCAAGGAGCTGCCGTTCGTCATGGGCGTGCTGGGCGACTTCACGGGCCAGCCCACCGAGCCGCTGGCCAAGCTGAAGGACCGCAAGTTCGTCGAGATCACGCCCGACAACTTCGACGACGTGCTGGCGAGCATGAAGCCGCACCTCGCGTTCACGGTCGAGAACAAGCTGAGCGAGGACCCGAACGCCCCCAAGCTCGGCGTCGACCTGCACTTCAAGAGCATGGACGACTTCGCGCCGGAGAACGTGGCGCGCCAGGTGAAGCCGCTGCGCGAGCTGCTGGAGCTGCGGACCAAGCTCGCCGACCTGCGCGGCAGCCTGCAGGGGAACGACAAGCTGGATGAGATCCTCCAGTCGACGCTCGGCGACGCCGAGAAGATGAAGAAGCTGAAGGACGAGGTCGGCGGCGGCGGCGGCGGCGGCGGCGCGGGAGGCTCCAATGGCTGAGACCCAGCGCGGCGCCCAGGGCGCGGCCGCCCAGACCAGCGAGCTCGGGCTCCTCGACCAGATCGTCGAGCAGGGGCGGCTGGCGCGCGACCCCGCCGGGAAGGAGCGCGGCAAGGACATGATCAAGCAGTTCGTGTCCGAGGTGCTGGAGGGCTCCATCACCATGGGCGCGGACACCGAGGCGTCGATCAACGCCCGCATCGCCCAGATCGACCACCTGCTCTCGCTCCAGCTCAACGAGATCATCCACCACCCCGACTTCCAGAAGCTGGAAGCGTCGTGGCGCGGGCTGAAGTACCTGCTGTCGCAGAGCGAGACCAGCGAGCGCCTGAAGATCAAGGTGCTCAACGTCAACAAGAAGGAGCTGCTCCGCGACCTCCAGCGCGCCCCCGAGTTCGACCAGAGCGCGCTGTTCAAGAAGGTCTACGAGGAGGAGTTCGGCGTCTTCGGCGGCGCGCCCTTCGGCGCCCTCGTCGGCGACTACGAGTTCGGCAAGTCGGGGCAGGACATCGAGCTGCTGGAGAAGGTCTCGCAGGTCGCGGCCGCCGCGCACGCCCCGTTCCTCACCGCGGCGTCGCCCGACATGCTGAACCTCGAGAGCTTCACCCAGCTCGACGCGCCGCGCGACCTCGGCAAGGTGTTCGACACCACCGAGTACGCGAAGTGGAAGAGCTTCCGCCAGAGCGAGGACTCGCGCTACGTGGCGCTGACGCTCCCCCACGTGCTGATGCGCCAGCCGTACGGCAAGTCCGGCGTGCCGGTGGAGGCGTTCAACTTCGAGGAGGGCGTGGACGGCACCGACCACAACAAGTACCTGTGGGGGAACGCCGCCTGGGCGCTCGCGTCGCGCGTCACCAAGTCGTTCGCCGATTACAGCTGGTGCGCGACGATCCGCGGGGTGGAGAGCGGCGGGCTCGTCGACAGCCTGCCGGTGCACAACTTCCGCACCGACAGCGGCGACATCGCCATGAAGTGCCCCACCGAGACGCCGGTCACCGACCGCCGCGAGAAGGAGCTGGCCGACCTGGGCTTCGTGCCGCTGGTGCACAGCAAGGGCACCGACTACGCGGCGTTCTTCAGCGTGCAGTCGGCGCAGAAGCCGAAGGTCTACGACAGCGACGCGGCGACGGCGAACGCGCGCATCTCGGCGCAGCTGCCGTACATCTTCGCCGTCTCGCGCTTCGCGCACTACCTGAAGTCGATGATGCGCGACAAGATCGGCGGCTACATGAGCCGCGACGAGGCGGACGCGTTCCTCAACCGCTGGATCAGCCAGTACGTGCTGCTCGACGACGGCGCGCCGCTGACGCAGAAGGCCAAGTTCCCGCTGCGCGAGGCGCGGATCGACGTGATGGAGATTCCCGGGAAGCCGGGCGCCTACCGCGCGGTCGCGTTCCTCCGTCCGCACTTCCAGCTGGACGAGCTGAGCATGTCGATGCGGCTCGTCGCCGAGCTGCCGGCGCCGGCGAAGTAGCCCGGCGCCCGGGGCGGCGGCCGCTGCTGCCTGACGCGGCCGCCGCCCGCGCTCAACAAATTCTCACTCCCGTGATTGGGAACACAGCGCGCCGGCACGCGTCGCCGTATAGTGTCTGCGCACGCTTCGCCGAGCAGTTCAGCAACGCAGTGAACCTCTAGAGAAGGAGCGCAGTAGCCATGGCGGTCGACATGTTCCTCAAGATCGATGCGATCGACGGTGAGTCCACCGACGATAAGCACAAGGGCGAGATCGAGGTGCTGAGCTACAGCTGGGGCATCACGCAGCAGAAGAGCGCCTCGGCCTCGTCCGCCGGCAGCCTGTCCGCGCAGCGCGCCTCGTTCAACGACTTCCACATCGTCAAGGCGATCGACAAGACGAGCCCGAAGCTCGCGCTCGCCTGCGCCGACGGCACGCACATCAAGTCGATCCGCCTCGAGCTCTGTCGGGCCGGCGGCGACAAGCAGCCGTACATGGAGTACAAGTTCACCGACGTGCTGGTGACGAGCTTCCGCCCCGGCGGCAGCGGCCACGGCGAAGCCCTCCCGCTGGAGGAAGTGTCCTTCACCTACGGCAAGGCCGAGTGGAAGTACACGCAGACGAAGGTCGAGGGCGGCAAGGCCGCGGGGAACGTGGCCGGCGGCTGGGACCTCAAGTCCAACAAGAAGGTCTGAGCGACGTGGCGCAGCCGTCATGAAGGCCCGCGAGCTGTTCCAGGCGGGCAAGCTCGACGAAGCCATCGAGGCGCTGGGTGCCGAGCTGCGGGACAACCCGCTCGACGCCCAGCGCCGCACCTTTCTCTTCGAGCTGCTCTGCTTCGCCGGCCGCTACGACCGCGCGGAGAAGCAGCTCGACGTGCTGGCGCGCGGCGGGCAGCAGGCGGAGATGGGCGCGCTGCTCTACCGCAGCGCCCTCCACGCCGAGCGCACGCGTCAGGCAATGTTCGAGGGCGGGAACACGCCGCCCGCCTCGGCGGCGGCAACGCCGGTCGCCGGGACGCTGAACGGCGAGCGCTTCACGTCCCTCGCCGACGCCGACCCGCGAGTCGGCCCGCGGCTGGAGCTGTTCGCCGCCGGCCAGTACACCTGGATCCCGCTCGCCCACGTCGCCTCGGTGCGCGTGGAGGCGCCGCGCCGCCTGCGCGACCTGCTGTGGGCGCCGGCGATCGTGAAGACGGGGCCCCTCTTCCGGGGCGTGGAGCTGGGCGAGGTGCTGATCCCCGTCCTCGCCCCCCTCAGCTGGAAGCACCCGGACGGCAACGTCCGACTCGGGCGCGTGACCGAGTGGCAGGAGCTCGACGGCGGCGGCGCGGACGACGAGCCCCGGCAGGCGCCGGTCGGCCAGAAGCTGTTCCTGGTCGACGGCGAGGCGGAGTTCCCGCTGCTCGAGATCCGCGAGCTCGTGATCGACGCGCCGGCATCGTGAGCGCACCCGTCGCACCACTTCGCGCCTCCCGCACCTCCCGCAGCACCCCGAGCAGCCTCCCATGCCGTTGCGCGACGACCTGCTGAAGCCGATCACGGGCGCCAACCCGGCCGGCACCGACCTCCGGTACGACCCCCTCTACGACAAGATCAAGGAGGCGCGCCGCCAGGAAGAGGCCGGGCCGCAGGGCGATTG
>DATFPD010000492.1:0-5893 GCA_035265005.1 Gemmatimonadaceae bacterium | reverse complement strand
GGCGCGGGCGATGCGCACGTTGCGGGCGTCGGCGCCCATCCGCCGCAGCGCCTCGGCGTCGGCGTCCCCGGCGCTCGCGACGCCGCTCGCCATCGCCAGGATGAGGACGCGCGCCTTCCCGGGGCCGCCGGCCAGCTCGACGAACTGCCGCATCATCTCCGGCGGCCGCGGGCCCCCGCCCACGATGAACAGCGTGCCGCGCGGGCGGGCGGGGGCGGCGGCGGCCGGCGAGGCAGCGCCGGCGGCTCCAGCGTTAGGCGCCGACCGGCACGCGGCGAGGGCGAGGGTGGCCGCCAGCGCGGCGGCGGCGGCGGCGGTGCGGAGGCGGGGCGGTCGCGGGAAGGCGCGCATGCGTTGGAGAAGAGGCGAATTTCGATCGGGCGGAGGCGCGGGATATACTCCGCGTGCGCGGCCCACGCCAGCCGGCTCGCCACCGAACAGTGGGTCAGCTCGACGGTAGCGGCCTGGCAGCGGCCACGGCAAGAACAACCGCGACGGCATTTGACAGGATGCACAGGATGGTGAACAGGATAGGTGCCCCGGGAGGCGGACTCTCCCGAGCGGCTCTCATCCTGTTCACCATCCTGTGCATCCTGTCAAATGCCGTCGCGGTTGGGTAGTGGGTCACTTTGAAGTGGCGGCAACGGCGACGGCCTTGTGACAGGATGAACGGCGACAGGATAAACAGGATGGTGAACAGGATGCCGGCCGCTCGGGACCCTCTGGCCACCCGGGGCCCTCCTCCTGTTCACCCTCCTGTTCACCCTCCTGTGCATCCTGTCAAAGCTGTTGCCGTTGCCGTCGCCGTCGCCGTTGCCGTTGCCGTTGCCGTTGCCTCAAACTGACTCACTACCCGCGGTTGTTCTTGCCGTCGACTCAAACGCAGCCACTACCCGCCGCCGGGTAGCGGGATGGTGGATAGGATGCGGGACGGGTCAGTCGGGCGCACACGCCAACCTTCCCCCGGCAGGCCCTGTCCAACCCCGAGTCGGCCTGGCATCAGCGCCTCTGACCCCCATCCCCCGCCGCCATGGACGCCCTCCTCAAGGACATCCGCTACAGCTTCCGCCGCCTGCTCAAGAGCCCCGGGTTCACCGCCGTCGTTGTGCTCACCCTGGCGCTGGGGATCGGGGCGAACACCGCGATCTTCAGCGTGGTGAACGCGGTGCTGCTGCGGCCGCTGCCGTATCGCGAGCCGGAGCGGCTGGTCACGCTCTACCACTTCTACCCGTCGCTGAACGCGCTCAAGGCGCCGGTCTCGACGACCGGGTTCCGCGACTACCGCGACCGCACGCGGGTGTTCGAGAAGGTGGCGATCGAGAGCGGGTGGGGGGCGAACATGACCGGGCGCGGCGACCCCGAGCGGCTCAACGCCTCGCGGGTCTCCGCGCAGTTCTTCCAGGTGCTGGGGGTGTCGCCCGCGCTGGGCCGCACGCTGCTGCCCGAGGAGGACGTGCAGGGGAAGGAGAAGGTCGTGGTGCTGAGCTACGGGTTCTGGCAGCGGCTGTTCGGCGGCCGCCCCGATGCGGTCGGCCAGAAGCTGACGCTGAACGGCGAGGACTACGAGATCGTGGGCGTGATGCCGGCGAGCTTCCGCGACTTCTTCAACCGCAACGCCGACCTCTGGCGCCCGCTCGCCCTGCCGCCGGAGCAGTACAACAACGACAACGCGCGCACGAACGAGTGGCTGAACCTCACCGGGCGGCTCGCCCCGGGAATGACCATGGAGCAGGCGCAGCGCGAGATGGCCGCCTTCGCCGAGCAGCTCAAGAAGCAGTACACGGAGCAGTACCCGCCGAACTGGAGCCTGGTCGTGACGTCGCTCCAGGAGGTGGGGACGGGGCGGATCCGGCCGGCGCTGCTGGTGCTGCTGGGGGCGGTGGGGTTCGTGCTGCTGATCGCGTGCGCCAACGTCGCCAACCTCCTGCTCGCCCGCGCCGCGGCGCGCCTCAAGGAGGTGGCGATCCGCAGCGCCCTCGGCGCGAAGCGGTGGCATCTCGTCAGGCAGCTCCTGGCCGAGAGCGTGCTGCTGGCGCTCGGCGGGGGCGCGCTGGGGCTGGTGCTGGCCTACTGGGGGGTGCGGTCGCTGGTCGCGTTCAACCCGGACCTCTCGGCGGCCGACGTCGGCGTGGACGGCACGGTGACGGCCTTCACGCTCGTGGTCTCGCTGGCGACGGGGCTGCTGTTCGGACTCGCGCCGGCGCTCCAGGCGTCCAAGGCGAACCTCCAGGAGACGCTGAAGGAGGGCGGTCGCAGCTCGTCGGCCGACCGCGGCGGGCAGTCGCTCCGCCGGACGCTGGTGGTGGCCGAGGTGGCGCTGTCGCTGATGCTGCTGGTGGGCGCGGGGCTCCTCATCCGCAGCTTCGCCCGCCTCCAGGGGGTGAGCCCCGGGTTCGAGGCGCGCGGGCTGCTGACGTTCAACATGGCGCTGCCGCGGGCCAAGTACCCGTCGGACACGGCGCAGATCGCGTTCTACGACCGCGTGCTGGCCGAGATGGCCGCCGTCCCCGGGGTGCGCTCGGTGGGGGTGACGTCGGTGATGCCGTTCAGCGGCAACTGGTCCACCGGCACCTTCACGGTCGAGGGCTACGAGCCCGGCGAGGGGCAGCCCAGGCCGTGGGGGGACGTCCGGATCGTCAGCCCCGGATTCCTGCCGACGCTCAGGGCGCCGCTGCTCAAGGGGCGGATGCTCACCGAGCAGGACGCCGCCGGCGCGCCGCGGGTGGTGGTGGTGGACGCGGAGGCGGTGAAGCGCTTCTGGCCTAACGAAGACCCGATCGGCAAGCGCATCACCCGCGGCGGGCCGCCGGGGCAGGAGAACTGGGTGACGGTGGTCGGCGTCGTGGGGCACACGGCGCACGAGGGGCTCGACGCCGAGCGGCGGGTGCAGCTCTACTACCCGTACCGGCAGATGGGGGAGCCGTTCATGACGGTGGCGGTGCGCGCCGACGGGGACCCGCGGGCGCTCGTCCCGGCGGTGCGCCGGGCGGTGCACGCGGTGGACAAGGACCAGCCGCTCGCCGGGATCACGACGATGGACGAGATGATGGAGCAGGCGGTGGGGCAGCGGCGGCTGTCGATGCTCCTGCTGGGACTGTTCGCCGGGATCGCGCTCGTCCTCGCCTCGGTCGGGATCTACGGCGTGATGTCGTACGCGGTCACGCAGCGCTCGCACGAGCTGGGGGTCCGCATGGCGCTCGGCGCCGCGCGTGGGAACGTGCTCGGACTCGTCATGCGGCAGGGGATGGTGCTGACGCTGGCCGGCGTCGCGCTCGGCGTGGTCGGCGCGCTGGCGCTGACGCGGCTGATCGAGGGGCAGCTCTACCAGGTGCCGGCGACCGACCCGCTGACCTTCGCCGCGGTGGCGCTGCTGCTGACCGGCGTCGCGACGGTGGCCACGCTGGTGCCGGCGCTCAGGGCGACGAGAGTGGACCCGGTGGTGGCGCTGCGGGAAGAATAGGGATGGGGGATGGGGGATGAACCCTTCCCCTTCCCCTTCCCCCTCGCTGCGCTCGGGGTCGGGGTCAGGGTCAGGGCAGGCTGTCAGCGGTAGCAGTTCATCCCCCGTCCCTATTCTTCGCGCAGCGCCACCACCGGGTCCACGCGCGCTGCCGAGAGAGCCGGGAGGGCCGAGGCGGCGAGTGTCACGAGCGCGAGCACCGCCGCCACCGCGATGTAGACGACGGGATCGGTGGGGGAGACGTTGAAGAGCAGCGCCCCGAGCCACGGTCCGGTCGACGCCGCGATCGTGCTGCCGAGCAGCACGCCGGCGACGACGAGTCGAAGCCCGCCGCGCACGACGAGGCCCGTGACGCTGCGCGGCGATGCGCCGAGCGCCATGCGAACGCCGATCTCCCGCCGCCGTTGCAGCACGCGGTACGCGATCACACTGTACAGGCCTATCGCCGCAAGCACGAGCGCGAGCGCGCCGAACGCCGTGAGCATCGTCGCGCCGATGCGCCAGCTCTGCAGCTTCGGGGAGACCATGCTCCGGAGCGGGACGACGTTCACGTAGGCCGTGCCCGGCATGAGGCGCTGCAGCTCCCGGCGCACGGTTTCGACGTAGCCAGCGGCGTCCCCCGCGACCCGCACGAGGAGCGTGCCGGTCGGATCGCCGTACTGGGTCACGGGAACGTAGTAGGTGTATTCGCGCTGGCTGCTCAACGAACTGATGCGCACCTCCTCGGCGACGCCGACAACCAGCGTACAGGGCGCGGTGTCCGCCCCGATGCGCAGGCACTGGCCCAGTGGGTCGCGCGCGGGCCAGAGCGCCCTCGCCATGCCTTCACTGACCACGGCGACGCGCGGCGAGCTGGCCCCGTCCTGCGCGCCGAAGCCGCGGCCGCGCAGGATGCGGGTCCCGACCGTGCGGAAGTAGTCGGCGTTCCCCGCCTGCATGACGAAGCTGCCGAGCGCCGAGACGCTGTCGACCCCCACCACGAACAGGGCGCGACCCTCGTAGCCCCAGAACGGGACCGACGGCGCCGGCGTGGCGCTCACGACGCCGGGGATGGCGCGGGCCGCGTCGGAGAGGCGATGCTCGAGGGCGACGTTCTCGGCCGGCGTCAGCTTCACGCCGCGCAGCTCATCCGTCACGACCAGGACCGGGTCGACGTCGTAACCGAGCGGCAGCGACCGAACGTTCTGCAGGCTGCGCACGAAGAGGCCGGCCCAGACGAGCAGCACGACCGACAGCGTTGCTTGAAAGAGCAGGAGGACCGAGTGGGCCCGGGTCGGTCGCGCGCCGGCGTCGCGTCCGCCGGCACCGAGTGAGTGGGCGAGATCGTGCCGCAGCGCCTGCGCCACCGGCGCCAGTCCCGTGACGAGCGCCGCGAGGACGGTCGTGAGGCAGGTGACGACGAGCGTGCGTCCGTCGACGAGGGTGGCGGCGCCGACGTGCTCGGGCAGCAGGAGCGCGCGGACGGCGGCGCCACCCCACTGCGCGGCGACGAGGCCGACCGAGCCGCCGAGCAGCGCCAGGACGAGGCTCTCGGTGACGAGCTGGCGTGCCAGGCGGCCGCGGCTGACGCCCAACGCCAGTCGCAGCGCGGTCTCGCGGTGGCGCGTCACCGCGCGGGCCAGCAGCAGACTGGCCACGTTCGCGCAGGCGATGAGGAGTACGATCACGGCGACGCCCATCACCCAGACGACGACCCGCGACTCGGGGCCGGCGAGCGGGCCGCGCTCGAGCTGGATGGGTCCCAGCATCGCGTGCGGCCGCGCCGACGCGATCGGAGCCGAGGGCCGGGACTCCGCCACGCCCCGCGCGATCCAGCTCCGTTGAAAGGCGGCCGTGAGATCGGCATTCGCCTCGGCGAGGCTCACGCCCGGCGGGCGCCTCGCCGCCAGTTGCAGCACCTGCCAGTGATAGTCGCTCGAATGATCCTCCGGGCGCGCGTTCCAGGCGAACGCGGTCAGCGGGAGGTACATCGCCGGCACGACGTCGCCGTCGAGGCCGGCGAACTGCTCCGGCGCCACCCCGACGATCGTGAACAGCGTCCGCCCGACCCGCAGCGTCCGGCCCAGCACGTCCGGGCGTCCGCCCAATTGCGACCGCCAGTACGCATGGCCCAGCACGACCACGGGGGAGCCGGTCGGCATGGCGTCCTCGCTCGCGGTGAAGAAGCGACCGAACGCCGGCCGCATGTCGAAGAGGGCGAAGTAGCCGGCGCTCACGCCGGCGACGGGGAACTCGCGCGACGCTTCTCCGTCGCCGACGGCGATCCACGAGGTCGCGAAGCCGACGACAGACGTGAACGCGTGCGTGTTTCGAACGAAGTCCAGATAGCGGGCGATCGACGTGCCCGACGTGATCCGCGCTGAAGATCCCCCCTGGTTGTTTGTCACGGCCATGTAGACGCGATGGACGCGCTCAGCGTCGGCCAGATACGCC
>DATFPD010000491.1:0-1969 GCA_035265005.1 Gemmatimonadaceae bacterium | reverse complement strand
GGGCGAGCAGGCGCTCGGCCTCGTACGCGCCGCCGGCCTCGCAGGCCACTCGCCTGACCTCGTGCGTCGCCGAGGATGGTGCGTTGGCGCAGCGGGCGAACGGCAGCACCACCGAGAGGCCGAGGGCGAGGAGCGGGCGGGTGATGAAAATCGTCATTGGAAATCAGCCTTCGCGCACGGGCACGGAGTGCGCGCGCAGCCAGGCCGCGAGCTCGTCTTCGCTCATGCGGCGCGTGGCGACGTCGAGCATGAGGGAAACGGCAGTCGGTTCCGGGACATCCACGAGAAAGCCGCTTCTAACTAGAAAGACGGTCATGACCACCAAGGCCGTGCGCTTGTTGCCGTCGCTGAATCCGTGGCTGGTTGCGAGGGCAAATCCGTACGCAGCCGCGAGCGCGAATAGGTCCGCTTCGGGCTCGTAGTAAAAGCGATTGCGCGCGCGCGCCAGCGCGGACTCGAGAGCATTCTCGTCTCGAACGCCGGGGAGGCCCCCGTACGACTCCAGCAGGTCCGCGTGAATCGCGTCCACCAGGATGCGATCCATCCAGACCGGCTCGTCACCACCATCGCGCGCCTCGCGGACGCGACTACTTGCTGGCGAGCTCACGGAGGGCATTGCCGTACTTCCGCTTGATCAGCTCGTAGGCGCGCATCCCTTCAGCCAGCGGGGCATCGGCACGCGTCAGGAGTATGCCCTCCTGCGTTTCCGTGAGGATCAGGCGGTCCCCGGGCTTGGCGTCGAGCCGCTGCAACACGTCGGGCGGTATGGACGCGCTGGCGACGCTGCCGTCGGCGCTCGACTGCACCACGATCTCCTTCGTCATCGCACTCTCCCGCGCTAGTACGAGCCGGGCGTGCACTCTGGCACGCTACCAGGGTACAATAACATTAGTCGTCAGCGCCCCGTCAGGCTGTCCCCGCAGGAGCCTGCCCCGAGCGCAGCGAACGGTCAGACCGTCGTCCCGCCCGTCCCATGGCCATCCAAGACATCGCCACACCACAACCCTCCCCGACCCCACCCCGCCGCCGCAGCGAGTCGCTGAACCCGGCAACCGGGGAGGTGTGGCGCGCCTACGAGCCCGCCTCACCCGACGAAGTGCGGCGCGCCGTGGCGCGGGCGCGCGAGGCGCAGCGCGAGTGGGCGGCGCGGCCGGTGCGCGAGCGAGCGCGGGTGCTGGAGCGATTCCGGCGGGCGCTCTACCGCCGGCGGCTGGAGGTGGCCGACCTCATCAGCCGCGAGAACGGCAAGCCGGCCGCCGAGGCGTTAGGCACGGAGGTGAGCGTCGTCCTGGACTACGCGCGGTTCTACGCGCGGAAGGCGCCGGGGGCGCTGCGCGGGTCGTGGTTCACGCCGGCCAGCCTGGCGATGTGGCGCAAGCGGGTGCGGATCGGGTACGAGCCGTACGGCGTCGTCGCAGTCGTCTCGCCGTGGAACTACCCGTTCATGCTCGCGGGCGGCGTGATGCTCCCGGCACTGGTCGCCGGCAACGCGGTGGTGCTCAAGCCGTCGGAGTTCACGCCGACCACCGGGATGCTGCTCGGCGACCTGGCCGCCGAGGCGGGGGTGCCGGCGGGGGTGATGACGGTGATCCCCGGCGACGGCGCCACCGGCGCGTCGCTCGTGGGCGCCGACGTGAACAAGGTCTTCTTCATCGGCAGCGTGGCCACGGGGAAGCGCGTGGCGGCGGCGTGCGCGGAGCGGCTGATCCCGTGCAGCCTGGAGCTGGGGGGGAGCGACCCGGCGATCGTGCTGGACGACGCCGACGTGCGGCACGCCGCGGCGGGGATCGCGTGGGGGCGCTTCTCGAACGCCGGGCAGACGTGCGTGGCACCGAAGCGCGTGTTCGTGGTGGACGCGGTGTACGACGCGTTCGCCGCCGAGCTGCGGCGCGTGGTCGAGGGGCTGCGCGTGGCCCCCGCGGGCGGCGCGGCGTGCGACGTGGGGCCGCTCATCCGGCCGTCGCAGGCG
>DATFPD010000490.1:0-2141 GCA_035265005.1 Gemmatimonadaceae bacterium | reverse complement strand
GTCCGAGGTGAACCTCACCGGGCTCGAGACGTTCTTCACCGAGCGGCGGCCGTTCTTCGTCGAGGGGGGCGACCTCTTCCGGTTCGCGCTCACGAACACGGGGTTCGCGTTCGGCCCCGAGCAGCTCTTCTACTCGCGCCGCGTCGGCCGCGCGCCGCAGGGTGCCGTGCCTGACGACGCGCGCTTCTCCGACGCGCCGGACGCCACGACGCTGCTCGGCGCGATGAAGCTGTCGGGGAAGACCGCCGGCGGGTGGTCGGTGGGGGCGCTGAGCGCGGTGACGGACGCCGAAGAGGCGCGGTTCGTCGGGCCGGCGGGGGAGCGCGCGTCGGCCCCGGTGGAGCCGCTCACCGGCTACACGGTGGGGCGGGTGATCAAGGACCTGCGGCGCGGGCGCAGCGCGGTGGGGGGCGTGCTGACCTCGGTGAACCGGCGACTGGAGGGCGACGCGCTCGACTTCCTCCGCGGGAGCGCCTACGCGGGCGGCGTCGACTGGCGGCACCGCTTCGGGCGCGGGGACAACGTCGCCTTCTCCGGCTCCCTCATCGGCAGCCTGGTGCGGGGGGACGCGGCGGCGATCGCCGAGACGCAGCGCTCGTCGGTGCACTACTTCCAGCGCCCCGACGCGGCCGGGCGGCTGGGGGTGGACTCCGCGCGCACGTCGCTGGCCGGGCTCTCCTCCGAGCTCCGCCTGGTGAAGCAGGGGGGCGGGTCGTGGCGCTGGGGCGCGGTGGGGCACGTCGTCACCCCGGGCTTCGAGGTGAACGACGTCGGCTTCGGGAACCGCGCCGACTACGGCAGCCTAACGGGATGGGTGGGCTACGTGTCGTTCCGCCCCGGCCGCCTGGCCCGGTCGTGGGAGCTGTGGAACAACCACTGGTCGGGGTGGGGCCTGGGCGGCGAGCGGCTGGCGAACGGCGCCAACTTCTTCGGCCGCGCGCAGCTCCGCAACTACTGGGAGACGTACGTCGAGGCCTGGCACGGCCGCCCCTCGCTCTCGGTCACGGCGCTCCGCGGCGGGCCGGCGCTGTACGTCCCCGGCGACGCCGGCGTGTGGGCGCGGGTCATCATGGACGCTCGGCGCCGCGTCTACCCCGAGCTCATGGGGAGCCGGATGGTGACGGTGGGGGCCGACGGCGGCGGGGGCAGCCGCCTCTCGCTCGCGCCGACGCTCAACGTGCGCCCGTCGTCGCGCAGCGAGCTGTCGATCCAGCCCGCGGTCACCTGGCTGACCGACCCCGCGCAGTACGTGGCCACCCACGACACCCTCGGCGTCGTGCACTACGTGGCCGGCCGGCTGGAGCAGACGACGAGCTCGCTCACCGCGCGCGTGGGCTACACCTTCACCCCGGCGCTCTCCTTCCAGCTCTACGCGCAGCCGTTCGTCAGCGGCGGCCGCTACACGACGTTCCGCGAGGTGCGCGCCGCCTCGGCGCGCCGCTTCGCCGACCGCTTTCGCACCCTCGCCCCGGAGGCGCTGGCGCGCGACGGCGAGCACCTCGCGGTGGACGACGACGGCGACGGCGCGCGCGACTTCGGCTTCGACGACCCGAGCTTCAACGTGCGATCGCTCCAGTCCAACGCCGTGCTGCGCTGGGAGTACCGCCCGGGCTCGACGCTGTTCGTCGTCTGGACCCAGTCGCGCGACGGCGACGGCGTCGACGGCGTGCGCGGCGGCCCCGGCGCGTTCCACCTCGGGCCCGACGCGAGGCGCCTGTTCGGCGCGCGGGCGACGAACATGCTGCTGGTGAAGGTGAGCTACTGGATGAGCCCGTAGAATCGGGATGTCATCCCGTCATCCCGTCATCCCGCCATCCCCCGCCTTTAGCGCGCAGTACACCTCCCGCATCCTCGAATCGTTAGGGTTGAAGCCCGGCCGCGGGGCGTCGAAGCCTTCGGGGAGGAGCTGGAGGCGGCTCAGGTCGTCGAGGCGGTAGTTGCGCCAGCCGCCCTGCGGGTCGGTGCGGCTGTGGCCGGGGCGGAGCCAGGCGGTGAGCATCTCGTGGCCGGCGCTGTTCACGCCGTAGAGATGCGGCTCGACGACGCGGATCAGGTCCGCGTACGCGAACATGAGCAGCCTGCGCGTGCGGATGGCGTCGCAGATGGTGGCGTTCATGGGCGCGGGTTGCGGGACTTGGGCC
>DATFPD010000489.1:0-1874 GCA_035265005.1 Gemmatimonadaceae bacterium | reverse complement strand
GCCCCATGGGGGTACGCTGAGCCAGGAGATTTCATGCGACCCGGGCTGACCGCGCTGCTCGCAATGCTGGCCGTCGGCGCGTCGGCGTCTTCCGCGGCCGCCGTCTCGTGTGGCTCGGGTGCGACCTGTGGGACGGTGTCGGTGCCGCTGGACTGGGGCAATCCGAGCGGCGGGCGGCTGTCGATCGCGTACGAACTCTTTGCGCATCGCCGGAGCGCCGAGCCGGCGGCGGGCACGCTGGTGCCGCTCGCCGGTGGTCCGGGCGGGTCCAACACGGCGTTCCCCAGCGACTGGCAGCGGATCTACGGGCCGTTGCTGGAGCGCTTTGACCTGCTGCTGGTCGACAACCGTGGAACCGGTGGATCGGGCGCGATCGACTGTCCCGCGCTGCAGCACGAGGGGATGACCTCGGAGGCCGTGGCCGTGTGCGCTGCTGGAGTGGGACCGCAGCGGGACTTCTATCGCTCGGCGAACGTCGCGCGGGACCTCGACGCGGTGCGCGCCGCCCTGGGCATCGAGAAGATCGACGTCTACGGGTTCTCGTGGGGGTCGGTGCAGGCGCGGGCCTACGCGGCGCGCTTCGGTGATCACCTGCGCTCGCTGGTGCTCGACTCCTCGGGCCAGGATCTTGATGTCGTCGCGTGGGCGTCCGAGCGCGCGCGGCTCTACCGCGATCAGGTCGCGCTGCTGTGCCGCCGTAGCCCGACCTGTCGCTCGACGGATCGGGACCCGCGCGTCAGGGTCGCGGCGCTGGTCGCCCGGGTCCGGCGCCGTCCTGTCGTGGGCCGGGCGTACGCCGCGCAGGGGATCCGTAGGAGGGTGCGGGTGGACGAGCGCGTGTTGTGGGGCGCGTTCTTCGGTCCGGCGCTGGTGCAGTTCCCCGCCGTGGCGGCCGCGTTCGCGCGTGGAGACAGGGCGCCGCTTCTGCGGCTGGCCGCCGAGCATCCGCTCCCCACCACGGCGGGGGACCGCGGGGACCCGACGTCGTTCTCCCTGGGCGACAACCTCGCCGTGCTGTGCAACGAGCAGCGTTTCCCGTGGGATTGGTCGGCCCCGCCGGCCGCCCGCCGCGCGCAATGGAAGACCGCCTTCGCCGCGCTCGGGCAAGGCCGGTTCGGTCCGTTCTCGCCGCGCGTCGTGAGCGCTGACGTGCGGGAGGCGGGCCGGGCGTGCTTGGACTGGCCTGCGCCGGCGTCGACCGAGCCGCCGGTCCCGGACGGCGTGAGCTATCCGGCGATTCCGGCGCTGGTGATGGGCGGCGATCTCGACGGCGCGGTCCCCTCCGTCGCACGCGCCTACGCCCGGCAGTTTCCGGCCGGTAGCTACGTCGAGCTCGCCAACGTGGGACACGGCGCCGCGTTCAGCGGCCCGTGCGCGATGTCGATCCTGCGCACGTTCGTGACCCGGCTGAAGCAGGGCGATGTGGCGTGTGCGCGGCGCGCGGGACCGGTGTTCGGCTACTCGCGGTTCCCGCTTCGTGTGCGAGACGTGCGCACACGCGTCCGGAGCTTGGCCGGGGACCGCTCGCACGTGCGGGATCGTCGCGCCGCAGCGGCCGCCGCCGAGACGCTCGACGACACGGCGATCCACCCGGCCAGCGGCCACGGCCTTCGCGGAGGACGCTGCGTCCTCACGCCGGTCAAGGTGCTGCGGCTGAGCCGCTGCCGTTTCGTCGAGGATCTCGCCGTCAGCGGTACCGGACGGCTGGACCCCGACACGAACATGCTCAGCGCCGGCCTGAGCCTCTCCGGCCCCGGCACCGCACGCGGCGCGCTCCGCCTGAGACCGCGCGGCTCGAACCTCGTCGCGACCGGGAAGCTGGGACACCGCCGCGTCCACGTGCTCGTAGCAGTGCGCCATTAGCGCTCCACTCG
>DATFPD010000488.1:0-6066 GCA_035265005.1 Gemmatimonadaceae bacterium | reverse complement strand
GCGAGGTGGCGGTCGGCAGGTCGGCGGGGGCGCCGCCCTCGCGCGACGCGGCGCGCGCGGAGCTGCTCGGCGGGTTGGCGACGGGAGCTGACATGTGGGTAGGCATCCTCGACTGAGTTCTGCCCAAAGATAAGCCGGCGGCGGACGCGGCGCCTGACCAAGGATAGGGTCCGCACCCACCATTTCCGGATTGCTGGCGGCCGCGGCCGGCCCATCTTGGATCCCGAGCGGGCCGCGCCTCCTGCGGAGCCGCGGCCGGTGCTCCGGCTCGGCAAAGAGACCTTGCTGGATCTCGACTTCGACGGCGTCAGGCACACGACCTTCCACCCCCGAGGACAACGTGGACAAGCCCAGGAGCGAATCAGCCGCGAACGCACCCGCCGCCACCCCCGAAGCCGACAGGCCGACGCGGCGGGAGGAGACGGTCGCCGACCTCGAGATGCCGAACCGTGACGCGAAAGACCTCAACGGAGGACTCATCTACTACGGGGACGAGTACGGCGTTCGGGGCGGCGTGTCGAAGGAGGACTTGCAGATGGACCTGTACAAGGGCTGATGCCGCCCGGACACCCGCCAACGCGCGCTCTGAGAGGGGCCGATCATGACGAACGAGCAGGAAGCCCGAGGACCTTCAGCCTGGCGAGCAGACGGAGCTGATCGTTCGGGCTCTCGCGCCCGCTGGCTCCCGCTGTCGGGAACCGTCGCACGTGCGCGCATTGAAGTGTGCAACACGCTCGAACCTATCCGAACGCGACCCGAGACAGGAGCAGCGGACCATGGACCAGCAGCGGCAGGCGGAGCCGACCACGGCGACCGCGGACAGCCCGGAGCAGAGGCTCGAGCTCAACAAGGACACGCTGCACGACCTCGACGCGCCGCAGGGCGCGGCGATAAAGGGCGGCGCACTTCCCTCGATCATCTACTGTCACTCCGACCTGTGCCTCACGACCACCGTCACCAGGGCCTGATCGGCGGCGCGTCCGGCTCGCCGGCCGATGGCGCGCTCCGGGAATGCTACCGTTGTCGGGCCGTGTCTGGTCCGCGTCCTCGTGCGTTCTCCCGGACTGCCTGTCCATTTCAACCGCGATCCCGCGCCAGTCTATACGGCGCGATTCGCGTCGAAGCGATCTGAACTCTGGCCAGCCACGGAGGGCCCACTCATGAAAAGCATCGGGAAGCAAGACACGGACGCGCAGTCGAAGACCCCGCACGCGGCGACCGAGCAGCTCGGTCTGAACAAGGAGACGCTGCGGGACCTGGACGCGCTGCCGGCCAGCGACGGCGTCAAGGGTGGCTTCATCATGAAGGATTCGGTCATCGTCAGGACCTCACACTGAGTCGCGGTCGTCCGTGAGCAGCCCCGCGGACGATTCCCGGCGCTACCGGGCGTCGGGCTTCTTCGCTTTGCGCACGCCGCTCCTGTCGTTCGACGAGCTGCTGGCGTGGGGCGAAGGCCTCGCCGCGCCGGCCGCGCTGGACGGCGACCCGGATGCGTTGCGGCGCGCGGTCGAATCGGACCGCGCGCTGCTTCGCGCGCGCCTGATCGCGGCGACCGCGCCGCCCGAGGTGCGCGACGCACTCTTCGTCGGCTCGCCGGACCTGCACGAGGCGCTCGGCGCGGAGCCGGGCGCCGCGCCCGAGGAGCGTGCGCGCCGGCTCGACCGCGCGCTCGCGCGCTATTTCGTGCGGATGGCGGCGCGGGCCACGCCCTTCGGCCTCTTCGCCGGCACGTCGGTCGGCGCGGTGGCGGACGAGACGTGCCTGACGGTCGGCCCGCGCGCCGCCTATCGGCGCCTGACGCGGCTGGATGTGGGCTACCTGTCGGCGTTCGTGGACGGCGTCGCCCGGGACCCGGCGCTGCGCGCGTCCCTCTGCTACCGCCCCAACCCGACGCTCTACCGCGCGGCGGGCCGGCTGCGCTACGTCGAGTGGCGCAGCGACGCCGAGAAGGGGCGCACGCACCATCTGGTCGCGGTGGACGACACGCCGTACCTCCGCGCGACGCTCGAGCGCGCCAAGCACGGCGCCGGCGTGGACGCGCTCGCCGCCGCGCTGGTGGACGACGAGATCACGCGCGAGCAGGCCGACGCGTTCGTCGGGGAGCTGGTGTCGAATCAGCTGCTGGTGCCCGCCGACCTGCCGCTCGCCGTCACCGGGCCGGGCCCGGCCCGCCCGCTGGAGGACGCGCTGCGCGGGCATCCTGCCACGACGCGGCTGGCCGACGCACTGCGCACGGCGCGCGAGGAGCTGGCCGCCATCGACGCCGCCGGCCCCGGCGCCGACCCCGCTCGCTACCGCGCGGCCGCGCGGGCGCTCGACGGCGCGCCGGCGGAGGTGAAGCTGTCGCGCCTCTTCCAGGTGGAGCTCACGAAGCCGGCGCCGGGCGCCACGCTCGGGCGGGCGGTCGTGTCCGAGATCCTGCGTGGGGTGGAGCTGCTGCACCGCCTCGCCGCGCCGCGGCCGGACCCCTTCGCCAGGTTCCGCGAGGCGTTCACGAAGCGGTACGAGGGCCGCACCGTGCCGCTGGTCGAGGCGCTGGACGACGAGGCGGGCGTCGGATTCGCGCTCTCGTCAGGCGCGGGCGGCGACGGCGCCGAGCCGCTGCTGGCCGGCCTCGCGCTCCCGTCGCGGGCCGACGCCACCGTCCCCTGGGGCCCGCGCGAGGCGGTGCTGATGCGCAAGCTCGGCCGCGCGCTGCAGGAGGGGGCGGGCGAGATCGCGCTCGACGCGCGCGACGTGGAGGAGATGACCGCCGACGCGCCGGCCCCGAAGCCGCTCCCGGACGCGTTCGGGGCGCTGGCGGTCGTGGCCGCCGCGTCCGCGCAGGCGATCGACCGCGGCGACTTCCGCATCCTGCTGCGCGGCGCCGACGGCCCGTCCGGCGCGCGGCTGCTCGGGCGGTTCTGCCACGCCGACGACGCGCTCCGCGAGCGCGTGGAGGAGCATCTGCGGGAGGAGGAGGCGCTCGACCCGGACGCGGTGTTCGCCGAGGTCGTGCACCTGTCGGAGGGGCGGCTCGGCAACATCCTCGCGCGGCCGCTCCTGCGGGGATACGAGATCGTCTACCTGGGCCACTCCGGCGCGCCGCGCGAGCGGCAGCTCCCGGTCACCGACCTGCTGGTCTCGGTCGAGCGCGACCGCGTTCTCCTCCACTCGGCTCGCCTCGGCCGGCGCGTGGTGCCGCGCCTGACGAGCGCGCACAACTACGCGTGGCGAGGGATGGCGGTCTACCGGTTCCTCTGCCAGCTCCAGACGCAGGGCACGAGCGGCGGGGTGACGTGGGACTGGGGGCCCGCGCTGGGCGCGTCGCCGTTCCTCCCGCGGGTGCGCTGCGGGCGCACGGTCCTCTCCCCGGCGCGGTGGCGGGTGGCGGCCGCGGAGCTCAAGCAGCTCGGGGCGCACGCCGCGGGTGCCGCGCAGTTCGCCGCGGTCCAGCGCTGGCGTGCCGAGCGGCGGCTCCCTCGGCACGCGCAGCTCGCCGACGCCGACAACCTGCTGCCGGTCGACTTCGACAACGTGCTGAGCGTCGAGACCTTCGTGCAGCTCGTGAAAGGCCGCCCCGAGGCCACGCTCGAGGAGCTCTGGCCCGGCCCTGACGAGCTGTGCGCCGTGGGACCGGAGGGCAGGTTCGCGCACGAAGTGGTGGTGCCGTACGTGAGAGACGGCGGGACGGGGGATGGGGGACGGGGGATGGACCGTCCGGCCGCTTCCCGAGCGGCTCTTCATCCCCCGTCCCCCATCCCCCGTCCCGCGCCGGCGCGGAGCTTCCCGCCAGGCGGGGACTGGCTCTACCTCAGGCTCTACTGCGGCGCCGCGACGGCGGACCGCGTGCTGGCGCAGTCGTTAGGGCCGCTGGTCCGGCGGGCGCTCGCGGCTGGGTGGGCCGACCGGTGGTTCTACGTGCGCTACGCCGACCCCGAGCCGCACCTCCGGCTGCGCTTCCGCGGCGACCCGGCGGCGCTGCGCCGCGACCTGCTCCCGGCCGCGCAGGCGCTCGGCGCGGAGCTGGTCGAGGACGGGCGTGCGTGGCGCGTGCAGCTCGACACGTACGAGCGCGAGGTGGAGCGCTACGGCGGCCCGGACGCGATCGCGCTGGCCGAGCGGGTGTTCGAGGCCGACAGCGAGGCGGCGCTGACGATCGTCGGGCTGGTGGCGCGCGGGCGGTTGGGTGCCGCGGACCGCTGGCGGCTCGGTCTCGCCGGCGTGGACGCGCTGCTCGCCGACCTGGGACTGGATCTCGCCGCGAAGCGCGCGTTCGCCGCGCGGATGCGCGACGCGTTCATCGCCGAGTTCCGCGGCGGCCCGCCCTTACGCCGCCAGCTCTCCGACCGCTTCCGGCGCGAGCGCGCGTCGCTCGAGGCACTCCTCCGGTCGGGCGACGCGACGCCGCGGCTGCGCCCCGGCCTCGACGCGCTGCGACGGCGCAGCGAGCGCCTGGCCCCGGTCGTCGCCGAGTTGCGCGAGCTCGAGCGCGGCGGGCGCCTCGCCGAGCCGCTCGCGTCGATCGCGTCCAGCTTCGCGCACATGTTTCTCAACCGCCTCACGCGCTCGGCAGCGCGGGCGCAGGAGCTGGTGACGTACGACTTCCTCTGCCGCCTGTACGAGGCGAGCGCGGCGCGGGCGGCGGCATCGAGGGGCGACGGGGAGTAGCGGCCGGCCGGCGGCTAGATGTCGCCTGCGACGAGGGTGCTGCGCATGAGGAGTCGAAGAGACGCGGCGGTGGCGCCGCGACCGCGCCTCGCAGACCTCGGCGAGGAGCTCGACACGCAGCATCCGTCAGACCCACGGAGGGCCGACCGATGAGCACCCCCGAAAAGAAGGACGCCGCAGAGCAGTCAACGGAAGGCGGCGAGAGCAAGCTCTCGCTCAACAAGGACACCGTTCGTGACCTCGAGGCAGCCGGCGAGCAGCAGGTGCGGGGCGGAGCGGCGGCCGAGAACTACACCGATCTCTGCGTGAGCAGGCTCTGCATCACCATCAGGCCGTAATCGCATCAGCCAGGGAGGCATGCCATGGACGCGTTCAAGAAGCGCCCCGGGGAGGAAGTCGGGGACGCCGCCGAGCAGAAGATGTCGATCAACAAGGACACGCTGAAAGACCTCGACAGCCCCGACGCCGGGGCCGACGCCGTGAAGGGTGGACGCGTCGCGGTCACCGGAACGTGCGGGGACTATCCGGTCAGCGCCGTCTGTACCGTCGGCTGACTGCAGTGCCTGCGCCCGCCGCCGCGCGCGCGGCGGCGGGCGCACGTCCAACCTTCCGACTCAGATCGCTGGCTAGCAGCTCCGCCGCGGTGTTCGCTGGTCTATCCATACATTGGCTGAGCGCGATATTGGTCGTCGTGGGACGAGCCACGATCAACACGCCACGGAACGGGACACGGGAGGCGGCATGAAGGGGAAGCAGACCGGCCAGGGAGCAGGCGGGCGCGGGCAGGGTGGGCGGAAGGAGCTGTCGCTCAATCGGGAGACGGTGAGCGACCTGAACGAAGGACCGAGGGCGCTGACCGATACCGGGCGCGTCGGCGAGCCGACCGACACCGGGCAGGTGGTGGACACGCCAGACGACGGCGAGCTGCCTCCCTGACGACGGCGGTCCTTACGACGGGGCCAGCGGCGACAGGAGCAGGACACGGTCCCACTCCGGCTCCACGTCGCTGACCGTGGCGAGCAGTGCGAGGGCGACCCCGGCCGCGCCGACGAGCAGGCCGGGGTCGTCAGGCACGGGGAAGTCGAGCGCGCGGTGGGCCCAGTCTGTCGCCGCCCGCCGCAGCCGCTCGTCCCCGGTCGCCTGCCAGAGTCGGTTGTAGATCTGCGCGAGTCCGGCGGCGCCGTGGCAGAGCCCGGCGTCCACCACGCCACACTCGTCAGGCGGGCGGCGGGCGGCGCGCAGCGCGAGCTCGGTCGCGGCGCGCTCCCACCCCGGCTCTCCCGCCGCGCGCGCGGCGGCGAGCAGCGCCGCGGCCACCCCCGGGTAGCCGTAGCACCACGCCGAGCGCGTGGGGCGCCACGGAAGGCCCGGGGCGTCGACGCTCGCGAAGGCCGAGCCGCCGCCGCCCGCCGGCTC
>DATFPD010000487.1:0-9940 GCA_035265005.1 Gemmatimonadaceae bacterium | reverse complement strand
GCCTTCCAGCGCAGCCACTTCTGGCGGCTCCGCTCGGTGAGCAGGTTCTGCTCCTTGAACCCCATGTCGAGCGCGAACCGCCGGGCGTCGCGCCCCACCAGCATGATGTGGTCGGTGTAGTCCATCACCGCCTTCGCGACGAGCGACGGCGTGGCGATGTCCTCCAGGCAGCCCACCGCGCCCGCACGCCTGGTGGGCCCGTGCATGCAGCTCGCGTCGAGCTGCACCACGCCGTCCGCATTGGGCAGCCCGCCGAGCCCCACCGAGTCGTCCTCGGGGTCGAGCTCCTGGATGTTGACGCCGGCGATCGCCGCGTCGAGCGGATCGCTCCCCGCCACCATCATGTCGTACGCCTTCTTCACCCCGCGGATGCCGTTCGCCGACGCGATCGCGACCGGCCGGCCGGCGGCGGAAGGGAGCGGCGGAGTGCGCTCGACGACCGACGAGATGACGGGCGCGGCCGCGTCGGCCGTGCCTGTGACGACGAGACCCGCGGCGGCGGCGGCGCCGGCGCCGAGGAAGTCACGACGGGAGAGGGGCATACGGCGTCCTGTGGTGCGCGAAGAGGGTGGCGCGCTTCACCAGAGCGGCCAGAGCGCTCGGCGGCGCGGCCGCGCCGGGTCCGCTTTCGGCAGCAGCAGCCAGTCGTAGGCCGGGTACCCGCGGAGCTTCCCGAAGTCCATGTCCACGTGCAGCCCGGGGTAGCCGGCGGCGCCGCGCGAGATCGCGGCGCGCAGCAGGTCCACCGCCTGCTCGCGCTCGCCGAGCACGGCGGCGATGTAGGCGCGGTCGAGCTGCGGCGCCCCGAAGGTGTACTTCTCCCGCTCCCTCGCCGCCAGCATGGCGTCCACCCGGCGCGCCGTCGCGGTGTCCCCCACGTGCGCGGCCAGCACGCCGTAGAAGCCGGAGAACGCGAGCGTGTCCGGCATCTCGCGCACGACCGCCCCGAGGACCTTGTACGCGGAGTCGACCCGGTCCAGGAAGAAGAGCGACACCGCCTGCATGTTGCGGTGCCACTCCGTCGCCAGCGTGTCCTTCGGCCAGGTCGTCATGAGCACGTGGTAGCTGCGCTCCATGAGCCGCCGCGCCGGCTCGACGTGGCCGTGGCCGCGCAGCTCGAGCGAGATGTCGCGCAGCTGCTGCGCGGCGTCGTACTCCTGCTGGTCGTGCGCCGCCTCGCTCTCGATCGCCTTCGCCACCTGCATGACCTCGTCGACCCGTCCGAGCCCCGCCAGCTGCGCGGCCTCCATGGGGCGCAGCCAGACCCGCTGGTCGGGGTGCCGCCGCTCCGCGGTCCGCACCGCCGCCAGCGCCTGCTCGAACTGCCCCAGGTGGTGGTAGGCGTCGGCCTGGATCACCCAGTAGCGCGCCGAGTTGCGCAGGAAGCCCGAGTCGGGCGCCACGTGGGCCAGCGTGTCGAGCGCCTCCTGGGCGTAGCCGCCGCGCACCAGCTCGCCGGCCAGCTGCACCGCCCACTCCGAGCCCGGGGCCCGCGACGCCGCCTCGCGCATGGCCGCGATGCGCTTCAGGACGTCGCCGTCGAGGGTCGCCCGCGTGTTGTCGAGCAGCGCCTTCTCGAAGGCGCTCAACGAGTCGCGCACGGCGTCCAGCTGCTGTGTGATGGAGTCGGCGAGCGGCCACTGGCTCAGCCTGAGCGCGGCCAGCGCCATCCAGAGCCGGGCCGGGACGTAGCCGGGATCCAGCCGCACCGCGCGCTCGAAGTGCCGCATCGCCTCGGCCGAGTGCGACTCGTCGGCCGTGGCGGTGTAGCGCGAGAGCCCCTCGACGAACGCCTGGTAGGCGTCGTAGCGCGGCGGCTGCAGCGGCCGGTTGGCCCAGCCCTTCAGCCGCGGGTCGTAGTTCGTGGCCAGGTAGCCCATCAGCCGCTGGCGCACGACGTCGAGGGCGGGGAGCGGGTCATCCGCTGGGGCGCCGGTGCTCGGCGTCGTGTAGATGATCGCCCGGGAGGCGACCTCGATGAGCTTCGCCGTGAAGAACACGCTGTCGCCGCGCCGCGTGTACTCGCCGGCCACGACGAGCCGCGCGTGCGCGGTGTGGGCGGCATCGGCGGCGGTGTCCAGCGTGGTGCCCGCGTCGACGACCTTCACGAGATCGGTCTTCGCGATCTGGCCGCTGAGGTAGGTCAGCGCCTCGGCGCCCAGGTTGTCGAGCCGCGGCTCGCCCGTCCGGTTCGTGAACGGCTGCACCAGCAGCACGTCCCGCTGCAGGTCCGCCGCCTTGCCGTCGCGCCTGACGAGGAGCGTGGCGGCCACCACCGCTCCGGCGAGCACCACCGCCCCGGACGCGGCCGTGACTACGCGCCGCCTCACGCGCTGCCAGAGCGCGCGCGGCGCCGGCGCGGCCAGCGACGCGTGCACCGGGGTGATGCTGGCGCCGCTCACCGCCGCGGCGCACACCTCCAGCATCTGGAGGAACTCGTCGACCGACTGCGGGCGGTCGGCGGGCCGCTTCTCCAGGCACCGCATCACCAGGTGGCTCAGCATCGCCGGCACCGCCGTGCGGCGCTCCCCCACCGGCACCGGCTGCTCGGTCGCGTGCGCCAGCAGCACCATCAGCGGCGAGCGCCCCGCGAACGGCGGCTCCCCGACCAGCAGGTCGTACGCGAGCGCGCCTAGCGAGTAGATGTCCGCGCGGTGGTCCGCGTGCGGGTCGGCGGCCGCCTGCTCCGGCGGCATGTAGGCCGGGGTGCCGAGCGCCATCGCGCCGGTGCCGATCGTGCCGCTCCCCGCGTCCTCGCCGCGCGTGGCCAGCGAGAGCGCCTTCGCGACCCCGAAGTCCGTCACCATCGCGAAGCCGCCGGAGATCAGCACGTTCGCCGGCTTGATGTCGCGGTGGACCACGCCCTGGGCGTGCGCGTACGACAGGGCCGACCCCACGTCCCGCAGGATGCGCACGGCATCCGCCACCGGCAGCGGCCCCACGCGCGCGATCCGCGCCCGCAGCGACTCGCCCTCGATGAAGGGCATCGTGTAGTACGGCAGCCCGCGCGTCTCCCCCGCCGCCAGCACGGGGACGATGTGCGGGTGCTGGAGCTGCGCGGCGAGCAGGACCTCGCGGCGGAAGCGCTCCACGCTGACCGCGGCCGCCAGCTCGGGCGGGAGCAGCTTCACCACGACCCGCCGGCCGAGCGACAGCTCCTCGGCCAGGAACACGCGCGACATCGCGCCGCCCCCCAGCTCGTGATCGAGCCGGTAGGAGCCCGCCAGTCCGGACTGCAGCTGATCGCGGAGAGTGGTCGTCACCGAACGCCAGTATTAGAGACTTGCCATAATAGGATGATTCCGGTACGCGGGCCAGAAGGGTTTTCGGGTAGTGGGTCAGTTCGAGCGCAACGGCAACCGCTTCCACAGGATGAAGCGCGACAGGATGCACAGGATGGACACAGGATGACAGCCGCTCGGGAGACGCCGCGTCCCCGGGGCCCTCCTCCCTTCACCCTGTTCACCATCCTGTTCATCCTGTCGCGGTTCATCGTTTCGGGTTACCCCCTGGGCCGGACGAACTCGTCGTACGCCGCGTAGCCCGCCAGGCGGTTGATCGCCGTGTCCACGTGCAGGTACCGGTACTCGCCGGCGCCGCGGGAGAAGGCGTCGCGCAGGAGCGCCACTGCCGCCTCGCGATCGCCGAGCAGCGCCGCCATGCGCGCGCGGTACATGGAAGGGTTGCCGTACATATACGGCCGGTCGGCGAGGGCGGCCAGCTTCGCTCCGATCTGCGCGGCCCCCTGCCGGTCGCCGCGCTCGGCGGCGATCACGCCGAGCTGGCCGAGGTACGGGAGGGAGTCGCTGCGCTCGACGGCAAGCTCCTCGTAGATGCGGCGCGCCTCCTCCAGGTTGCCCAGGAAGTAGTGCGTGACCGCCAGGTGCTGGCGCGTCACCACCGTGGCCAGCGACTCCGGCGGGACGAGCCGGTACATCTCGAGGCTCCGCTCCATCAGCCGCCGCGCCTCCCGCGGGTGCCCGTGGCCGCCCAGCTCGAGGGCGATGATGCGGAGCTGCTGCGCCGGGTTGAAGTCGCGCGTCTTGGGGATGGACGTCACCTGGCGCACGCGCTGGTCGACGGCGGCCAGGTCGTCCAGCGCGGCGTAGTTCTGCGCCTCCAGACTCACCAGCTCGCGCGCGTTCGGGTGCCGCCGACGCGCGGCGGCGACGGCCGCCAGCGCGTCGCGGTACTGGCCGAGCTGGTGGTACGCGTCGGCCTGGAGCGTCCAGTACGTCGTCGTCTGGCTCAGGAAGCCCCGCTCGGGCGGCACGCCGAGCAGCGTGTCGAGCGCCTCGCGCGGGTAGCCGCCCTTGAGCAGCTCCCCCGCCAGCATCGCCGACCACTCCGAGCGCGGCACGAGGGCGACGATCTGCCGCATCGACGCCAGGCGCGCGGCCGGGTCGCCGCGGACGCGGGCGCGGATGTGGTCCAGGAACGCGCGGTCGAAGCTGGAGTAGCTCTGCCGCGAGCGCTCCAGGCGCTGGGCGAGCGAGTCGGCCAGCGGCCACTGCCGCGCCTCGAAGGCGGTGAACGCGGTCCAGAGCCACGCCTGCGTGTAGCTCGTGTCGAGCGAGGCCGCGCGCTGGAAGTGGCGCATCGCGTCGGCGTACGGGTCGCCGCGGTTCAGCGCCGCCAGCCCCTCGATCAGGCTCTGGAACGCCTCGTACGTCGGCGGCTGGTCGGTGAGCTGCGCCCACGTCCCGACGCGCGGGTCGTTGCCGATGGCCAGCAGGCCGAGCAGCCGGCGCCCCATGGCGTCGAACGCCGGCGCCGGGTCGCGCGCGGCGGCGCGCACCGGGGGCAGCGCGCGCAGCACGCTCCGCGTGCGCGCGTCCTCGACCCGCGCCTGGAGCTGGAGGCTGTCCCCCTGGAGGTAGTACCGTCCGGAGACCACGAGCCGCGCGTTCGCCGGCAGCGCGTCGCCCGTCCCCTCCACCACGGTCACCAGGTCGCTCTGCGCGATCGCGCGGGTGAGGGCGTCCACCGCCTGCCCGGCGTAGATGTCGTAGTCCGCGCTGCGCGTCTCGTTCTTGAACGGCACGACCACGACCGTGGGGCGGCCGGGGGTCGAGTCCGCGGTGGGCCCACCGATGCGCGGCGGGATGACGACCGCCGCCGCGATGAGCGCGCCCGCCGCGACCAGGGCGCTGCCGATCAGCCAGAGCCGGCGCCGCCGGTCGCGCGCGGCGGCCGCCGCCGCCCGCCCGCCACTGCGCGCTCCACTGCGTGCCCCGCTGCGCGCGCCCGAGCGGACGACGAGGTGTTCGGCGTCGGTCGGCACCATCCCGCCGCTCGGCGTGGCGATGGCCTCGAGGAAGCGCACCACCTCGTCCGCGCTCTGCGGGCGGTCGGCGGGGCGCTTCTCCAGGCACCGCATGACGAGGTCGGAGAGCGCGGTGGGGACGGCGGGTCGCAGCTCGGCGAGGTGTTCGGGCGCCTCGGTCGCGTGCGCGGCGAGCATCTGGAGGGGCGCGCGGCCGGCGAAGGGCGTCTGCCCCGCGAGCAGCTCGTAGCCCATGGCGCCCAGGGCGTAGATGTCGGCCCGGTGGTCGATCCCCGGCTCGGCCGCCGCCTGCTCGGGGGCCATGTAGGCCGGCGTCCCTAACGCGATGCCGGCGGAGGTGGCCGCGCCGCCGAGCGCCGGCGTGGCCGAGGAGAGCGCCTTCGCGACGCCGAAGTCCGTCACCAGCGCGAAGCCGCCGGAGAGCATGACGTTGTCCGGCTTGATGTCGCGGTGGACGATCCCCTGCGAGTGCGCGTAGGCGAGCGCCGACGCCACCTCGCGCAGGATGCGCACGGCCACCGGCACCGGGAGCTCCCCCGAGCGCGCGAGCCGCGCCCGCAGCGACTCCCCCTCGATGAAGGGCATCGTGTAGAACGGCAGCCCCTCGGCCGTCCCCGCCGAGAGCAGCGGGACGATGTGTGGATGGTGGAGCTGCGCCGCCAGCTGGATCTCGCGCCGGAAGCGCTCGAGGTTCACCCCGGCCGTGAGCTCGGGCGCGAGCACCTTCACCACCACCCGCCGCCCGAGCCCGACGTCGGTGGCGACGAAGACGCGGCTCATCCCTCCCCCGCCCAGCTCGCGCTCGATCGCGTACGCCGCGCCGAGTGTCGCCTGCAGCTGCTCGCGGAGGGAGGTGGTCACGGAGGACGAAAGGTGGGCGTCGGCCCGGCGTCGGGCGGGGATCCTGTTCCTAAGATAGGATGGCCACAGAGGGCTGAAAGACCATTCGTCACACAAAGATCGGGACGGCGGGACGAACGGCCTCGGGAGACTACGCATCCCGAGGCCGTTCTCCCGCCGTCCAGCCGTCCCGATCTCGAACTAGGGTGTGGCCTGGGCCGTCGTCATCATCACCCTGCCCGCCGCGTCCACCAGATCACCGCCATGATCGCCGCCATCAGGGCGGCCACCACCAGCCCCATGCGGCGGCCGGCGCCTTCGCCCGGGATCGGCAGGTCGCCGTCGGCGTCCTGGAGCGCGGCCGCCGGGGCCGGGACCGCGGACACGCGCCCGGACGGGGTGAGCATGGCGGTCAGCTCGCGCAGCACCTCCTCGGCGGTCTGCGGGCGGCGCGCCGGGTTCTTCTCCAGGCAGCGCATGACGAGGTCGTCGAGCGGGCCGGGCACCTCGGGGCGGCGCTCGGCGAGCGAGGGCGGGCGCTCGCTGATGTGGGCGGCGATCGTCGCCCGGGGCGAGCGGTGGCCGAACGGCGGCTCCCCGGCCAGCAGCTCGTAGGCCAGCGAGCCTAACGCGTAGACGTCCACCCGGTGGTCGGCGCCGCGCTCGGCGAGCGCCTGCTCGGGGGCCATGTAGGCCGGGGTGCCCAGCGCGACGCCGACCGAGGTCAGCGTCCCCCGCCCTTCGGCCGCCGCGGCCATCGCCTTCGCGACGCCGAAGTCGGTCACCGCCACCGCGCCGTCCGGAGCGAGCAGGACGTTGTCCGGCTTGATGTCGCGATGCACGACGCCGTGCGCGTGCGCGTAGGCGAGGGCCGCGGCCACCTCGCGGACGATCCGCACCGCCTCGGGCACCGGCAGCGCCGTCGCGGCCGCGCCGCCCTCGCCGGCGCCGCCCCGCGCGGCGAGCCGCGCGCGCAGCGACTCCCCTTCGACGTAGGGCATCACGTAGTACTTGAGCCCGTCGGCCGCGCCGGCGCCGGCCAGGGGCACGATGTTCGGGTGCCGGAGCTGGCCGGCGACCTCCACCTCGTGGGCGAAGCGCTCGGCGTTCACGCCGGCGGCGAGCTCCGGGGGCAGCACCTTCACGACGACGCGCCGCCCCTGGGCCGCGGCGTCCGCCGCCACGAACCCGCGCGACATCCCGCCGCCGCCCAATTCGCGCTCGACGACGTATGCGCCGGCGAGCGCATCCTGGAGCTGCTCGCGCAGACGAGTGCTGGACACGAGAGCCAAGATAGGCGCCAGGCGGCCGCTCGGCTATCGGCGGCCGCGCCGGAACGCTGGAGCCCTCCTCGAGTCAATCGAGCGCGATTGAATCACGGGGGGGGTACGGGGGAGCGCCCTGAAGAGCAGGACACTCCCCCGCGCCCTCCGTGGTTCGGCTTCTCTTGATGGAGGCGAGAGCTGTTCTAGCGTCGCGCGATCAGCAGCAGGGCGGCGAGCGCCAGCAGCGCCCCGGCCAGCACCGCGCCGGCCCAGGCGACCGTCCGCCGCGATAGGCGGCGCAGCCGCCGCCCCGGCGCGCGCGCGGCCAGTTCCGCATCCTTGAGCACTTCGGCGGTGCGCACGCGCACGACGGCCAGCGTCGTCTCGCTCGGGAAGCTCAGCTCGACCTCCGTGCGCAGGGCGGCCGCGAAGTCCGTGACGCGCGCGTACCGCTTGGCGGGGCGCGTCGAGAGCGCCTTCGCGAGCACCGCCTCGATCCCCTCGCTCCAGTGCATGCCGTTCCACACCTCGCTCAGCCGCCGGGGCCGGCCCGTCAGGCGTGCCGCCACCCCTTCCGGCGTGTCCCCGTCGGGGAAGGGCAGCTCGCCGGTGAGCATGTAGAAGGCGGTCAGCGCGAGCGAGTACACGTCGGTGCGCGCATCGACCGGGTCGCCCATGAGCTGCTCGGGACTCATGTACGCGGGCGTGCCGATGGTGACCCCGGACCCCGTCACCATCTGGTCGCGGAGCAGCCCCGCCTTGGCCAGACCGAAGTCGACGACCTTCACCAGGTCCACGCCTTCGCGCACCGCGGTGACCAGCAGGTTGTCCGGCTTCACGTCGCGGTGCACGATCCCGAGGTCGTGCGCGGCCGCGAGCGCCTCCGCCGCCTGGTACGCGATCTCGGCCGCGCGGCGCGGGGAGAGCGCGCCCGAGCGCTCGACCAGCTTCGAGAGCCGCTCGCCCTCCACGTACTCCATCGCCAGGTAGAGCGTCCCGTCGCCGGTCTGTCCGAAGTCGTAGATCGCGGCGGCGTTCGGATGGCTGACGCGGCTCGCGTTCTCGGCCTCGCGGTAGAAGCGGCTGATCGTGTCCGGGTCGTCGGCGAGCGCCGGCCGGATCACCTTGATCGCGCTCTTGCGCGGGATGCGCAGATGCTCGGCGAGAAAGACGCAGCCCATTCCGCCCTCGCCGAGCTTGCGCAGCAGCCGGTACTGCCCGCCGACCAGGGTGCCGCTGATCAGGTGTGCGCCCCGGGCGTCCGCGCCGTCCGCGTCGAGCCGCTCGGGGTTGTTCGGCGGACAGAGGTCGGGCCCGGATCGGCATTTGGCGCCGAGCGCGTGCTCGGTCCCGCACTCCGGACAGTGCATGAAGTTCACGGATCTCACTGAAGGCGACCACGTCGCGAGAGGGGCACCAATCATATTGTCGCGCCTCCGCGCACGCCACCACCGCGTGCGGCGTGGTAGCGACGGCAACGGCGATTTGACAGGACGAACTGCGACAGGATGAACAGGATGGTGAACAGGATGACGGCCCCGGGCGGCTTCGCTTCCCGGGGCCGTCGTCCTGTTCACCATCCTGTTCATCCTGATTCATCCTGTCAAATTGCCGTTGCCGTCGGCCGACGCTGGGTCGCAGGTCGCAGGTCGCAGGTCGCAGCTGTGGTTGGGTCGCAGGTCGCGGCCGTTTCAGTTTGTCGCGTCCCGCGACTATCTTCGTCCCCATGGCGAGCACCATCCGTGAACGGCTCCGCAAGGCGGAGTTTCTCCAGAGCGTCCCGGAGACCGCGCTGCACCAGCTGGCGCAGCTCGTCGAGCCCGCCGCGTACGAGTGCGACGAGGTGCTGTTCCGCGAGGGGGAGCCGCGGCAGTTCTTCGCGATCCTGACCGCGGGCGCGGTGGCGATCGAGAAGCACCTGAACGGGCGGCCGATCCGGCTCACCACCCTCGGCGCCGGCGAGGCGCTGGGCGAGGGGATCCTGCTCGACGACTCGCTGCACGGCACCAGCGCGCGCGCGATCCAGCGCACCGAGGCCTACCTGCTGCCGGTGGAGCGCGTGCGCGGGCTGCTGCGCGAGCACCCGGCGCTCTACGCCGCGCTCGTCGCGCGGGCGGCGCGCACCATCTCGCACCGGCTCCAGGTGGCGGCCGCCACCGCCATCGGGCAGGGGCGCACGCTCGGCTTTCGCGAGGGGCGGATGCGGCGCGAGCACGACCTGCTCGGCGAGCGCGAGGTCCCGGCCGACGCGCTCTACGGCGTGCAGACGCTGCGGGCGATGGAGGACTTCCCGATCACCGGCGTCCCGCTGCGCGAGTTCCCCGCGCTCATCGGCGCGCTGGCGGCGGTGAAGGAGGCGGCGGCGCTGGCGAACCACCAGCTCGGCCTGCTGCCGGACGAGATCTGCGACGTGATCGTCCGCGCCGCGCGCGAGGTCCGCGCCGGCCGCCACCACGAACACTTCCTCGTGGACATGATCCAGGGCGGCGCCGGCACCTCGACCAACATGAACGCCAACGAGGTCATCGCCAACCGCGCCCTCGAGCTC
>DATFPD010000486.1:0-8719 GCA_035265005.1 Gemmatimonadaceae bacterium | reverse complement strand
GGTCGAGCTGCTTGAGCAGCGCCCCGGTCGTCGACCCGGGCTGCGACGCACGGCGGGCCTCGAACGCGGCGTCGACCTCCCGCCAGAGCGCCTCGAGGACGGGCGCGCCGGCGTATTCGGCGCCGGGCATGGCCGGCGCGCCCAGGGCGAGCGCGTCGAGGTCTGCGGCGCCGGGCGGCGGCACCGGAGTGTGCCGCGTGTCGTCGCCGGGCCGCGCGCACACGGCCGTGACGTAGCGGGCGCCGAGTTCCCGCCAGTAGGCGAAGACGGGCGGCAGCGGGACGCCGACCTCGGCTCCTCCCAGGTGCAGCAGCCCCTCCCCCGGCCCGCGCGCGAAGGCGTCGAGTAGACGCCGGGCGAGCGCCGGCTCGATCTCGGACGCGTCGTCGGCTTCGACCAGGACGAGGCGCCCGCGCGGCGTGAGCGCTGGGGTGAGGCGGGTCGGCATTGCGTGAGCACGTGAAACGTGGAGAGTCGCCCTGCGACGAGACGATAACCCTGGAACTGCCGTCGCTGAACCGCGACGCCGCTCGGTCCACGAAGCGCTCGCGGGAAAACCGGGCGGTGGCCGGGCCAGGGTGTACACACTATATTGGGTTTTCATACACACGCGGAGCTGCGGAATGGCGAAGACGCGGGGCGCGCGAGCGGGGACGGGACGCGGAAAGGGGCGACCGCCTCGCCCGGGCACGCGCACGCGCAAGCAGATCGTGGTGGACGTCGCCCTTCTCGCCGAGGCGATGCGGATCACCGGGTTGAACCAGTCGGAGACGGTCAACCAGGCGCTCGCGCGGATGGCCGAGAACGCCGCGATCGTCGCCGGCGTCGAGGCGATGCGCGGCGCGTTTCCCGACCACCCGGACCACGCGGAGCGGTGACCCGCGCCGCGGGGTTCTGACGACGCGTGCCGCGCTACGTGCTCGATGCCCAGCGGTACGTCGACGTCCTGCGGGGGCGGCCGAGCGCCGGTGCGGTGCTCGCGTTCGTGCGCGCGTTCGCCGACGCGCTCGACTTTCACGCCCTCGTCGGCGCCGAGCTCCTCGTCGGCGCGCATGCCGCCGGCGAGCCGCGGGCGATCCGCCAGCGATTCATCGATCCGTTCAAGCCCGCGCGCGTCATCGTGCCCGACGCCGCCGACCTGCTGCGGGCCGGGGACGTGGTGCGCGAGATGAGCGGGCGCCGAGGGCCGCACCCCGAGCTCGAGCGCCGCGCCTTCTGGAATGACGTGCTGATCGCCGTCTCGTGCCGGCGCCGCGGCGCGGTGCTGCTCACAAATGACGCCGACCACGCACGCATCGCCGAGTTCGTCGGCCACGCCTGGCGCGCCGATTTCCCAAGTCGCTGATCCCGGTGCATCCGTCGCTCTCGTACCGCCACGGCCTCGCCGTCCTCCGCGGCGTCGCCCCCGCCGACGCACCGCCGGAGATGCTGTTCGACGAGCGACTCGGGGCTCTCGTCGCCGCCGGGCACCGCATGCCCGAGCTGCGCGCCTGGGCCGCCGAGCGCGGCATTCCGGAGCGGGAGGGCACGGCGCCCGAGGCGCTCGACGCCCCGTTCTTCGACCCGCGCGCGCCACGCGATTACCAGCGCGAGGCCATCGAGCGGTGGCGGGCCGCCCGGCGCCGCGGCTCGGTGGTGCTCCCGACCGGCGCCGGGAAGACGCTCGTCGCCCTGCTCGCGGTGCGCGACGCGAACGCCGGCGCCGTGGTCGTGGCGCCCACGCGCGCGCTCGTGGGGCAGTGGTTCGCGCAGCTCGCCGACGCCTTCGGCGCCGAGCGGGTGGGGGCGTACTACGGCGACGAGAAGGACGTCCGCGCGATCACCGTGACCACGTACCACTCGGCGTTCGCGCTGTTCGAGCGGTGGGGCGCGCGCTTCGGGCTCGTCGTGCTGGACGAGGTCCACCACCTGGCCGACGCGGCGGACGGCGGCGCCCGCGCGTGGCACGACGCGCTGCGCGTGGCACCGGCCGCCGCGCGCCTCGGCCTCACGGCCACCTACCCGGACGGGCGCGACGCCGAGCTGCGGCGGCTGGTGGGTCCGGTCGTCTTCCGTCGTGCGATCGGCGAGATGACCGACGCCGAGCTGGCCCGCTTCGCGATCGAGCGGCGGTACGTGCGCCTCACGCCGGGCGAGGAGGCGCGCTACGGCGTCCTGAGCGAGACGTACGAGCGATGGATGGCCGCGCGCGGCTACCGCGAGCGCGCCCCGAGCCCCGCCGACGCGTGGCGGATGTTCGCGGCCGAGTCGCGCCGCTCGCCAGGCGCGCGCCGGGCACTCCGCTCGTTCCTGGACCGCGAGCGTCTCGTTCGGCTCGCCGCGGCGAAGCTCCGCGAGGCCGAGCGGATCCTCCGGCTGCACCCCGCGGAGCGGGCGGTGCTCTTCTGCGGCGGCACCGACGCCGCCGAGGCGATCTCGCGCGCGCTGGCCATCCCGATGGTGACCGCGAGCACGCCGGCCTCGGAGCGGGCGGCGATCCTGCGCGCGCTCGAGCGCGACGAGCTGCGCGCGGTGGCGAGCGTGCGCGTGCTCGACGAGGGGTGGGACGTGCCGGGCGCCAAGGTCGGCATCGTGCTCGGCGACTCCACGCGCGGGGCGTGGCGGCAGCACGCCCAGCGCCTCGGCCGCTTGCTCCGGCGCCAGGGGGACGCGGTGGCGTCGCTCTACGAGATCGTGGCCGCCGGGACGTTCGAGTTCTTCACGTCCCAGAAGCGCGGCGCCGGCGTCCGCCGCGCGGCGGGCGGCCAGGGCGGGCAGCTGGGGCTCGGCATGTGACGGCGCAGCGGTAGGCAGTGCTCCGCCGCGTCCACGTCGCCCCGTTCGTTCGCGTCGAGCGCGGCGTGGCGCGCCTGCGCTTCCTCGCCGACCCGGACGGGCGCGTGGTGCCGTTCCTCGACCGGATGTGCCACCTCGTCAGGCGGCTCGAGGGGCGTCCGCGCCGCGCGGTGGCGGAGGCGCTGCGGCGGCAGGCGCGCCGGGTGCGGGACGCGGCGCGGCTGGCGGGGGTCGCGAAGGCGCTGCTCGACCTGTGCGAGTTCCGCGCGCCCGAGGGCGCCGAGCGGGCGCCGGCGGTGCGCGACGCACTCTTTCGCTCGCGGGCGACGCACTGGCCGCCGGTGCCTGGTGACCGCGGCGTGCCGTACGCCGAGGCGGCGCGGGCGCTCGGGCTCGAGTCGGCCGACGAGGTCGAGCGGCTGCTCTACGCCGACGCGCCCGACGCGTACGTCCTCGTGCAGGCACCCGACATCGGCGGGCGCGCGCTGCTCGCCCGCTACAACCTGGAGCTAGCGCGCGGCCTGCTGCTGGACGCGGTACGCGTCCGGGTGACGGCGCGCGGGGGATGGCGGGGGATCTTCCGGGCGGCGAAGCTCGCGCGTCTCATGTACCGGGTGGAGCGCGCGGGGCGCCGCTCCTACCGCGTCGAACTCACGGGGCCGGCGTCGCCGTTCCTGACGCGGCGGACGCGCTACGGCGCGCGCTTCGCCCGCGTAGTGCCGGCGCTGGCGCGCGCGCCGGAGTGGCGGCTCGAGGCCGACCTCGCGCTCCCCGGCGGCACTGAGGCGCGCTTCCGACTACGCGGGCGCGCGCGCGCGGGCCAGCGCGGCGGCGCGCCGGTCGGCGAGCTGCCGCGCCGCGCGGGCTACGACTCGGCATGGGAGGCGTCGCTGGCGGGCGAGTTGCGGCGGCGGATCGCTCGGGTCGCCGCCGGCGCGTGGCGCCTGACGAGAGAGACGACGCCGGTGCCGCTCGGCGACGGCGAGCTCTTCCTCCCCGACTTCACGCTCCGCCACGCCGACGGGCGCGAGGCGATCGTCGAGCTGGTGGGCTTCTGGACGCCGGAGTACCTGGCCGAGAAGCTGCGCAAGGTGGCGGCGGCGCGTCTCGACAACCTGGTGCTCGTCGTCTACCGCGGGCTCGCGGTGGGGGCGGCGCGGGACGAGCTGGAGTCCGCGGCGAGCAGCGGCGCGGGAGCGGTGGTGTGGTTCGGCCGGACGCCGAACGGGGCGGCGGTGCTGGCGGCCGCGGAGCGTGTGGCGCGGGCGGCGCCGTAACGCGGGCGCGGGCGAGAGGACGTGCTCGGCCGCCGCGGGTTGGCTGTGAGTGGTGGCCTCCACCGTACGTCGCCACACGAAACCGCGGCCCCCTTCCGGCAGAGATTGAACTTCATTGCGTCCCAGATGCAGGCGGCGGGCGGAGCGCGCCAACGCGCTCCGCCCGCCGCCTCGGTTCCGCCTTCCGCACATGCCGGCTCTTCTGATCGCTCTTCTGATCCTAACGGGCTAACAAACGGCTAAAGGCCGGCTTTGCAGGGGGTTCCCGGCGTCGGCCGCCGGACTCCGGCGGTGCGGTCGCGACACTTTGCGGGGAGAAACCGCACCGAAACCGCACAGCTCGAGGGCTCGTTCGATCTCTGTAGAATCGCAGGCGGGTTGCGAAGCGCCTGGTCAGCGGCTGGCGGCACGATCAGCACCGAGCCGCTCAACCGCCATTCCTGGAGCTAGCCACACCCTCTGCTAGTGAGACACGGCCGCGTCCGCGTGCTCAGTCTCTGCAGGAGAGCCGCGCGAAGCGGAGCGCGGTCGGAAGCCACGCTGCCTCGGCGAGGTAGCGAAGGAGCGAGCTCGCGGCCATCTCCGGCGTGCCGTGCTGGTCGGCGACCGTCACGAGCCGCGCCACCTTCGCGTGCATGCTGCCGTTCAGAGATCCTGTCCCTTCGTGCCCACCCCGCAGTCGGGTAGAGCCTGACGAGAGGGCGGCCGGAGCCACACTCGACGGCCGGCCACCAGCGAATGATTCGGCCCCTAAGCATCCCCGCAGGAGGCTACGGCGTGACGGTGACGTGTCCCTTCATGCCGAGCAGTGCGTGGGGATCGCACTGGTAGTAGTGGGTGCCGGGCGCGAACGAGACCTTGACGTCGTGCGTCTGCCCGGGAAGCTGGAGCAGCTCGCCCGCCGCCGGCAGGCCGAGCTTGCCGGGGTTGGAGTCGGCGAGGAAGTGGACGTTGTGCACGCCGGAGACGAGCGTGTAGCGGATCACGTCGCCCTTGCGCGCCGTGAAGTCCGCCGGGCGGAAAATGTTGTTGCCCTGCTCGTCGGTCAGCGCCTCGACCACGATCACCTTCCCGCCCGCGTCAGGCGTCGCCGCGCCCTCGTCGGCCGCCGCCCCGGTGCCGGCTGCGGCGCCCGCCTGGGCGGAGTCCGCTGCGCCCCCGCCCCCTTGCCGCTCCCCGCCGCGACACGCGGCGACCATCGTTGCGCCGAACGCCGCCAGCACGAGCCGTCGATACGAAGTCATTGAATCCTCGATCTCCACGTTGAGGTACCGCGGTCAGAAGTCCTTGCGCTGAAAGCCGCGCAGCCCGAGCCACAGCGGAACCGCCACCCACGCCGCGAGCGCGAGCGCCGCGACCGCCAGGCCGCCGGCGGTGCCGAAGAAGCTCTCGAACACGGCGCCCGTGTAGCCCATGAGCGCCGAGACGTCGAACTGGAGCAGCAGCGCCACCCGGGCCAGGTCCACCGGGTTGGCGAGCATGAGCCCGAGCAGCGGCCGCTCGAGCGGATAGTCGGCGAGCATCGTCGCGAGCAGCAGCACCAGGCCGTCGTAGAGGACGGCGGTGCCGAGCCACACGCCGATCGCGGCGCCGAGCCCGCGCACACGGTCCTGGATGTGAACCGTCAGGTACAGCGCAACCGCCGAGAAGACGGCCGTGAGGGCCAGGCCGGCGCCGAGGAGCGAGGCGGCCGTCGTGCGGAAGGCCGCGCTTCCGAACATTCGCGCGGCGAGCGGAGTGCCTGCGCCCACCACGAACCCGACCGCGAGCGCGATCGTGATCCCCAGGTAGAGGCCGGCGAAGAGCTGCCGCCGGCTCACCGGCTGCGCCAGGAGCAGCTCGATGAACTCGCGCGCGTGGTACAGGTACATCGTCCCGAACACGACCGTGACGAGCGGGATCACGAGCAGGATCACGTTCATCAGCGCGAGCAGCGATCGCGGGCCGGCGCCGCCGAACCGCAGCAGCGCCTCGGTCGCGACCAGAAAGAACAGCGCGTACGCCGCCAGCCAGCGGCTGCGCAGTACGTCGCTCAGCCCGTACTGCACGATCCTGAGGACCACTCCCTTCGCCCCGCTCATGCGGCCTCCACCCGCAGCATGATCTGGGCGATCGCGCGCTCCAGATTCAGCTGCCGAGTCTGCACCTTGAGCTCGTGGACCGCGCCCGCGTACCGCACGCGGCCGTCGAGCAGGAACACGACGTCGTCCGCCAGCTCCTCCATCTCGCTCATGATGTGCGAGGTCAGGATGAGCGTCGTCCCCTCGCGCCGCTCGCGCAGCAGCCTGTCCTTCAGCGCGCCGCTGGACACCGGGTCGAGGCCGGCGGTCGGCTCGTCGAGGACCAGCAGCTCGGGGTCGAAGAGCAGCGCCATCACCGCGTTCACCTTCTGGCGCGTGCCGCCCGAAAGGGTGCGGAGCGGCTTGTCGAGCTGCGGCGCCAGGCCGAAGCGCGCGATCAGCTCCCCATCCACTCGCGCGGCGCCGCCGCGGAGGTCCCGCAGCAGCGCCAGCAGCTCGGCGCCGGTGAGGTTCTCCGGGAAGCGCGCGATCTGCGGCATGTAGCCGATGCGCGCGCGGTAGCCCGGGTCGTCGCCGACCCGCTCGCCGCCGAACAGGATCCGCCCGCCGTCGGGGCGAACCAGGCCGAGCAGCGCCTTGATGAGCGTCGTCTTCCCCGCCCCGTTCGGCCCGACGATCGCCGTGATCCGCCCGGGGCGGACCTCGAGGTCGATCCCGCGCAGGATCTCGAGCCGGCCGAAGCGCTTCACCAGCCCGGAGACGCTGATCATCGGACGCCCACCCTGCCGGGTCCGGCGTGCCACGCCGTCATGGCGGGCCGCTCGTCCACCAGCGTCTCGGGAGTGAGCAACGGTGCGACGCGCTCCGCCACGTCGAGCAGGTCGACGAAGAAGCCGCGGAGCAGAATGAGCGCCGGCGGGTTCTGCTCGACGAGCACGGAGAAGAGGCGAACGGGGCGGTGCGGCACGTCTCCGACGCCGTCCCGCCCGAGGTCGTACCCGCGATAGGCGTCGAAGTAGTTTCCGGCGAACCGGTTGCTGCTCTCGCGGCTGTTCGAGGAGACGTCGAAGGTGTTCCCCTCGAAGTCGTTGTGCTCGAACCGCCCGTCGTAGGTGCTCGCCATCAGCTTCACCGCCCATCCGTTGCCCACGAACTCGTTCTCCGTGGCGATGATGCGCGACGCCCCGTCCGCGACCAGGCCGACCGTGTTCCGCTCGAAGCGGTTCCGCTCGATCCTGGGGTCGGAGATCTCCTTGAGCAGCAGCCCGTACGACGCGCTCCCCCAATTGTCCTCGAACCGGTTCCCCACCATCTCGACGCGCTTCGTGTACATGACCGCCACGCCCGCCAGGTTGCGGCGGAACGCGTTCTCGACGTAGTGGCAGTCGTCCGAGTACATGAAGTGGAGCCCGTACCGGAGATTCCCCTCGCTCACGTTCCGGCGCGCCACGCTGTTGCGGACGAACTCGAAGTAGATGCCGTCGCGGTGGCCCTCGACCCGATTGTCCTCGATCGTCACGCCGCTGGAGCCCCAGACGTGGATGCCGTTGCCCGACGTGGCCTCCGTGGCGGCCGACGCGTGGATGGCGTTGCGCGCGACGCGACAGTCGGTGACCGCGGCCAGGTAGATGCCGAAGAAGGCGTCCTCGATCCGGTTGCCCTCGATGGTGCACCCGCGGGCGCCGGTGACCTTGATCGCGGCGCGGTCCTCGATGAAGCTCGTGCCGACGTTGCGGAAGACGAGCCCGCGCACGGTGACGTCGTCGGCGCCGACGCTCATGATCTGGCGCGAACCCGCTCCGTCGAGGACCGGCCACCCCTCGCCCACGATCTCCACGGGCTTGTCGACGACGATCGTCGGCTCGCGGTAGACGCCGCCTCGCACGACGATGCGCGCGCCGGGGCGGGCTCGGCGGAGGGCCTCGCCGATCGAACGCACCTCGCCGTCCGGCGAGACGGTGATGGCGGCCGCCGATTGCCGCGTGGCCGGCACCGGCCCGGCGCCGAGGGCGAACAGGGTGTCGAGACGCGCTCCCTCGCGCTCGACCAGCGCGACGACGTCGCCCCAGCCTAACGTCTCACCGTACTCGCGGCGCAGCGCCGGCTCGTCGGCCGACGGGGCGAACGCCAGCAGGCCGAGTCCCATCGGGCTGCCGCGCGGCCCCGCCCGTCCGCGGACGAACCGTGCCTGCTCCACGGGGACGAGCGTGCCCGGATGCCCGTAGTCCGACACCCACGCCGAGCGCACCTGCCCCGCCGGCCGAGCCGTCGCGTAGAAGGACGCGAGGCACTCGATCGAGTCGAATCGATGCACCTTGCCGGTCGCCGTCACCAGCTCCGCGCCGAAGCGCGGGTCGGTGACCGCCATGCGGCAGTACGCGCAGCTCACGCGGCCGTCGTAGACGATCGGTCGCGGGTCGCGCCCGGCGCACGCGATGACGAGCGCGGCGGCGACGAGCGATGCGGCGGCGACCGCCGTCGCTCGATCCGTGCCGGCGCGGCGGCGGTTGGCACGCCACGCGAGCACCGCCGCGGCCGCGCCGAGGCCGAACGCCGCCGCCGCGAGCCAGCCGCCCGACGCCGGCCACGACCGGGCGGTGAAGTTGAGGAGCTGCTTCGTGCCGATGAGCGGCGGCTGATACGTCA
>DATFPD010000485.1:0-4047 GCA_035265005.1 Gemmatimonadaceae bacterium | reverse complement strand
TAACAGGGAGCATGATCATGTATCTGCAGAGACTGCGCGTTGTCAGTGTCGCGCTCTTGCTGGTGACCTCGGTCGCGGGGGCGCAGCAGGCGAAGCCGCGCGTGCTCGTCTTCTCGAAGACGGCCGGGTTCCGGCACGCCTCGATCGGCGCGGGGACGGCGGCGATCCAGAAGCTCGGGCGGGAAAACGGGTTCGACGTGGACGCGACCGAGGACGCGGGGCGCTTCACCGCCGACAACCTCAGGCAGTACCGCGCCGTGGTCTTCCTCAACACCACCGGCGACGTGCTGAACCCGACGCAGGAAAGCGTCTTCGAGCGCTACATCCAGGCGGGCGGCGGCTACGTGGGCGTGCACTCGGCGACCGACACCGAGTACGACTGGCCCTGGTACGGCCGGCTGGCCGGCGCCTACTTCAGCAGCCACCCGAACAACCCCAACGTGCGGAAGGGCACCTTCCGGGTGCTGGACAAGAGTCATCCCTCCACCGAGGGACTGCCCGACCGGTGGGAGCGCGAGGACGAGTTCTACAACTTCAAGTCGATTGACCCCACGATCCGGGTGCTGGTCGACATCGACGAGCGGAGCTACGAGGGCGGGACGAACGGGGCGAACCACCCCATGTCCTGGTACCACGAGTTCGACGGCGGCCGCGGGTGGTACACGAGTATGGGCCACACGGAAGCCACCTTCGCCGAGCCGCTCTTCCTCCGCCACCTGCTCGGCGGGCTCCGGTACGCGATGGGCACCGCGGCGCTGGACTACGGCCGCGCGCGCCCGGAGGAGAACCGCTTCACGAAGGTCGTCCTCGCCGAGAAGCTGAACGAGCCGGTGGAGCTGGCGGTGCTGCCTGACGAGCGGGTGCTGTTCGTGGAGCGCAGGGGCGCCGTCAACCTGTGGACGCCCGCGAGCCGGCGGGTGACCCGAATCGCCACGATCCCCGTCAGCACGAAGTACGCGAAGGGCGCCGAGGCCGAGGACGGCCTGCTCGGACTCGCGGCCGACCCCAACTTCGCGACGAACGGCTGGGTCTACATGTACTACTCCCCCGCCGGGCCCGAGTCCAAGAACGTGCTCGCCCGCTTCGTCATGCGCGGCGATTCGCTCGACCTCGGCTCCCGCACGATCGTCCTGGAGGTGCCGACCCAGCGCGACGAGTGCTGCCACACCGGCGGGTCGATCGCCTTCGACGCGCGCGGCAACCTCTACGTCTCCACGGGCGACAACTCGAACCCGTTCGCCACCGGCTACGCGCCGATCGACGAGCGTCCGGGGCGCTCGCCGTGGGACGCGCAGAAGTCTTCGTCGAACACGAACGACCTCCGCGGGAAGATCCTGCGCATCCATCCGGAGGCGGACGGCACCTACACCATCCCGGCCGGCAACCTCTTCTCGCGGGACATTCCGTTCACGCGCCCGGAGATCTACACGATGGGGCACCGGAACCCGTACCGCATCTCGGTGGACCAGCGGACGGGCTTCCTCTACTGGGGCGACGTGGGACCGGACGCGCCGGTGGACTCGGCGGAGCGCGGACCCGCCGGCCACGACGAGGTCAACCAGGCTCGTCAGGCGGGCTACTTCGGCTGGCCGTACTTCGTGGGGGACAACAAGGCCTACTTCGACGTCGACTACGCCACGATGCAGGCGCGGCCCCCGTTCGACCCCGCGCGCCCGGTGAACCGGTCGCCTAACAACACCGGCCTGAACGAGCTGCCGCCGGCCCAGAAGGCGTTCATCTGGTACCCGTCCGGCCCGTCGGCGGAGTTCCCGCTCGTCGGCACCGGCGGCCGCACCGCGATGGCCGGCCCGGTCTTCTACCGCGACGACTTCCGCGGCGCGGCCCGGCCCTTCCCGCAGTACTACGACGGCAAGCTCCTCACCTACGAGTGGATGCGCGGCTGGATCATGGCCGTCACCATGAACGCGAGCGGCGACCTCGTGTCCATGGAGCGCTTCATGCCGAGCCACAAGTTCAGCAACCCGATCGACATGGCGTTCGCCGCCAGCGGGGACCTGTACCTGCTGGAGTACGGGACCGCCTGGTTCCAGGGCAACCCCGACGCCCGGCTCGTGCGGATCGAGTACAACGCCGGCAACCGGACGCCGGCCGTCGTGGCCGCGGTCGACCGGCCGGCGGGCGCGACGCCGCTCCGCGTCGCGCTCTCGTCGTCAGGCACCACGGACGCCGACGGGGACTCGCTCCGCTACGAGTGGACCATCTCCCGTGGGAACGGGACGGTGCTGCGGAAGCTGACGCAGGCCAACCCCACGTTCACCTTCGCGCAGCCCGGGGTGTACAGGGCGACGCTCGCGGTGACCGATCCCCAGGGCGCGCGCTCCACGGCGGAGGTGCAGATCGCCGCGGGGAACGAGCCGCCGAAGGTGGAGCTCGACCTCCCGGGGAGCAACCGGTCGTTCTACTTCGCGGGCGTCCCGATCCGCTACGCCGTGCGCGTGACCGACCGCGAGGACGGCTCGCTCCAGAGCGGGCGCATCCAGGCGAGTCGGGTGGTCGTGACCGCCGAGTACCTGAAGAGCGGGCTCCCGCAGGGCGACACCGCGCAGGGGCACCGGGCCGCCGCCGCCTTCGACCCGGCGGTCGCGCACGAGGCGGGGAAGAAGCTGATCGAGGGGGGCACCTGCCTCTCCTGCCACCAGTTCGAGCGGAAGTCCATCGGCCCCGCGTACACGGCGGTGGCGCAGCGGTACAAGGGCGACACCGGCGCCACGGCGCACCTCATGAGAAAGATCCGCGGCGGCGGGAAGGGCGTGTGGGGCGAGGTGATGATGCCGCCGCACCCGCAGCTCTCGGACCGAGAGACCGGCGAGATGGTCGCCTACATCCTGAGCCTGGCCGACTCGAGCAGGACGAGCCGGTCGCTCCCGGCGCGCGGGACGTACACGCCTCCGGACTCGGCGGGCGGTTCGACCGAGGGGGTCGTGGTGCTGCGCGCCGCGTACACCGACCGCGGGGCGAACGGGCTCTCCGGCAGCTCGGCCGAGAAGGCGGTCGTGCTCCGCGCCCCGACCGTGGTGGTCGCAAGCGGCGAGCTGGCGGAGGGCGCGCAGAAGATGAACGTGCCGCAGATGCCCGCGGACATCACGATCGCGAACAAATCGGGCACGTTCGCGAAGTTCAGGCAGCTCGACCTGACCGGGCTCTCCGGGGTGACGTTCCTGGTCGCGGCGCCCGCGCAGTACGGGAGCACGGGCGGCACGGTGGAGGTCCGGCTGGATTCGGAGAGCGGCCCGCTGGTCGGCAAGACCGAGCCGATACGACCGACGCCCGGCGAGGGCGCGCCGGCGCAGTTCCGGGCCGCGCTCCAGCCGACGAAGGGCGTGCACGACGTCTACTTCGTCTTCCGGAACGAGCAGGCCGGCGGCCAGCAGATGCTCTTCGTCGTGGTGACGGCCACGTTCGAGAGCGGCGCCGGCGCGGGGGCAGGCTCCGGCGCCCGGTGAGGTCGGCGCCCGACGACTGTTGCACACGGCAAAACGCCGCGGGGCGCGACCGCGATGATCCGCGGCCGCGCCCCACGACGTTCCGGTTGGTGCCGGTCGGTGCCGGTCAGGGCACCAGGTCGTCGACCCGCTGCTCCCGCCCCTGCGGGCCGAGCCGTCCCACGCACATCGTGCCGTTCCGATTGAGGTCGCCCTCGGTGCCGGCCGCGACCTCACGGAGCGTCGGGAAAGTCGGCGGGCAGCGGAGGTTCGGCCTGCCGGTCACCGCCGGCGCTGCCGCGCCGGCCGCGACCTGCGCGCGGGGCGCCGAGACGGCGGCGGCCTCGTCGCGCGATTCGTTGCACGCGGCCAGCGCGAGCGTCAGCGCCAGGGCCGCCAGTGATCCGAGTCTCATGTGGTCCATCCCTCTCGACAGGTGTCGGTTGAGTAGCATGGTCTGATGCGGCGCCGGGCCTAACGCGACCGCGCCTCGACGTCCTGCACGATCCGGCTGCCGTCGTCCAGCCACGCCGTGATGCGGTAGACGCCCGCCGTCCACGCCCTGGTGGAGAGGTTGAAGTGGTACTGGCCGCCGGTGGTCACC
>DATFPD010000484.1:0-19925 GCA_035265005.1 Gemmatimonadaceae bacterium | reverse complement strand
ATCTGGAGCCGGCGTTCTACGTCGACACCCGCGTGACGTTCGACCGCGCGTTCAGGCACGTGCTCGCGGACGACGTGATCGGTCACCACATCTACGCTCTGGAGGAGCCGCTCCAGCCCGGCGATTCGCTGACGCTGAGCTTCGACGTGCAGCTCGCGCCGCGTGGCTTCCGCAACAGCGGCTCCCGGAGCAGCGGGGCAGGCCAGGCGATCCTGGAGAATGGCACCTACTTCACGGGCGGCGCGCTGCCAGTCATCGGGTACCACCCGCTTCGCGAGCTCTGGAGTGCGGAAGACCGGCGCAAGCACGGCCTGCCGCGGCAGGTCACCCTCCCCACGCCTGGCGACATCGATCCGAGCGTGGCGGCCGGCGCCGCGGCCACGTTCGAGGCAATCGTCGGCACCGACGACGATCAGGTGGCGGTCGCGCCGGGCGAGCTGCGTCGCACGTGGAGCGATCCTTCGGCTGGCTCAGGTGGGCGCCGCTACTTCCACTATGTCAGCGACGTCCCGATCAACGGCATGGACGTCTTCTTCTCCGCCAATTACGCGGTGCATCGCGAGCGGTGGAAGGGCATCGACCCCGACACGCGCGCCGCTCGCGGCGCGCCGGAGCCTGCCCCGCAGGCGCGCCGCGTCGCGGCGCGCGTGTCGGGGGGGCAGGCTGTGGAGATTCAGATCTACCTTCACCCGGGACACACGAAGCACCTCGAGCGCCTGCTCCGCAGTGTACGAGCGTCTCTGGACTACTACTCGGCGCAGTTCGGTCCCTATCCGTATCGATTCCTGCAGATCGTCGAGCAGCCCGGCAACTTCTTCGGCATGGGCGTCGACGGGAGCGGCGTCATCACCGGCGGGGAGGGCTTCTTCCAGCTGGATCCGCAGGGCGATGGCTTCGACGCGATCTTCGAGATCGTGGCGCACGAGATGGGGCACCAGTGGTGGGGCATGCAGCTCAAGCCCGCATTCGCCGAGGGCGGCGGCGTCATCTCCGAAAGCCTCGCCTGGTACTCCGCGATGCAGCTCGTGAAAAAGGAAAGGGGCAGGGAGCAGCTCCGTCGGTTCATGCGGTTCATGCGGGAGCCCAACCCGTGGCCACCCATCCGCACGGGGCTTCCGCTGCTCCGCGCAATGGACCCCTGGGCCAACTATCGCAAGGGCCCCTACGCGTTCCATACGCTCAGCGAGTACGTGGGCGAGGAGCGCGTGAACGGGGCGCTCCGGAGTCTGGTGGAGAAGAAGGCGTCGTCCCTGGCCACCACACTCGACATGTACCGGGAGCTGCAGGCGGTCACGCCGGACTCGCTCAAACCGCTGCTGCACGACCTCTTCGAGGTGAACACCTTCTGGACGTTCGACACGAAGCAGGCGACGGCGGCGCAGACCGGGACGGGCGCCTGGCAGGTGACGCTCGAAGTGGAGGCGCGCAAGGCCGTCGCCGACAGCGCGGGTCACGAGACGGAGCTGCCGATGACAGAGTGGGTGGAAGTGGGCGTCTTCGCCCCCCTGCGGCAGGGCGAGATCGAGCGCAAGCTGCTCTACCTCCAGAGGCACCGCATCCGCTCCGGCAGGCAGACGATCACGGTGACAGTTCCGGAGAAGCCTGAGTACGCCGGGATCGACCCGTACAACCTCCTCGACTGGGAAGAGGGGGACAACATCGAGGGGGTGACGATTGCGCACTGAGGGAGTCGTGCGGCGGGTGCCGCGGGGGCTCGCGTGGTTCATGCTCGCCGCGTTCCCGATCGTCGGTGAGGCGCAACAGCCGCCTTCGGGGGCGCGGCGGCTCCCTCCGGACGGGGTGGTGCTGCAGCTGCTGCAGACCATGCGAGTGGTGAACGCGCCGGCGCTGGCGCCTCTCGTCAACGCGCTGCTGAGCGACACGTCCGCGCACATGCGCCCGGCCCCACGCCGCCAGGCAACCCCGGCGGACTCCGCGAGGGCGGCGGCCGTCCTCGCCGCCGTACGCGCATCACTCGCGCAGTACGGCGACGTGGCGGCCGCCGAGCGGGACGGGTACGTCCGGTTCCTGCCGTGGCTTCCTGGCCAGCGCCTCGTTCACTACAACCACCTGCCCAACGCCATCGCCGCGAACGGGCGGATGGACGCGACGCGTCCGACGTCGCTGCTGTACCGGGAAGACTCGTCAGGCCGGCTGCGTCTGGTCGGCGCCATGTATACCGCGCCGGGGTCGGCGACGCCGGACGAGCTGGATGCTCGGCTGCCGCTGGGCATCGCGCACTGGCACACGCACGTGAACTTCTGTGCTCCCGCTCCCGCCGTGGACCCCGCGGCGCTGGCGGAGCAGACATGGGATGGCGCCACCGTGGCCCGCTGGCTCGCGATCTCGGACGAGACAGCGTGCAAGGCGGCGGGCGGAGTGTTCGTTCCGCAGCTGTTCGGGTGGATGGTCCACGTCAACGCGTTCGAAGGCGATGCGCTCGAAGCGGTGTGGGGCGGGCACGGACGCGACGCCATGGGGCTCCACCCCGCCGGACATCGCGCGCCGTGAGCGGCCGTCATGCGCCGCCAGTCGGGCGGTACGAGTGCCGCGCGTCCAATCACCACCGGCCGCGCCTACCGGCGGTGCTCTCGCTTCGAGCGCGCTCTGCGCTGGATGGTCGGCCTCACCCCGGTGTCGGGATTCGTCCCGGATCGAGCGGCCGCGGCGCGGCGGCCTCGTCCGCCTCACGTCGTGCGTCGGCGAGTCGGCTCATGTCCTCGCCGAGCGCGCGCGCCGCGTCGATGAGCGTCGTGAGCGGCGCCAGGTCGTTCTCGCCGGCGTGCAGGCGCAGGAGGTCGAGCCGGATCCCTTCCAGCGCCGCGACGCTCTGCGCCAGCTGTGCCGAGGCCGCCTTACGCCGCGTGTCGAGCACTGCGGCAGCCTGTCCTGAGCTTGCCGAAGGACCGGAGCCCGACGGGGCGAGCGCCGCGAGCACGTCCATCTCCGCTCGCGCTTCCACGGCCCGCGCCTCGAGCGCGGCGACCGTCGCGGGCAGATCGGCCAGCTGTTCGCGGTAGCCCTTCGGCAGCGCCGCGAAGAGCTCGGCCGCAGCGACGCCGAGGGCGGCTTCGGTCGCGCGGAACGCACCCACATCCACGGCGCGCGACCGCTCCGGGGCGCCGAGCCGCCGCGCGAGCCATTCCCCCGCGCGGCTCTTCCAGAGGCGGTCGCGGATCCCCGTCTGCCACCACTCTTTGATCTTGGTGGGAATGAACTGCACGTCGAGCGCGTTGCTCACCGCCCCCAGCAGCATCGTCGTGAGCACGGGCACAAGGAACCACGCGATGCCGACCCGGTTCTCGTGGATCGTCCCCTCGAGGAGCAGCGCGATGGTGACGGCGAGCCAGGTCCCCGAGGCGACCGTGCCGAGTCGCAGGACCCGGCGAGCGGGAGACTCCTCATCCTCGCGCGCGAGCGCCTCGGTCTCGGCGCGCTCGCGCCGCGCGACCTCGAGCGCCGAGCGCAGGTCGGCGAGGGTGTGTCCGGCCCGGAACTGCCGGCGCGCCTGGTTGAGGTGGAACCCGACGATCGGAAAAAGCGGCGACGCGGCGATCGCGGCCAGGAGCAGGAAGTCCCCCGGGCTGGACCCCGGGTTGCCGGTCAGCCAGGCGATGAGGTTCCCGAGGGTGAGCACACTGAATCCTGCCGACCATCCCAGATACGGCAGGACGAGGGGGTTCCTCGCGGAGATCCAGGCGCGCAGCGTGGGCGGCAGCGCGGGCCGCACCTCGGGTGTGGGGGCGAGGGCCGCCGCCATCGCCTCGCCGTTCGGGAAGCGGCCCGCGGGGTCGCGGGCGAGGCACCGGTCGATGACGGCGGCCAGCGCGGGACCCAGCCCGGGCGCCGCGCGCAGGACGCCGGGCGGCGCCTCGGTGGCCTGGCGGATGAGCAGCGCCGGCAGGTTCGGCGCCTCGAAAGGCAGCCGACCGCTCACGGCGAGATAGCCGACCACGCCGAGCGCATAGAGATCGCTTCGCCCGTCGAGCGGTTCGCTCGCCGCCTGCTCGGGGCTCATGAAGTGTGCGGTCCCCGTGATCCTCCCCGGCTCCGTGTCGGGGCCCGTAGCCCCTTGATTCATCAAGGGGTCTGCCCCACGGGCGATACCGAAGTCGGTGACCATCGCGCGCCCGCTGCCGGCCTCGAGCAGGATGTTGTCCGGCTTGATGTCGCGATGGACGATGCCGCGGCCGTGCGCGTAGGCGAGCGCCCAGGCGACCTCGCGCAGCACGCGCGTGGCCTCGGCCGGCGGGAGGGGACCGCGGGTGCGGAGTCGCTCCCCGAGCGTCTCGCCCTCCACGTAGCTCATCACGAAGAAGACGAAGCCGCCAACCTCGCCGACGCGATGGATGGGGACGATGTGCGGGTGCGAGAGTCCGGCGGCCGTGCGCGCCTCGCGGAGGAATCGCTCGCGCGATTCGGCCGCGTGCGCGAGGTGCGACGGGAGCACCTTGATGGCGACGTCACGGTCCAGCTGCACGTCGCGCGCGAGGTAAACGATGCCCATCCCCCCGCGGCCGAGTTCTCGCTGGAGGGAATACTCACCGGCTAGCGCGGCCTGGAGCTCGAGGAATTCGCCGGACGGCTGGGTCATGTCACCAGGACGAGCGAGGCATCGGGACGTCTCCTCAGCGACTTCCGGACCGCGACGGCAACGGCGAACTGCTTTGGCAGGATTGGCAGGATTGACAAGAGCGGATGGGAGCCGCTCGGGACGTGGCGCCTCCCGGGGCCCTCATCCGCCGTGATCCCGCTCATCCTGTCAATCCTGCCAAAGCAGTTCGCCGTTCCAGTTGCCGTTCCCAGCTCGTGCCCTCGAGCTGACCCACTGCTCGCCTGAGGAAACGGTGCCCTCGTGCTGTCGAGGGAATCTTGCCTTCGATCATCAAGTACTTTATGATACAGAGTTCATGCGCCAGCGCAAAGGACACCAGCTGAGTCCAGACGAACAGGAAACGCACGTGATGAACAGACTCGTTGCCCAAATGCGTTCGCTCCGCTTTTCCTGGCTGGACTTCAAGGTCGGGTTCCGCATGCTGGCGCGGTACCCCGGCCTCACCCTGGTCAGCACGGTGGCGATCGCGGTTGGGATCGCGCTGGGGACGATCTACTTCGAGGCGCTCGACAAGTTCCGGAACCCGCGGCTGCCGATTCGGGATGGCGACCGGGTGGTCTCGATTCTGAACTGGGACGCGAGCGCGCTCGAGCCCGACCTGCGATCGCTGCACGACTTCGCGGTCTGGCGCGAGCAGGTCAGGACGGTGGACCACCTGGGCGCGGCCGTGATGTTCGTGCGCAACCTCGCCACCGCGGACGGGCGGGTGGAGCCGGTGCGGGGTGCAGAGATCACGGCCAACGCGTTCGGGTTGGTGGGGGCGAGACCGCTGCTGGGTCGCGCGCTGACGGACCAGGACGAGCAACCCGGGGAGCCGCCGGTGGTCGTCATCGGTCACACGCTGTGGAAGAGCCGCTTCGACAGCGATCCGGGAGTGGTGGGTCGAACGGTGAAGCTGGGCACCGCCAGCGCGACCATCGTCGGCGTGATGCCGGAAGGCTTCGGCTTCCCCGTGAGCCAGCGCCTCTGGACGCCGCTGCGCGTGGACGGGTCGCTGCTCGCGCCGCGCACCGGTCCGGCCGTGCGGGTCTTCGGCCGCCTGGCACCCGGCAAGTCCATCGAGGATGCGCGGGCCGAGCTGGGCGTGATCGGGGGGCGCCTTGTGGCCGCCAACCCGGAGACGCACAAGCATCTCAGGCCCCGAGTCACGCCGTACGAGAAGCCGCTCATGGAAGCCGGCGAGGCGCGCTTCGTCATCACCCTGCTGAACATCGTGAACGGCATCTTCCTGATGTTGCTGTCCGTCATCTGCGTGAACGTGGCCACGCTCGTCTTCGCCCGGACGGCCACGCGCGGCTGGGAGATCGCGGTGCGCAACGCGCTCGGCGCCAGCCGCGCCCGCATCGTCATGCAGCTCTTCGTCGAGGCGCTGGTGCTGTCCGGCCTCGCGGCGGTGCTCGGGCTGGTCGTGGCGAAAGTCGCGCTGCGCTGGGGGCTGGGCATGTTCGCCGCCAGCGATGCGCTGCCATTCTGGTACGACGCCAGTCTGTCGTGGAGAACCGTGCTGTACGCGGCGGGGCTCACGCTGTTCGGCGCCGCGATCGTCGGCATTCTGCCGGCGCTGCGCGTCACGAAGACGAACGTGCAGGACGCGCTGCGGGGAGAGGGGGCGGCGCGCGCCGGGCTCCGGTTCGGTGGGTTCTGGACGACGGTGATCGTCGTGCAGGTCGCGATCACCGTTGCGTTCCTCCCGCTCGCGGCCGGCGGCGTGTTCGAGTCCAACCGGTTCCGGCAGCGGGCGGAAGGGATCGGCGCGGAGCACTACCTGGCCGCGGGCGTGGGCATGGACCGCGAGGATTACCGGACCGATTCGGCCGCTTCGGCCGCGTTCGCCGGGCGCGAGCGGCTCCGCATCGAGGAGCTGGAGCGACGGCTCGTCGAGGAGCCCGGGGTCGAGCGCGTCGCCTTCGCCGACCGGCTGCCGGTCGAGGACCAGTTCAAGAACGAGATCGAGGTCGACACGATGACCGGCGCGCCCGCGACCGGCCTGCGCAGAAGCACGCTCGTCCACGTCTCCCGCGGCTTCTTCGCCGCCTTCGGCACGTCGGTGGTGGCCGGCCGGGACTTCGTGCCGCTCGACTTCGAGACTGGCCGCGTGATGATCGTGAACGAGTCGTTCGCGCGCCACGTGCTGGGCGGCCGCAACCCGATCGGGCAGCGCATCCGCATCGTGAGCGGTGATGTCGAGGAGGGCGGGAGCGCTGGCGGCAAGGAGTGGTACGAGATCGTCGGCATGGTCAAGGACTTCGGCTGGCAGCTCCCCGAGCCGCAGGAGCAGTCCGCCATGTATCGCCCGAGCCTCCCGCTGGTGGGGCGCGCGGGTCAGCTCGCCGTGCGCGTGCGCGACCCGGAAGCGTTCGCCACGCGCCTGCGCACGATCGCCGCCGAAGTGGATCCCACGATCCGGCTGACCGACGTTCGGCCGCTCGCCGACGCGGGGGGCGGGGAGGCGCAGATCAACTGGGCGCTGACCGGGGTCGCCTGGCTGGTCTCGTTCATCGTGCTGCTGCTGTCGGCGACCGGCATCCATGCGCTGATGTCGTTCACCGTCGCGCGACGGACGCGCGAGATCGGCATTCGCGCCGCACTCGGTGCGAGCTCGGGACGCATCGTGGCCGGCATCTTCTCGCGCGCGTTCCTGCAGATCGGCGCGGGCGTACTCGCCGGCAGCGGACTGGCCGCGCTGACGGGCCTCGGATCGACGCGCGAGGTACTGCTGCTCCTTGCCGCGGACGGCATCATGCTGGTCGTAGGACTCACCGCGTGCGCGCTGCCACTGAGACGCGCGCTCAGCATCAATCCGACGGAGGCGTTGAGGGAAGGCTGATGCTCCGACGCGCACGGGCTCGTCGGCTGGTGACACGCCCCCGCCGCGCCCACCCGGGGACGGCGGGGCGAAGGCTGGACAGGCCACCCGCCGCGCTCATGTTTGACCGCCATGGAGCTGCTCGAGCGCGAACCGATCCTGGCGGAGCTGGACGGGCTCCTCCGCGATGCCGCCTCCGGCGCGGGCCGCGTCGCCGCCGTGGCGGGCGAGGCGGGCGTCGGCAAGACGAGCCTGGTCGAGCACTTCACGGCGCTCCACGCGGCCAGGGCGCGCACGCTCCGCGGGCTGTGCGACCCGCTCTCCACGCCGCGCCCGCTGGGCCCGGTGCACGACATGGCCCAGCAGTCGCGCGGACCGTTGGCGGCCGCGCTGCGCGACGCGGTCGGGCGGGAGGGGCTCTTCTCGGCGTTCCTCGCCGAGCTCGCCGCGCCGCCCGTCCCGCCGATCGTCGTGGTGGAGGACGTCCACTGGGTCGACGACGCGACGCTGGACCTGCTCCGCTTCGTCGGCCGGCGCATCAGCCGGCTGTCCGCGCTCCTCATCCTCACGTACCGCGATGACGAGGTGGGCCCGGACCACCAGCTCCACCACCTGCTCGGGGAGCTGCCGCGGAGCACCGTGCGCTGGCTCCAGCTGCCGCTGCTCTCGGAGCCGGCGGTGCAGGAGCTGGCGCGGCGCAGCGGGCGGACGGCGGCGGACGGCGTGCACGCGCTCACCGGCGGCAATCCCTTCTTCGTCACGGAGGTGCTCGCGTCGGGCGCCGCGGTGGTCCCGACGTCCATCCGCGCGGCGGTGCTGGCGCGCGCGACGCGGCTCTCCGCGGCGGCGCGCGGGCTCCTGGACCTCGTGGCCGTGGTGCCGGGGCGGACGGAGCGGCGGCTGCTGGCGTCGCTGCTCGACGACACGCCGGCGCTGATCCGCGAGTGCGCGGCGTCCGGCGTGCTCGTCGTGTCGGCGGACAGCGTCGGCTTCCGCCACGAGCTCGCGCGGCGGGCGTGGCAGGAGACGCTGGAGCCGGGCGCCGACGCCGGGCTGCACGAGCGCATCCTCCAGGCGCAGCTCGACCTCGACCAGGGGACGCACGACCTCGCGCGCATCGTCCACCACGCCCACGGCGCGGGCGACGGCGAGCGCGTGCTCCACTTCGCGCCCGAGGCCGCGCGCGAGGCCGCGGCACTCGGCGCGCATCGTCAGGCGGCGGCGCACTACGCGACGGCGCTCCGCTACGCCGGCGGGCTCGCGCCGCCGTCGCGGGCGGCGCTGCTCGAGGCCTTCTCGTACGAGCGGCACCTGGTGGGAGGCATCGCCGACGCGGTGCGCGCCCGCGAGGAGGCGCTGGCGCTCCGCCGCGCGCTCGACGACCGCCGCGGCGAGGGCGCCGACCTGCGCTGGCTCTCGCGTCTCGCGTGGTTCGAGGGTCGGCGCGACGCCGCGGTGGCACTCGGGGAGCAGGCGATCGCGGTCCTCGATCCGGTCGGGCCTACGCCCGAGCTGGCGATGGCGTACAGCAACCTGGCGCAGCTCTGCATGCTCGTCGACGACGCCGCGGGCGCCACAACGTGGGGCGAGCGCGCCATCGCCCTCGCCGAGCAGCTGGGGGACGCCGAGACGCTGGTGCACGCCCTCACCAACGTCGGCTCGGCGGAGATGTACACGTCGCAGGACGCTGGGGTGCGGCGGCTGGAGCGGGCCGCCGACCTCGCGCTCCGGCACGGGTTCCACGAGCACGCCGTTCGCGCGTACTCCAACATCGCCTGCAACCACGTCCGGCACCACGACCACGCGCGAGCCGCGGCGAGCGTCGACCGTACCCTGCGCTTCGCCGCCGACCACGAGCTCGAGACCTGGGAGCTCTACATCCAGGGCTGGCGCGCGCGGCTCGAGCTCCAGCGCGGGGACTGGGAGGCGGCCGAGCGCGACGCGGTCGCGGTGCTCGGCCGCCATCACGCCCAGAACGTCATTCGCTGCCAGCCCCTCATCGTGCTCGCGCTCGTCCGGGCGCGCCGGGGAGAGGACGGCGTGGACGCACTGGTGGACGAGGCGATGGCGATTGCCCGCCCGGCCGCCGAGCCGCAGCGGATCGGGCCGGCGGTGGCCGCGCGCGCGGAGGTGGCGTGGCTCCGCGGCGAGCTGGAAGCGGCCCGCGGCGACCTCGGGACCGCATGGGAGGTCATGCGGCGCAGCGACGACCAATGGGGACGGGCGGCGCTCGCGTGGTGGATCTGGCGCGCCGGGGATCAGGCGGGCCCCCCCGATGACGCGCCCGAGCCGTTCCGCCTCCAGTTCGAGGGCGACTGGCGCGGCGCCGCCGAGGCGTGGGCGCGCATCGGCGCCCCGTACCAGCGCGCGCTCGCGCTCGCGCAGGGCGACGTTCCGGACGCCTGGCACGGCGCGCTGGCCCAGCTCGACGCGCTCGGGGCCAGCGCCGCCGCCGACGCCGTGCGGCGCGACCTCCGCCAGCGAGGGGCCCGCGGCATCCCCCGCGGCCCCCACCAGACCACGCGCCGGCACCCCGCCGGCCTCACGCCCGGTCAGGTGCGCGTGCTCGCGCAGCTCGCCCGCGGGCTCTCGAACGCCGACATCGCGCGCGAGCTCTCCCTCTCGCCGCGCACCGTGGACCACCACGTCTCGGCCATCCTCGCCAAGCTCGAGGTGACGACGCGCGCCGCGGCGATCGCCGCCGCCCACGAGCGCCAGCTGCTGCGGCAAACGTAGGCAGTCGCAGGCAGCCTCCGCCCGAAAATTAGGCATTGCCGCCGACGCGCCCCGCGCGCGGCGGCCGCACCTTGCTCGCCACCAACTGACGCGAGCGAGCGGGCCCGCCACCACCGGCAGGGCGCGTGCGCCGCATTCGAGGAGAACGAACATGCACACGCCCCCCCGGTACTCACTCAGGCCCACGGTCTTCCTCGCGGCCGCCGCGGCGCTGCTCGGCGGCTGCGTCGATCGCGCACCGGTCGCGCCGGACGCAAAGCCGGCGGCCTCGTCGGCCCCCCTCGCGCTCCGCCAGGCTGCCGAGGAGGAGCGGGCGGTCGCCACGCTGCGGCGCGTGACGGCGCGCTACCACGACCTGGACGTCGCGAAGAGCGAGGGCTTCGTGCTGCTGCACGAGTGCGAGAACCGCCCGGACGAGGGTCCCGTCGGGGCCGTGTACTACAACCCCGGCCGCCTGCTGGACGGCAAGATCGACCCCGCGTCGCCCGACGCGCTGATCTACGAGCCGCCCCGCCGCGACGGCGGCCAGCCGAAGCTGGTGGGGGCGGAGTTCGCGACCCTCGATGCGGGCCAGCCGGCGCCGGAGTTCCTCGGCCACACGTTCCAGCGCGAGGAGGAGTTCGGCGTCTTCGGCCTCCACGTCTGGATCTGGCGCCACAATCCCGAGGGGATGTTCGAGGAAGCGAACCCCACGGTGTCCTGCGGCGCCGAGTAGCCCGGAGGGCGACGCATGTCTCGTTCAACCACGCTTCCCCGGCTCATCGCGCTGGTGCTCGGCGGCGGGGCGCTCGCCGGCTGCTCGGACTTCGAGCCGGCGCACGCCACCGCCCCCGCGGCGTACCGGCAGACGGACGGCGACGACCTGGATGCCACGCTGCGCCGCTACCTCGCCAGCTACGGGTTCACCGGCCGCGTCGCGAGCACGCTGGAGACTCGGCTCGGCCGGCGCATCGATAGGCAGCTCGCCGACGTCGGGCGACTGCTGTGGTTCGACCCCATCCAGGGGCTGAACGACGACAACAGCTGCGCCGGCTGCCACTCGCCCACGAACGGCTTCGGCGACACGCAGCCGATCGCGATCGGCATCGACAACAACGGCGTCGTGGGGCCCGGGCGGACGGGGCCGCGCAATCAGCGTCGCACGCCGATGGCGATCAACACCGCGTTCTACCCGACGCTCATGTGGAACTCGCGCTTCCACGCGCGCTCCGGCGACCCATTCGACAACAGTGAAGGCTTCGTCTTTCCCGCGCCCGAAGGGCAGGCGCTGTCGTACCTGCCTCACCTGCTCACGGCGCAGGCGTTCATTCCACCGACCGAGCGCGTCGAAGCCGCCGGGTTCCACTTCCCCGGCGGCAACGACGACATTCGCGCCGAGGTGCTGCGGCGCCTGAACGCCAACGGCAACTACCGGCAGCTCTTCGCCCGCGCCCTCCCGCACCTTCGGGCCGGGGGGCCGATCACCTACGACGACTTCGCGCGCGCGATCGCCGAGTTCGAGTTCACGCTGGTGTTCGCGGACGCGCCCGTGGATCGCTACGCGCGCGGCGACCGCGACGCCCTGTCGGCGTCGCAGAAGCGCGGGGCGGCGCTGTTCTTCGGGCGGGCGGGCTGCGTCACCTGCCACGCGGTGTCCGGCGCGTCGAACGAGATGTTCAGCGACTTCCGGCAGCACGTGGCGGGCGTTCCGCAGGTCGTCCCGTCGTCCGGCAACGTCACGTTCGACGGCCCCGGCGCGAACGAGGACTTCGGCCTCGAACAGGCGACCGGGGACGCGGCGGACCGGTACGCGTTCCGCACGTCGCCGCTGCGCAACGTGGCGCTGCAGACGGCGTTCATGCATGACGGCGCGTTCGTCCGCCTGGAGGACGCCATCCGCTACCACCTGGACGCGGCGGGCGGCGCCGCCACGTACACCACCGCGCGACTCCCGGCGGACCTGCGGGGGCCGACGGGCCCGACGCAGCCGGTGCTGGACCGGCTGGACCCCTCGCTCCGCACCCCCGTGGTCCTGAGCGACGCCGAATTCGAGTGGCTGGTGGACTTCGTTCGCGACGGCCTGCTGGACGACGGCGCCCGGCCGCGGCGGCTGCGGCACCTCATCCCGGAGAAGCTGCCGAGCGGGCGGGCGGGGCTGACCTTCCAGGAGCCGGGAGGCTCACGTGGCCAGAGCGAGCGCTGACGCGAAGCGGCGCCCGCTCCCCGACCCGAGCTTCTACCCGTCGCCGCGTGCGGCGCGGGAGGCGCCGCCGGAGACGATGGCGTACGTCGCGCTGGCCAACCCGACGCCTGACGACGGGCGCCCGGACGCCGTCGCCGTGGTGGACTGCGATCGCGAGTCCGCGCGGCTCGGCACGACGATCGGCCGGCTCGACCTGCCGTACGCGGGCGACGGGCTGCACCGCTTCGGGTGGAACGCCTGCAGCTCGGCGCTCTGGCCGCACGCCCCGCACCCGCACGTCCGCCGCCGCCACCTCGTGGTCCCGGGGCTCCGCTCGTCGCGCATCTACGTGCTCGACACGGAGCCCGACCCGGCGTCGCCGCGCGTGGTGAAGGTGATCGAGCCCGCGGAGCTGGCGGCGCGGACCGGCTACTCGCGCCCGCACACCGTGCACTGCGGCCCCGACGGCATCTACGTCAGCGCCCTGGGCAGCGCCGCCGGCGACGCGCCCGGCGGGATCTTCGTCCTCGGCCACGACACGTTCGAGCCGTTAGGCCCGTGGGAGCTCGAGCGCGGGCCGCAGCGGCTGGCGTACGACTTCTGGTGGCACCTCGGCTGGGACACGATGGTCACCAGCGAGTGGGGAGCTCCCGACACGGTCGAGGCCGGGGTGCAGCCGGAGCGGCTGATGGCGAAGCAGTACGGCCGCCGGCTCCACTTCTGGGACCTCCGCGCCCGCCGGCACCTGAAGTCGCTCGTGCTGGGCGACGACAGCCAGATGGTGCTCGGGCTGCGGCCCGCCCACGACCCCTCGAAGCGCTACGGCTTCGTCAACGTGGCGCTGAGCCTCGCCGACCTCTCCAGCTCCGTCTGGACCTGGTACCACCGCGACGGCGAGTGGCAGGCGCGGAAGGTGATCGACATCCCCGCCGAGCCGGCGGACGCCGAGGCGCTGCCGCCGGTGCTGCGGCCGCTCGGCGCGGTGCCGCCGCTGGCCAGCGACATCGCGCTCTCGCTCGACGACCGGTTCCTCTACGTCGCGTGCTGGGGGACGGGAGAGGTGCGCCAGTACGACGTGACCGACCCGTTCGCGCCGCGCCTGCTGTCGTCGGTCCGGCTCGGCGGGATCGCCCGCCGCGCGGCGCACCCGTCGCGGCCGGAGCAGCCGCTCACCGGCGGGCCGCAGATGCTCGAGGTGAGTCGCGACGGGAAGCGCGTCTACGCGACCAACTCGCTCTACCTCGCCTGGGACGAGCAGTTCTACCCGGCGGGGATCCGCGGCTGGCTCGCCCGGCTGGACGCGGGGCCGAACGGCGGTCTGACGCCGGCGTCCGACTTCTTCGTCGACTTCGGCCACATGCGGCCGCACCAGATACGGCTCCAGGGCGGCGACGCCTCGTCGGACTCGTTCTGCTTCCCGTGAGCCGGACAACGCATCCATGCCCTGCCGCTGCCGCACGCTCGTCGCACTCGTGAGCGCCCTGGTACTCCTGCTCGCGGCCTGCCGCCACGCCATCGGCCTCGCCTCGTCAGGCACGGCCGGAGCCCGCTCGCACCAGATCGAGCCGCCGGGCGCCTGGGTGGACGAGCGGGGCTGAAGTTCAAAAAATGGACTTGCCACGGCCCCCGCCGCCGCCTCACCATTGCGCATGTCCGACTACGGCCAATTCTGCCCCGTCGCCCTCGGCGCGGAGATCTTCGCCGAGCGCTGGACGCCGCTGATCCTTCGAGAGCTGCTCGCGGGCGCGCGGCGGTTCGCGGACATCCAGCGCGGCGTCCCGCGCATGTCGCGCAATCTCCTCACCCAGCGACTGGTCTCCCTGCAGCGGGCGGGCGTCATCGACCGGCGCGCCAGGCCGGACGGGCGGGGCCACGACTACCACCTCACCGAGGCCGGTCACGAGCTGGGAGGCGTGATCGACGCGCTCGGGACGTGGGGCTACAAGTGGGCGAGCAAGGACCTGACCGGCGAGCATCTCGACCCCGACTTCCTCATGTGGGCGCTCCGGCGCATGGTGCGCGTCGACGCGCTGCCTGACGACCGTGTCGTCGTCCTGGTCAGATTCCGCCGCGACACGAAGCATCGATACTGGCTCGTGCTGAAGCGGCCGCAGGTGGACCTCTGCCTGCTCGACCCCGGCTTCGACGTCGACGTCGAGCTGTGCGCCGAGCCGGACGCACTGGCGCGCGTGTGTCTCGGTCATCTGCAGCTGGTGCAGGCGGTGAAGGCCGGACGCATCGAGCTGGCGGGGGCCTCGCATCTCTGCCGAGGCGTCTACAGCTGGCTCGGCGTCACGCGCTTCGCGGCCGCGGTTCGGCGCTGAGGCGCGCCCGCGCTCTCGCCCGCGCTCTCGCCCGCGCCCGCGGTTCACTTATTGGGCTGTCCGCCCGGCTGCATTCCCCCTACCCTCGCGCACACAACGCGGCCGTGAGCCGCACGCCGAGGAATCCGTGAAGCCTGGGGGATGCGATGACTGTCCTGCGAAAGATGGGAGCTGGACTCCTGATGCTCGTCACTCCGATGCTCGGGACGCTGGGCGCGTGCGCGGCCGAACGGCCGACGGGCGCTAGCCGAGATTCGACCGCCGCCGCGGAGCGGGCCGCGCAGCGAGCCGAGGCCGCGAGCGAGATCGCGGCCTGGAACGCGATCGCGCTCCGCACGACGGCCGCCGGCCCGTTCAGCCCTCCGCGGGAGACGCGGACGATGGCGCTCGTCTCGGCGGCGGTGTTCGACGCCGTGAATTCGATCGACGGCGAGTACGAGCCGTACGTGGCGCGCGTCGTCGCGCGGGGCCGGCCGTCGCTCCGCGCGGCCGCGACGGCGGCGGCGTACCGGGTGCTTCGCGCATTGTATCCGGCCGCCGCGGCCGCGCTCGACGCGGACTACGACTCCACGCTGGCCCGCATTCGCGGCGGGGCGATGAAGGAAGCGGGGGTCGCCGTGGGCGAGGCGGCGGCGGCCGCGGTGCTGGCCGCGCGCGCGGGCGACCACGCGGACGACCGCGTGAGCTACGTGCCGCTGAACGTGCCGGGGATCTGGGCGCCGACGCCTCCGGCGTTCGCGCCGGCACTCGAAGCGGCCTGGGGACGCGTCACTCCTTTCGTGCTCGACTCGGGCTCGCAGCTCCGCCCGCCGCCGCCGCCGGCCGTGGGCAGCGCGGTGTACACGCGCGACCTGCTCGAGATCGCGGCGATCGGCGCGTCCGCCAGCCCGACCCGCACGGCGGCGCAGACCGAGGCAGCGCGCTTCTGGATCTCCACCGCCCCGCAGCTCTGGAACCAGGTCGCCCGACAGCTCACGGTGGCGCGCGACCTCGAGCCGGCGGCCGCCGCCCGGGTGTACCTGCTCCTCAACGCGGCTGGAGCCGACGCCATCATCGCGGCCTGGGACGCGAAGTTCAGCGCGCAGCAGTGGCGGCCGGTGACGGCGATCCGGCGCGCCGCCGCCGAGGGAAGCCTGACGAGTCCGATCGACACCACGTGGGCGCCGCTGATCACGACCCCGCCGTTCCCCGACTTTCCCGCGGGGCACACCACGTACGCCGGCGCCGCCGAAGTGGTGCTCGGCGCGCTGTTCGGCGACCGGCCGGGGGCGCTCCGGATCTCGAGTCCGTCGGCCGGTGGGGCGACGCACTCGTATCAGAGCTTCGGAGAGGTCGCGGACGAGGTGACGAACGCGCGCGTGTGGGGCGGCGTACACTGGCGCACCTCGTCGACGGTGGGGCGGGCGCTCGGCCGGAAAGTCGGCGAGATCGTGCTCGCTCGCGCCGCCCAGATGCGTTAGGGAATTCGTCCGGGGTCGTCTCGGCTTCAGCACCGGACGACCCCGCAGCGGGGGAGAGCGGCGCAGATCCGCCGCCGCTCTCCCCCGCTGCAAGGGCGCGGCTACTGCCGGTGGTAGCTCAGCCCCGCGGCGTGCGCCTGGTCGATCGCCACGACCATCCCGGGGATCAGCTGGACGCCGGGAAGGATGTTCGCGTTGAGGTCGGCGTACACGGCCTTGGCGTCGAGCCCGCGAGCCTGCGCGAGCAGCCCGGCGAAGATCCCGAGCGCGTTGTTGCAGAGGATGAACGTCGCGCCGCGGCGCTGGAGCGACTCGATGCTCGCCTGCGGGAGCGTCATCCCGAGAACGACCGGCTTCGCGCGCCACGGGTTCGCCACCGCTGGCTTCCCGGTCGCCGGGTCGTTCGTCTCCAGGAACTCGCCGAGGCGGTACTTCTCCCACATCGCGTCGTTGAGCCCGTAGAACGTGGTGGCGCCGTAGAAGGTCCCCACCGCGTCGATGCCGGCGTCCTTCACGCCGTACGCGCCGTTCAGCGTCTCGTAGTAGTTCATGATGTGCACGAGCGGGATCCCGCCCGCGGGCGCCGGCGAGTCGAAGAACTGGCGGTGCTGGGACGTCAGCCCCTTCAGCCAGGCGTCCGACGGCGTGACCTGGGCGGCGGCGACGGCGGGAATCACGGCCAGTGCGGCGACGGAGAGGAACGCGCCGACGAGAGCGCGGCGCGAAAAGCGGGTCGAAATGGACATTGAGCCTCCGAATAGGTGAGATCGTGGGGTGGGCGGCAGCGTGCCTTGAGCTGCCCGCCTACACAGAGATATCGGAAAAAGCGCCGCGGACCCGACATCTTCCGCAAAATTGCCCGCTCGCAACGGGCTTCGACCGCTGAACACCGGGCTCGTTGCCGCGCCCCGCGGTTCGGCGCTTCGTGCGTCCACACCCGGACCCCGGAGCCAGAGACCATGCAGCTTCTTGCCGTGATCACCTTCGCGGCGCAGGCCGCGGTCGCACCCGTTCCCCCCGCCGAGCTGCGCGGAGAGGCACTGATGGACGCCCTCCGGTCCGGCGGATACACCATCCTGCTGCGCCACGCGCGGACCGACCGGTCGTACCAGGAGGCGATGGGCACGGTCCCCGCCGAGCGCAGCGCCCAGCGCAACCTGTCCGCGGACGGAGTGCGCGACGCCGCGCTCATGGGGGTCGTGCTGCGGAAGTACCACATCCCGATCGGGGAGATCGTGTCGAGCCCGATGTTCCGCGCGCGCGAGACCGCCGAGTACGCGGCGGGGGTCCCAACCGTCGTGACGATGGCGCTGCGCGTCTTCCCCTCGACCGACGAGCAGGCGGCGGTCGTGGCCGCGGCGCCGAAGGCGGGCACGAACCGACTGCTGGTCACGCACCACTTCGTCATCGAGAAGCACGTGCCGGGGATCGCGCCGGGCGAGATCGGCGAGAGCGAGGCCGCCATCGTGCGCCCCGCCGGCGACGGCCGCGTCGCGCTCGTGGGGCGCATCACGCTCGGCGACTGGGAGCAGCTGGCCGGCGTCGCCCCGCCGCACGCGCAGCCGGCGACGGCGGCGGCGCCGGCGGCGCAGGCGACTCCGGTGGCGATCCCCGACACCCGCGCCGGACAGCTCGCCAGGCGCTACATGGACGCCTTCAACAGCGGCGACCCGGCGCGGATGCGGCAGTTCATCGAAAGCTCGCTTCTGCCGAATCCGGCCCGCCCCACCGAGGCGCGGCTCCAGACCTTCCAGCAGTCGTTCGAGATGTTCGGGCCGCTCGTCGTCACCGGCGTCCGGAGCTCTTCCGCGGACGAGATCGCGCTCGACGTCCGCGCGAAAGGCGGCGACTTCGTGCTGACGGCCAAGGCCTCTCCCGAGCAGCCCGGACGTGCGGCCTCGATCACGATCGGCACCGCCGGGGGAGGCCACCCGTAGTGCGGGCATGACGAGCACCCCCATCACGATCGACGCGCCGGCCGCGGGCCCGCTCTCCCGGAGGGCGGGCCTCGTGGTCGTGGTCGCGTGCCTCGCCCTGGGCGGGATCAGCGCGCTCGACGTGCGCCACGTGTCGGTCGCGCACGGCCAGCCGCTGCCGTGGCCGGTCGTGCTGCTGATCACGATGCCGCGCTGGGTCCTGCTCGCGGCCACGCTGCCGATCGTCCTTCGGGTCGGCGTGAGCCCATCCTCCGTCCCGCGGCTCCGGCTGCGCACGGTCGTCCTGCACCTCGCGGTGTTCCTGGCGATCTCGTGGATGCACGCCGCCGTCGCCGCCTGGGCGGTGGGGCTCTCGTCGCCAGTCGCGCATCTCTTCCCATGGGGGACGCGCATCGTCCGCGCGTGGTACAACACCATGCCGACGATGCTGTCGCTCTACGGCGCGGTGCTGATCGCGGCGTGGGGGATGGCCGAAGCGCGCGAGCGCGAGCGCCGGACGCTCCGCGCCTCGCAGCTCGAGGCGCAGCTCCAGGCGGCTCGGCACGAGGCGCTGCGCGCCAAGCTCCAGCCGCACTTTCTCTACAACACGCTGAACGGCATCGCCGCGCTGGTGGCGGACGTACAGCCGTCGCGCGCGGTGGCGGCGATCGAGCAGCTGGGCGAGCTGCTGCACGCTTCGCTTCGCGACGACGCGCGCGAGGAGATCCCGGTGCGCGAGGAGGTCGCGCTCGCCGAGCGCTACCTCGCGCTCCAGCGCATGCGCTTCGGCGAGCGCCTCCAGTTCGACCTGGACGTCTCGCCGGACGTCGCCGACTGTCTCGTCCCGGTGCTGCTCCTCCAGCCGCTGGTCGAGAACGCGGTCGTGCACGGGCTGGACGCGGGGGTCGAGCGGCTGCGCGTCGCGATCGTGGCCCGCGCGGTCCCCGAGGGCGTCGAGCTGCGGGTGGACGACGACGGCGCCTCGCTCGCCGCCGAGGGCGCGCGCCCCGCCGGGGCGGCACCGCCGGGGAGCGGCGTGGGCCTCGCGGCGACGCGGGCCCGGCTCGCCACCGCGTACGGCGACCGCGCGTCGCTCCGCCTGCTGCCGCGCGAGGGGAACGGGATGAGCGTCCGCATAACGCTGCCGCGGCTGGCGCGCCGGGCCGGCGGGACGGCGACGCCCCCGCGCGGACCGCGCGCGCTGGTGGAGGCGTCGTGAGCCGGCATCGCGTCCTCCTGGTCGACGACGAGCCGCTCGCCCGGCGGCGATTGCGGCAGCTCCTCTCCGCGGCGCCGGACTTCGACGTCGTCGGCGAGTGCGAGGACGGCCGGCGCGTCCCCGAGCTCGTCCGCGCGCTGCGCCCGGACGTCGTCTTCCTCGACGTGCGCATGCCCTTCGTCGACGGCTTCGAGACGCAGGCGGCGATCGCGAGTCACGTCAGGCACGTGGTGTTCGTGACCGCGCACCCCGAGCACGCCGCCCGCGCCTTCGACGTCGAGGCGAGCGACTACCTGGTGAAGCCGGTGACGCAGGCGCGCTTCGACGCCGCGCTCCAGCGCCTGCGCCGCACGCTGGGGACTCCGGGGGACGAGCGCATCGTCCTCGGCGGGCGGCAGGGCGGCGCCGCGGTCGCGGTGGCCGACGTGGTCTGGGTCGAGGCGGACGGCGCGTACGTCGCGGTGCACGCGGCGGGGCGGCGCTACGTGCTGCGCGAGTCGCTCGCGCAGATCCTCGGCCGGCTGGGGCCGCGCCGGTTCGTCCGCATCCACCGCTCCGCGGCGATCAACCTGGCCCACCTGCGCGCGCTCAGGCGTGCGAAGCCCCGCGGGCTGGAGGCCGAGCTCACCGACGGCACGCGCCTCCCGATCAGCCGGCGCAAGGCGCGCGAGGTGGTGGCGCTGCTGCG
>DATFPD010000483.1:0-3938 GCA_035265005.1 Gemmatimonadaceae bacterium | reverse complement strand
ACGCCGCGTGCGCGATGCTGGCCGCCGTCGCCACGATGTGGGACGTGCTGAGCTGGGGCGGGGAGACGCAGGCGCTGATCTGGAACCCGAAGACGAAGAAGGTCATCGGCATCAACGCCCTCGGCGTCGCGCCGAGCGGGGCGACGGCCGAGTTCTACAAGGCGAAGGGGATGCGCTTCCCGCCGGAGTACGGGCCGCTGGCCGCCGTCACGCCGGGGACGCCGGGCGGGCTCATGACCATGCTCGCCGAGTACGGCACGCTCTCGCTCGAGGAGGTGCTGGGGCCGGCCATCCAGCTCGCCGACGGCTACCCGATGGAGGCGCAGACGGCGAACAGCATCGAGCGCGACAGCAACAAGGCGATGATCAAGCAGTGGAAGTACTCGCGCGCGCTCTTCCTCACCCACCCCGCCCTGAGCAACGACGCGAAGGGGCGCGAGGCGCCGCGGCCCGGCGAGGTCTTCAGGCAGCCCGACCTCGCCGCCACGCTGCGCAAGCTCGTCGACGCCGAGCGCGCGGCGCGTAAGGCGGGGAAGGACCGCAGGGCGGCGATCTACGCCGCGTACGACCGCTTCTACAAGGGGGACATCGCGCAGGAGCTGGTGCGCGGGGCGCGCGAGGAGGGCGGCCTCTTCACGATGCAGGACCTCGCCGGCTGGCGGGTGAAGATCGAGGAGCCGGTTTCCACCACCTACCGCGGCATCGAGGTCTACAAGCTCCAGCCCTGGACGCAGGGGCCGGCGATGCTCCAGGCGCTCAACATCCTGGAGAACGCCGACCTCAAGGCGATGGGCTACAACAGCGCGCGCTACATCCACGCCGTCTACCAGGCGATGAGCCTCGCCTTCGCCGACCGCGACTTCTACTACGGCGACCCGGCCTTCCCGCCCGACGAGCCGATCCGCGGCCTCCTGTCGAAGGAGTACGCGAAGCAGCGCTACGCGTCGATCGACTGGGCGCGCAACGACCCCGCGGTGAAGCCCGGCGACCCCTACCCCTTCCAGGGCGGCGGCGCGGCGAACCCGTTCCGCGAGCTGCTCGCCCGCTGGTCGGTGACCGGCGCCCCGCCTAACGTGCCGCGGAGCGGCGGGCAGGACCGCGCAGTGCCGGGGGATGCGGGAAGCGGGAAGCGGGATGCGGGAGAAGCGACCTCGGGACAGTCCGTTGCATTTCATCCCGCATCCCGCATCCCGCTTCCCGATTCCGCCTTCAAGGAAGCATTCACCCGCGGCACCACGTCCATCCAGGCGGCGGACGAGGAGGGGTGGGTGATCTCGGTGACGCCGAGCGGCGGGTGGGTGCCGGCCGTCGTCGCCGGGCGGACCGGGGTGGGGATGAGCCAGCGGATGCAGGCGTTCGTGACCGACCCCGCCGACGGGCCGTTCAACGTCATCGAGCCGGGGAAGCGCCCGCGGGTGACGCTCACGCCGACGCTGGCGGTGAAGGACGGCGCGCCCTTCCTGGCGTTCTCGGTGCAGGGGGGCGACACCCAGGACCAGAACCTCCTCCAGTTCTTCCTGAACGTCGTCGAGTTCGGGATGACGCCGCAGGAGGCGGCCGAGGCGGCGAACATCAACAGCTACCAGATGCGCTCGACCTTCGGCGCCCACGAGTCGCGCCCCGGGCGGGTGCTGCTCGCCGAGTCGGTGCCGCCCTGGGTCCAGAGCGAGCTGCGGCGGATGGGCTACACCCTGGAGCTCGAGCGCCTAACGTCGGGCCCGATCACCGCGATCTGGTTCGACCGCGCCCACGGCACGATGTGGGGCGCGGCCAGCAACTACGGCGAGGACTACGGGATCGCCTGGTGACGCCATAGCGGCGACAGGCCCGCGGGAACGCGGCGGGCCCGCCGCCGCTTGATGTGGTCGGCCCCGCCTGATGGCTCGACGGGGCTCGACGGGGGCGGACGGGGGCGGCGGTCGCGCACGCGGAGGGGGCTGTGGGCGGAGTGATGGCGGCGAAGACGGCCGCGGCGACGGTGGCCGCGGCGGACGACGCGCGGGGGTTCGACGGGGTGCTGGGCGCCTCGGGGCTCCACGCGGCGCTGGAGTTCCTGAACGCGCGGACGCGCCACCGGTTCACCGGGGTCTATCGGTTCGACCCGCCGCTGCTCCGATGCGTCTGCCTGTTCGACCGGGAGAACCCCGCGCTCGCGCTGGGCGGCGACGTGCCGATGTGCGAGACCTACTGCTCGATCGTCGGCGGGACGACGGCGCCCTTCGGGACGCCGGACGCCGAGGCCGACGCGCGGCTCGTCAGGCACCCGGCGCGTGCCTCCACCCGCGCCTACTGGGGCGTCCCGCTGTGCCGCGCCGACGGCAGCGCGTTCGGGTCGCTCTGCCACTTCGACCCCCGCCCGCGCCTCGTCCCCGAGCGCGAGCGCCCGCTCATGGAGCACGCGGCGGCGCGCATCGCGCGGGTGGTGGCATCGGGACTCGGCACTCGGCACTCGGCACTCGGCTAGCGCCGTTGCCGGGCGGGTCTGCATCCCGGCGAGCCGACGGGGGATGACGGACCCGAGGGCGGGTGCTCCGCCGCGGCCCTTCGCGTGCTCCGTGGTGCACAGCCAGGCGGCAACCGCGCTAGTTCCGCGCCGAGCGCCGAGTGCCGAGCGCCGAGTCCCGATGGCCGAGTCCCGAGACCCAAGTCCCGATGTCACCGCACCTTCACCCCCCGCGCCGTGAACGCGGCGAGGTTGGCGCGGACGATGAAGCCGATCAGCTCGCGCGCCGTCTCGGCCGAGAAGAGGCGCAGGGCGGGGAGGATGCGGCCGGCGATGCGGGTGTCGCCCAGCGCCTCGCGCGCGCTGCGCGTCACGTAGGTGGGGGCGCCGTCGGGGATCGTGCTCAGGTCGTCGCGGCCGACGATCAGCGGGCGCAGGTTCTCGGCGCCCGGCGTGCCGGCGAAGAAGCGCGAGATGGTGCGCACGAACTGCTCGTCGCGCACCACCACGTAGACCGGCCGCTTGAGCAGCAGCCGCCACTCGCCCTGAATCAGGTCGGGGCGGATGCCGGCGACGATGCACGTCGTCCCGAGCCGCGCCGCCACCCGCCGGACCACCGACGCGTGGGCCTCGGTCGTCACCAGCAGGTCGGCGCGGCGCACGCCGGTCGGGAGCTCGGCGTCGTCCTCCGTCAGGAGCTCGCCGACCGTGACGCCGGTCGCGTCGAGCCCGTAGTCGTCGCGCAGCTCGCGACAGATCCCGGCGATCTGGTCGGGGGTGGTCTGGATCGCGGCGGCGCGCAGGCGGAGCGTCTCCACCGAGTGGCGGATCCAGTCCGACAGCTCGACGACCGGCACCTCGCGCGAGACGCCCTGCGCCAGCAGGTCGGCGATCCACTCCTCGGAGGGGACCGGGACCAGCAGCCCCCCCTCGGGGCGCGGCGACGCCGAGACGTAGATCCCGCCGCGCGGCCGCAGCTCGACCAGCCCCTCCGCCACCAGCTCGCGATAGGCGGCGAGGATGAGCCGCATGTCGGCGTCGAACTCGTCGACGAGCTCGCGCGCGCTCGGGAGGCGGTCGCCGCGCACCAGGGTGCCGGCCTGCAGCCCCCTGAGCACGCGCCGGCGGAGCGTCTCCGCGATCTCGTCCCGCCGTTCGGTCACGAGCTGCCCCTCCGAGTGCCGTCTGTCATTCCCGCTAAGCTAACCCGGCGCGAGAAGGGGCGCGGGACCGGAGCCGCTTTCCGCGCGCCGGCGTCCGCTGTATGGTGCCCCCATGCACGCCGTCTCGCTCCTGCTCTTCGCGCTGCTGGTGGTCGGCTACCTGGCGTTCGGAGTGGAGGCGGTGCCGAGGCGGCTGCGCGCCGCGCTGCCGACGCCCGCCGCGCGCGCGCTGGCCGGACCACTGGTGCTGGCGGCGACGTGCGCACTCTACGCCGGCGCTCGGGGGCTGTCGGTGGCGCCGCGCGCCGCCGCCTACGCGGCGCTCGCGCTCG
>DATFPD010000482.1:0-4673 GCA_035265005.1 Gemmatimonadaceae bacterium | reverse complement strand
TCTCCCACCCGTCCATCCACTTCCCGCGCTCGGTGTAGACGCCCTCACGCCACTCGGCGGGCCCGGCCTTCAGGAGGGCCTCCTTCGGCGCGAAGAACTCGTCGTTCGCCAGCAGCACGGCCCCGCCCACGCGCTCGGCGGCGAGGTCGATGTAGTCGGTGAAGTCGGTGGTCGTGCTCATGCGCGGCGAAGATGCGGACGGCGGGTGCGGGGGGCAAGCGGACCGGGTATCTTTCGAGCACCGCGACGACGACCGCCTGGAGAGACGAGCATGACGCACACGGCCGCAGCTCCCGCCACCCTCCTGACCGTCGACGAGTTCCTCACGCATCCCGCAGCGCAGGAGCGCAGCGAGCTCGTTCGCGGAGTGATTCGCATGATGACGCCCGCCAGCGGACCGCACGGTATCGTGAGTGGCAATATCCTCGTGCTGCTGTCGAACCATGTGAGGGCATACACCCTCGGGCAGTGCTTTTCTGACGGCACTGGCTTCGCGCTGCCAGGCTTGCCGAACACGGTTCGGTCACCCGACGCAGCGTTCGTTCGGGCCGGCCGACTGCCCGCGGCTGGTCTCCCTACGGAATCGGGGTTTCTTTCGCTGGCTCCGGATCTGGCAGTCGAGGTTCTTTCGCCAAGTGAGACGGCGTCCGATTTGGAGGAGAAGCTCGCCGACTATCGCGCGGCGGGCACGCCACTGGTGTGGGTCGTGGACCCGGCGAAGCGCCGCGTGACGGTGATCTCCGCGGACGCGCCCATGCGGTGGCTGCGTGAAGGCGATACGCTCGACGGCGGCTCGGTTGTGCCGGGCTTCAGCTGCCCCGTCGCCGAGCTGTTCTACGGCCTCGCGCCCCTCGAGACGCGGCCGGCTGGCGCGTAGGCGCTACTCCGCCACCGCCTCGTCCTCGTCAGGCGCGCCGAGCGGCGCGGTCTCCACGCCCTCGTAGATCTCGTCGAGCGTCATCCGGGCCGCGGGCGACCATCACGTCCGGGTAGTAGATGACGTTGCGGGCAGCGCGGAGCTTTACCGTCTCGAAGTAGACGCGGCCCGAACCGCCGCGCGCCGCCGCGCGGACACGCCCCGAAGCTACGCCGCCGGCTCCACCCGCGACAGCGCGCCGGGACGCACGCGGAGCATCAGCAGCGCGGCGACGCCGGCGAGCCCCGCGAGTGCGAGCAGCGCGCCGTCGAAGCTCCCCGTCGCGTCCTTCACCAGCCCCAGGAGCCCCGGGCCCACGAAGCCGCCGACGTTCCCGACCGCGTTGATCAGCGCGATCCCCGCCGCCGCGGTCACGCCGCGCCGCAGGAACGCCGTCGGCAGCGTCCAGAAGACGGGCATGAACGCGTTCACGCCGACCACGACCAGCGCGAAGCCCGCGACCACCAGCACCGGCGCGCGCTGCGTCGCGCTCACCGCGAAGCCGATCGCCGTCACCGCGAGCGGCACCGCCGCGTGCGCCACGCGTTCGCCCGCGCGGTCGGAGTGGGCGCCGTTGAGCAGCATCCCCACGACGCCGGCCAGCCCCATGCCGCCGAGCATCAGCCCCACCCCCTGGTCGCTCGCGCCGAGCCGCTCCCGCAGCAGCACCGGCAGCCAGAGCGTCAGCCCCAGCCCGCCGACGATCGCCAGCGTGTACGGCATCGAGAGCCACCACACCGCGCCGCTGGTCAGCGCCTCCCGCACGCCCCCGCCGAGCGCCGGCGCGGCGCCGCCGCCGCGCTCGGCGTCGAGCCGCCCGCGCAGCCAGTCGCGCTCGGCCGCCGGGAGCCACCGCGCGTCATCGGGACGGTCGGTCAGCCAGCCTAACGCCACGACGCCGAGCGCGACCGCCGGCAGCCCCTCCACCAGGAACAGCCACTGCCACCCGGCGAGCCCCAGCCGGCCGTCGAGCGCCAGCAGGGCGCCGCCCAGCGGCCCGCCGACCACGCCCGAGAGGGGGATGCCGACCATGAAGCGCGACATGGCGCGCGCCCGGTGCCGCTCCGGGAACCAGCCGCCCAGGTAGTAGATGACGCCGGGGACGTAGCCCGCCTCGGCCACGCCGAGCAGGAAGCGCAGCGCGAAGAAGCTCCCGGGGCCGCGCACGAGCGCCATCGCGCAGGCGATCGCGCCCCACGTGATCGCGATCCGCGCGATCCACCGCCGGGCGCCCACGCGGACCAGGATCAGGTTGCTGGGGATCTCGAACAGCGCGTAGCCGATGGAGAAGACCCCGGCCCCCAGCCCGTACGCCGCCGCGCCCAGCCGGAGGTCGCGGTTCATCTGCAGCGCCGCCAGGGCGACGTTCGTCCGGTCGATGAAGGCGACGACGAAGAGGAGGAAGAGGAACGGCAGCAGCCGCCAGGTGACGCGCCGCACCGCCGCCCGCTCCAGCGCCGCGTCGGTCACGGCAGCAGCAGCTCGCCCGCCGGCGTGCGCGCCGGCCCGTCGCGCCGGTCGTAGGCGAGCGAGCCGCGCAGGTACGTCGCCTCCACCGAGCCGAAGAGCCGCCGCCCCGCGTACGGCGTGACCGGATGCCGGTGCAGCAGCGCGGCGGGGTCCACCACGCGCTCGGCGTCGGGGTCGAACAGCACGAAGTCGGCGTCGAAGCCCGCGGCGATGCGCCCCTTCCGCTCGCCGAGCCCCACGAGCCGCGCCGGCGCCTCGCTCATCCAGCGGGCGACGCGCTCGACCGGGATGCCGCGCGCGCGCATCTCGGTCCAGACGACGGACAGCCCGAGCTGGAGCGACGCGATCCCGCCCCAGGCGGCGAAGAAGTCGCCGGCCTCGCGCCCTTTCATCGCCGGCGGGCAGGGGGAGTGGTCGGAGACGATCATGTCGACGGCCCCCTCGTCGAGCGCCGCCCACAGCGCGTCGCGGTCGGCGCGGCCGCGGATGGGCGGGGCGCACTTGAACTCGGTGGCGCCGTCGGCGATCTCGGCCGCGTCCAGGGCGAGGTAGTGCGGGCAGGTCTCCGCGCTCACCGCCAGCCCGTGCGCCCGCGCGCCGCGCACCAGCGGGACCGACATGCCTGACGAGAGGTGGACGACGTGCACGCGCGCCCCCGTCTCCTTGGCCAGCCGGACCATCCGCGCGACCGCCGTCCCCTCCGAGGAGGGGGGGCGCGAGGCGAGGTAGGTGGCGTAGCGGCGCGGGTCGGCACCGGCGGCCGGGTCGCGCGCCGCCCGCGTCGCCCGCTCGACCTCCTCCGGCGCCTCGGCGTGCACCATCAGCACCGCGCCCAGCCGCGCCAGCTCGGGGAGCGCCGCGCGCAGGTCCGCCATCCCCACGTGGGGGAACTCCTCGACCCCGGAGGGCACGAGGAAGCACTTGAACGCGAGCACCCCCGCCTCGCGCAGCGGGCCTAACGCCTCCGCGTTCCCCGGGACGACGCCGCCGATGAAGCCGACGTCCACCCACGCCCGCCCGCGCGCGGCGTCCGCCTTCGCCCGCAGCGCGTCGACGGACGTCGTGGCCGGGATGCTGTTGAGGGGCATGTCGAGCAGCGTCGTCACCCCGCCGGCCGCGGCGGCGCGGGTGGCGGTCTCGAACCCCTCCCACTCGGTGCGCCCCGGCTCGTTCACGTGGACGTGCGTGTCGACGAGCCCGGGGAGAAGGACGAGGTCGCCGGCGTCGAGCACGCCCCCCGCGGCCGCCGCGGCCGGCGCGTCGTCGTGCGGCCCGACGCGCGCGATGCGGCCCCCCTCGACGTGCACCGTCGCCGGCCGCGTCCCGTCGGGCGTGACGACGCGGCGGGAGCGGACGGCGGCCGCCATCATCAGGCCTCGGCCGTGTCCGCCAGAAACCGCCGGAGCAGGTTCCCGGCGACCGTGCGCCGGTAGTCGGCGGTGGAGCGCACGTCGTCGATCGGCGCGATCTCCTGCTCCAGCACCCGCGCCGCCTCGTCAGGCGACGCGCCGGCCGCGAGCGCCTCCTCGGTGCGCGGCGCCCGCACCACCGTCGGGGCGACGCTCCCGATCGCGACCCGCGGCCGGCCGTCGCGCACCGCCGCCATCACCACCTTCGAGATCGCCTGCGCCGCCCGCGTCCCCACCTTCCGGAACCACTGCCGCCCCGCCACCGGCGGCACCTCGAGGGCGACGATCAGCTCGTCCGGCCGGCGCACGCTGGCGCGGTAGCCCGTGTAGAACTCCGCGAAGGGGACGCGCCGCTCGCCGCGCGCGGCGCTGCGCAGCACCACCACCGCCTCCGCCGCCGCCAGCACCGGGAGCGTGTCCCCCGCCGGCGAGGCGTTGGCGACGTTCCCGCCCAGCGTGCCGCGGTTCTGGATCTGCACGCCGCCGATCTGCCGCGCCGCCTCGGCCAGCATCGGCAGCGCCTGGCGCACGTGGCGCGAGCGGATGATCTGCGTGTACGTCGCGAGCGCGCCGACCGAGAGCGTGCCGTCGTCGCGTCGGACGATCCGCCGCAGCGGCGAGAGCCCCCACAGGTCGACGAAGCGCGCCGCCTGGAGCGTGCCGAAGTTGAGCCCCACGTAGAGGTCGGTCGCCCCCGCGATCGGCACGAGCCCCTCCTCGTCCCGCAGCATCCGCAGCGCCTCGTCCACCGACCGCGGCGTGCGGAGCTCGAGGTGCGAGACGCCGCTACGCATCTTGCTCGAGTCGAGAAAGGGCGTACACGTCCGTGTTCATCCGTGTCCTGCCTTTCCGGCCGCGGCGCGAATGGCCCGGTAGAT
>DATFPD010000481.1:0-7462 GCA_035265005.1 Gemmatimonadaceae bacterium | reverse complement strand
CGGACTGCGCGTCCGCCGACGAGCCGCCCCTTCAGGCCCACTGGTACGACGCGCACACGGTCGTCCTGCGCCAGGGGAAGTGCTCCCACTCCGAGGCGCCGTTCCTCTACCTGCTGATCGGGCGCGAGCGGGCGCTGCTGGTCGACACGGGCGCCGCCCCGGGCGACGGGGCGGCGCCCCTGCCGTTGCGCGAGACGGTGGACGCGGCGCTCGCCCGAGCGGCCGGGCCGGGCGGGACGCCGGCGGACCTCGTCGTCGCGCACTCCCACGGGCACGACGACCACCTCGGCAACGACGCGCAGTTCGCGGGGCGCCCCGCCACCACCGTCGTACCCGCCTCGCTGGTCGCGGTGTGCGAGCACTTCGCGCTGCGCGACTGGCCTAACGGCACCGCGCGCGTCGAGCTCGGCGGACGCGCGCTGCTCGTGGTGCCGACGCCCGGCCACGAGGAGGCGCACGTCATGTTCTACGACGAGCGGACGGGGCTGCTGCTGAGCGGGGACATGCTCTACCCCGGCCTGCTCACCGTCCGCGATTGGCCGGCGTTCCGCGCCAGCGCGGCGCGGGTGGCGGCGCTGGCCGCCGCCCGCCCGCCGCGTCACGTGCTCGGCTGCCACGTGGAGATGCGCCGCACCCCGCGGCAGTGGTACCCGCTGGGCACCCGCTACCAGCCCGACGAGCACGCCCTCCCGCTCTCCGCGGCCCACGTCGCCGAGCTGCACCGCGCGTGCGAGCGGCTGGGGGAGCGGCTGCGCGTCGACGTCCACGACGACTTCGTCATCACGCCGCCGCTGTGATCGGGCGAAGCGTCAGCTCTTCCCCGACACGACTTCCGCTCGCTCCCGACAGACCCGCCCCCGGGCCGCGCCTAGGTTGAATCGAGGTGGGCGCGTGAGATGCGCCCCGCGTCCTTCACCCACGGGGGCTCGGCGGCAATGGCTCGGATTCTCCTGGCGACGCACGGCGGCCCGAGTGCCGAGGGGGCGGCGTACGTCGCGGCGCGGCTCTCGGCGCGGCTCGGCCGCCCGCTGGATGCCGTCCTCGTGCTGGAGCCGCCGCCGGTCGTCGACGCCGGCTTCGGGCCGCTCTTCCTGCCGAGCGCTCTGCAGGACCGCGAGCTCGAGCGGCGGATGCGCGCCGACGCGCTGGCGCAGCTCGCGCTGTGCGGCGCCGGCGACTGCGCCCCCGAGACGCTGGTCGGCGCGCCCGCGCCCGGCATCGCCGACCGGGCGCGCGCCCGGGGCGCGGAGCTGATCGTCGTCGGGCTCGGGCCGCACCACCTCGCCGACCGCCTGATGGGCGGCGAGACCGCGCTCCGGCTGGCGCAGACCGCCACCACGCCGGTGCTCGCCGTGCCGGCCGACGCGAGCGCCGCCCCGCGGCGCGTGGTCGCGGCGACCGACTTCAGCCTGACGAGTCTGCGCGCGGCGCGGATCGCGGCGTCGTGGCTCCAGCCCGGCGACTCGCTGACGCTGGTGTCCGTCGTGCCGGGCGGGTCCGCCGGTGCCGCGGCGGTGGACGCGGCGGCGCGGCTCGCCGAGTCGGCCGCCGGGCTCGGGGCGCCGGCGGGCGTGCGGGTCGACTGGACGGTGCGCTACGGCGACTCCGCGCGCGCGCTGGTCGACTTCGCGCGGCACTCGCGCGCGGACCTCATCACCCTCGGCAGCCACGGCTACGGGCCCTGGAAGCGGCTCACGGTCGGCAGCGTGGCGGCGGCGGTGCTCCGCGTGGCGTCGTGCGCCGTGCTCGTGGTGCCGGCGCGGTGCGGGACTGCGGCGGCGGGCGAGGCCGAAGGCACGCACGAGGCCGCCGCCGCCACCGCCACCGCCTAACGCAGCAGCTCCGCGGCCGCCCGCGGTGGCGGCGTCAGTTCTCCGGCTTGCGCAGCGACTTCACCACCACGGACATCCCTGGCTTGCCCTCCGACTCGAGGCGCCGCGACAGCGCATCCATCATCGCGCCAGTGTTGCTGTATGCCGAGGGGTCGGCGATGCTGCGGGCGATCAGCGTCCGATAGAGCGCCCGCACCGAGTCCGGGCCCGCTCCTCCGCCGATCGCGGTGTACAGCTGGTTCGCGATGACCCGCGGGTAGGTGTACGGCTCCCCGGCGAGATAGTGCGCGATCTTGCGGAAGGGAAAATCCTGCGCGCTCTCATCCGCGAGCTGGACGATGATGGTGTGCAATCGCCGGTTGACGTAGATGCGCTGGCCGCGCGAGCCATCGGCGAAGAAGTCCTGGTCGGCGGACCAGTTCTGCATCGGTATCCACCAGAGCCGCTGGTGCTGCATGAGCCACCAGGTGGGCACTTCGGGCTCGCTGCGCGAGGAATCCAGAGTGGTCGAGCCGAGAACCCAGTCCCTCGGCAACACTTGCTCCCCGTCCCACGTGCCGGCATTGAGATACAACCGGCCGAACCGCGCCAGATCGCGCGCCGTCGCGTTCAGCCCAGAAGCGGCGTTCTCGCTTCCCCCGCCGCGGTCCAGGTCCCACGATGCGTCCCGCTCGGTGCCGATCCGTCGCCACACGCTCTCCTCGAGCTGCGTCGCGAGCGTCTTGCCCGTCGCACGTTCGAGTACCCAGGCGAGCAGCTGCGTATCGCTGTCCTTGTAGGCCCAGCGCATTCCGGGGGCATCCGCCCGCCGCTGGCTCGCGATCGAGTTGTGGAGGTTGGTGGTGTAGTAGAAGAGCGCGTCGCTCGACCGGAAATCGTGCCAGAGGTGGCCGTTCGTTCGGGAGTACGCGAAGCCCGACTTCATCTCGAGCACGTGTCGAATGGTGACGCCTCGGAAGTCCGGCCTGGAGGCCAGCTCGGGCACGTAGCGTACGACCGAATCGTCCAGACTTCGGATCGCTCCGTTGGCCAGGGCGATACCCAGCAATGCGGAGGTCACCGGCTTCGCGACGGAGAACGAGCTGGAGCGCGTCGAGTCCGTGTAGCCGTCGCGGTATCGCTCGTAGAGAATGGTATCGTTGCGGATCACCACGAACGCCTTGATGCGCCGGCCGGCCATGTATTCGGAGAACGGCCGGAGGCGAAAGTCGACGTCGCGTACGCTGACGGTGTCCAGGTCCGTACGCTGCCGAGGGGCGGGCGTGAATCGGAACACCGTGTCCGCATGGCGCACGGTACGCTGCGGAAAGATCGAGAGCGGCTTGTGCGCTGACGGGTCACGCCAACGAACGGTCCGGAGCTGCGTGCAGCCTTGCAGCGGAGCCACGACACCGAGCAGGCCCACGACGGCGGCGGCACGCCGCACGTGCTGCCGCGATCGCTTCGGCTTTGCCTGCGTCTTCGGCTTCGCCGTCGAGGCGAACGTGCGCAAGACGATCCGCGCGATCGAATCGAAGTCGCCGGCGGCAGCCGGGACGCGCCGCCGGCGCAGGAGGAAGCCGTGGTACGCGTAGTAGAAGAGATCGGCCAGCGCCTTCTTGCCCGTGAGCTTGCGAAACAGCTGCATGCGCTCTTCCTCCACGCGGTTCACGCGCCGCGCAACGTCCGGATCGTTGGCCGCCCAGGCGAAGATGGCGGCGTCGGACGGCGATTCCCCGCGCTCGCTCGCCAGGTTGCGGCGACTCAGCTCGGCGACGATCGCGGGAAGCTCGCCGCGCGGATTCGCGCGCCGCAGCGCCTCGCTCAGCAGGCTCGTCTCCTGTTCCCACTCGACCAGCAGTGCTTCGAGCAGATCCCCGCGGTTGGCGAAGTGCCAGTAGAAGCTGCCCTTGGTGACGCCGAGGTCCCGGGCCAGGGGCTCCACGCGCACGCCGTCGGCCCCGCGGGTCAACAGCACGCGCCGCGCCGCGCGCAGCCAGTCCTCCCTGCCCAGCGGGTTGTCCATACGGTACCGTACGGCAGGACCGCCCGGTTGTCAATACGGTCGCGTATGGTTGGGCGGGGCGATCGGCCGGTAATGGTTTTCCCGCCGTCTGGCTCTTACTTGGGTACATCCCCCGGGGAGGGCTTGTGGAAAACCGAAAGCGGGTCATCGTCGACGTCGTCTTGTGGGTGTTCGCGCTGTTCCTGGCGTGGGTCTTCGTCAGGCAGGGCATTGCCAAGTTCTCCGACACGAGCGGCTGGGCGCGGGCGTTTCGCGCGTGGCACTTCCCGGCGTGGTTCCGCGTGTTGATCGGCGTCGCGGAGACCACGGCGGCGGTGATGCTGCTGACGAGGCGAACGGCGGCCGCTGGCGCGATCATCATCGTAGTGGTCATGTTGGGCGCGATGGGGACGCACGTGTACTGGGGCCGTCCGGGCCAGGTCACGAGCGAGATCCTTCCACTCTTCCTCGCCGCAATGGTCGCGATCGGGCGCCGCAAGTCATTCTTCCTGCGCCGGCCGGCGCCCGCTCCCGCATGAGCGCGAAGCCCGGAGAGACCGCCGCGCGACTGCTCGAGCGCGCGCGCCATCCGACCGCGTCATTGCACGACCAGCACGCCGCGTTCACACGACTCGTCGAGCAGTCGCAACACGTCGTATTCGGTCTCGCCATGACGTACCTGCGCGATGTCGAAGACGCGAAGGATGCCGCACAGGATGCGTTCGCCACGGCGTGGCGCCTTCTCCGCCAGCTCCGCGACCCGTCCGCGTTCGAGCCGTGGCTGAAGTCGATCGTCGCAACGGAATGCTCGCGGCGGCGACGGGGCCGCGCACTCGTGCCCGAGGAGCTGGCGCCGCCACCCTCCGTCGAAGCCGACGCTTCCCGAATGGACTACGAGTCCGTCGTCGCGTCGGCGCTGGAGCGGCTTCCCGATGGCGAGCGGCGCGTCACGGTGCTGTTTTACTTCCTGGGCTACACCCAGCCGCAAATCGCGCGGCTGCTCCAACTGAAGCCGGGAACCGTCGGCAAACGCCTACACTCCGCCAGGCTGCGAATTCGCCGCGGACTGCCGCGGTCGGTGCGGGGCGACTTCGTTCGGCTCGTGCCATCCGAGGAGTTCGGCGAGCGAGTGCGCCGCGGGCTGCTGGACGAGTACGTCGGCGAGTATCGGTTCGAGCGCCGCGCCGACCACGTCGTGTCGATCAGCAGGATCGGGGACTCGCTCATCAGCGATTCCCATGGTCAGCGACACCTGCTGGTGTCCGGCGGGGCGCATTCGCTGCTGGCCAGCCATTACGACGGGGAGGCCCGCTTCCGCCGGGACCGCCGGGGCCGGGTCACGCACTTCGTGTACTACGAGTTCGGCAAACGCCTCGGTGTCGCGCGACGCTTGATCAGGTGAAGCGCGCCCCGCATACGTCACCGCCCTGCCCGGCCGCTCGACATCATCCTGAGTGGCCCGCTGCACACGGCAAGGTGGCGACGGTGCACAGACGGAGAGCCGCCGAGGATGTGGTGGACGGGAGGAGGGCGAGGCAGATTGGTTCGGAGAGGCGGGAGTCGTCATGCTGCTGCATTCGCCGCTGAGGCGATCGGTCAACGCCACAGCACGTATCCGGCAATTGGCGCTCACGTGCACGCCTCCCACGACCTGGCCCACCCACCCGCAAGGCCTACGATATGGAGATCGAGTTCTTCGGCGCCGCCCGCGAGGTCACGGGCTCCTGCCACATTCTGCGCGTCAACGGGAAGACCGTCCTGCTCGACTGCGGGATGTTCCAGGGGAGGCGCGAGGAGTCGCGCGAGAAGAACCTGCGCCTCCCGCTCCGCGTCGCCGAGGCCGACGCGCTGGTGCTGAGCCACGCCCACATCGACCACTCGGGGCGGCTCCCCTTCCTCGTCAGGGAGGGGTTCGACAAGACCATCCACGCGACGCCGGCCACGCGCGACCTCTGCGCGATCATGCTCCAGGACTCGGCCGAGATCCAGGAGCGGGACGCCGAGTTCCTGGCGCGGCGGACGCGGGATCGGAAGGGGCGCGGGCAGCGGCGGGACGAGCCCCCGCCCCCCGAGCCGCTCTACGGCGTGCGCCACGCCGCCCGCACGATGGAGCTCATGGTCGGCGTGCCGTACGGCAAGCCGTTCGACGTCGTCCCGGGCGTGCGCGGGCACTTCGTGGACGCCGGCCACATCCTGGGCTCGGCGTCGGTGGTGCTCGACGTGGCCGAGGGGGGCGCGACGAGGCGCCTCGTCTTCTCGGGCGACGTGGGGCGCAGCGGGCTGGCGATCATCCGCGACCCGCAGCCCCCCGAGGGCGCGGACGCGGTGATCATGGAGTCCACCTACGGCAACCGCGACCACGAGAGCGTGGAGGGCGCGCGCGAGCACCTGGGGCGCGTAGTGCGCGAGACGGCGGCGCGCGGCGGGCGCGTGCTCATCCCCGCGTTCGCCGTCGGGCGCACGCAGGAGATCGTCTACGAGCTGCACCAGCTCTCGCGCGCCGGCCAGATCCCGTCGATCCCGATCTACATCGACAGCCCGCTCGCCACCGACGCCACGTCGGTGTTCCAGATGCACCCGGACGTCTTCGACCAGAGCGAGGACCTCGTCGGGCGCGTGGGCGACCTCTTCCGCTTCGAGCTCGTGCGCTTCACGCGCGACGTCGGCGAGTCGAAGGCGCTCAACTCGGCGCAGGGGCCGATGGTCATCATCGCCGCGTCGGGGATGGCCGAGTCGGGGCGCATCCTCCACCACCTGGCGCACGGCGCCGGCGACCCGCGCAACACGATCCTCGTCGTCGGCTTCATGGCCGAGCACACCCTCGGCCGCCGGATCGTCGAGCGCGCGCCGACGCTCAAGGTGTTCGACGACGAGATCCCGCTCCGCGCCACCGTCGAGATCATCAACGGCTACAGCGCCCACGCCGACCGCACCGAGCTCACCGCCTGGCTCGACGCCGTTCGCGCGCGCGGCACGAGCGCCTTCCGCGACCGCGGCGGCCCGGTGTTCCTGGTGCACGGCGAGCCGGAGGCGCAGGACGCCTTGCGCGATGCGCTGGGAGAGAAAGGATACAGGGTGGGCTGCCCGACACCCGGAGAGCGAGTCGAAGTATGAGGCAGAGTGCTGCGTGCTGCGCGCTGCGTGCGGGTGACAGCGGACCCGGCGAGCCTGGCTGGCTCTACCTGCAACCGCACGCAGCACGCAGCACGCAGCACTCTGCCGCCCGATGACCCCTCCCCTTGCCCCGGACCGCATTCTGGACGCGGCCCGCCGCCGCGTCGCCGAGTCCGGCGCGGCGGAGCTGAGCATGCAGGACGTGGCGAAGGCCGCGGGGGTGAGCAAGGCGCTCATCCACTACCACTTCCGCGACAAGGAGGCGCTGCTGGCGCGCCTCGTCGTGCGCCTGGGCGACGCGGTGATCGCGCGCGAGCGGGCCGCGCTCGACGGCGCCACGCCGCAGGACGCGCTCGACGCGCTGTGGGGGTGGCTCGACCGCGAGCTGCGGCGCGGCGACATGCGGGTGCTGCTCGACCTCTCGCTGAGCAGCGGCCTGGCCGACGTGCGCGAGGCCTCGCGCCGCGTGGCCGCGGCGCGGCGCGAGACCGCCGCCGAGACGGTCGAGCGGCTGTTCGCCCTGCTCGGCCTC
>DATFPD010000480.1:0-7283 GCA_035265005.1 Gemmatimonadaceae bacterium | reverse complement strand
AAGCTCACCGTCGCGTGGCTGCTGCCCTTCTTCAAGCCGTACGTCGGCGTGACGGGGCAGGCGGTGGCGCTCGCGCTCATCGCCAGCGTCCTCCAGATGGCGCTCCCGCTGTTCACGCAGGTGATCGTGGACCGCGTGCTGGTGGAGCAGGACGCCTCGCTGCTCCGGCTGCTGATCGTCGGCATGGCGGCGGTGGTCGTCTTCATGACCCTGGGCGTGGTGGTGCAGCGCTACCTGCTCAGCTTCGCCGCCGTGCGAATAGACTCGGCGACGCTGGACTTCCTGACCAGGAAGCTGCTGGCGCTGCCGATGGGCTACTTCAACTCGCGCCGCACCGGCGACATCCAGCGCCGGCTGGCCGGGATCCGGCAGGTGCGCGAGTTCATGGTGCAGCAGGGGGTGGGCGGGCTGACCGCGGTCGTGCAGCTCGTGGCCACGCTCGCGCTCATGTTCGCCTACAGCGCGCGGCTGTCCGGGATCTTCCTCGTCACGGCGCCGCTCTACGTCCTGATGATGCGCTTCTCGTCGCGCGTCCTGCGGCCGCTCTACTCGGAGCTGGAGGAGTCGTACGGGAAGTACGCGTCGTACCAGATCGACGCCATCAAGGGGATCGAGACGGTCAAGGCGCTGGGCGCGGAGGGGGCGTTCCGCGAGCTGATGCTGGCCCAGTTCAACTCGGTGTCGCGGAAGCGGTTCAAGGCCGACTACACGATGATGGCCTACGACGGCACGGTGCAGACGGTGACCGTGCTGTCGACGGTGCTCTTCCTGTGGGGGGGCGCGTCGCTCGTGATGCGCGGGGAGATGACGGTGGGCGCGCTGGTGGCGTTCAACTCCCTGGTCGCGCTGGCGAACGCGCCGATCGTCACCCTGCTCTCGCTCTGGGACAACGTGCAGGTCTCGCGGGTGCTGCTCGACCGGCTGGCCGACGTCTTCGACCAGGAGCCGGAGCAGGGGGCCGACCACAGCCGGCTGCGCCCGGTGCGCACGCTCGAGGGGCGGATCAGCTTCAAGAACGTCGGCTTCCGCTACACGCCCGACGGCACGCCCATCCTCCAGGGCGTCACCTTCGACGTCGCGCCGAACACCACGGTCGCGATCGTCGGCCGCAGCGGCTCCGGGAAGACGACGCTCATCAAGTGCCTGGCCGGCCTGCTGGAGCCCACCGAGGGGACGATCGAGTACGACGGCGTGGAGCTGAAGACGCTCGACTACCGCGACCTCCGCCGCAACGTCGGCTTCGTGCTCCAGGAGAACCACATCTTCAACGACACGATCGCCCGCAACATCGCCTTCGGCGAGGAGGAGCCGGACATGGACCGGGTCCTCTGGGCGGCGCGCGCGGCGAGCGCCCACGAGTTCGTCGAGCGGCTGCCGCTGGGCTACGACACCAAGATCGGCGAGAGTGGGCTCGCCATCTCAGGCGGCCAGCGCCAGCGCGTCGCGATCGCCCGCGCCCTCTACCACCGCCCGCCGGTGCTGATCTTCGACGAGGCGACGAGCGCCCTCGACACCGAGAGCGAGCGCGCGGTGAAGGAGAACGTCGACCGCCTCCTCGAGGGGCGCACCTCCTTCGTCATCGCCCACCGCCTCAGCACCGTCCGCGACGCCGACCAGATCGTCGTCCTGGAGAAGGGCCGCGTCGCCGAGCACGGCACGCACGACGACCTGATGGCGCGGCAGGGGCTGTACTACTACCTCGTGAGTCAGCAGCTGGGACTATGAGAAGCCGGGACGGGGGACGGGGGATGGGGGATGAAGGACCTCGGGAGGCAACCGCGTCCCGAGGTCCTTCATCCCCCATCCCCCGTCCCCCGTCCCGCCGTTCGCCCCGCCTATGACCGCTCCAAGGACGCTGGACTCCGCTCCGTTCCTGGACCCCGACCCGCCCCACTGGGCGGCGCGCGGGCTCGCGTACTTTCTGCTCGCGGTCTTCGCCGCCGCGGCCGTGGCGTCGGTGGTGGTGCGGGTGCCGGAGACGATCAGCGGGACGTTCGCGCTGGTGCCGGAGCGGGGGACGGACCCGCTGCGCGCGATGCGCGAGGGCGTCGTGGCCGAGGTGCGGGTGGCGGAGGGGCAGCAGGTGGGGCGCGGCGAGGCGCTGTGGGTCGTGCGGTCGCAGCCGGCTGGCGAGCGCTCGGCGGAGCTCCAGACGCTGCGGACGCAGGCCGAGGGGACGCGCGCCAGCATCGTCAACGCGGGGCGCGAGTACGAGAGCCGGCGCCAGGCCGACCAGGCGGAGGCGCATCGCCTCGAGACGCGGCTCGACTTCCTCGCGCGCACGATCGAGCTCAAGCGTCGTCAGGCGGCGCTCGCCGCCGACCTGGCGGCGCGCTACAAGAAGGGCGCGGAGTCCGGGGCGATGAGCGGCGCCGAGTACAGCCAGACGCAGCTCGAGGCGGACCGCCTCACGGGCGAGGTCACGGCCGCCGAGGGCGAGCTGGCCGACACGCGCGAGGCGCTGGGCAAGCTGCGCCACGAGCTCGCCGCGCACGACGCCGAGCAGACCGAGCGCGCGCGCGCCCTCCGCACTCGCGGCGAGGAGGCGCGCATCCGCATCGGCGCGCTGGAGGGCGACCCGGACGCGGCCGCGGCCCCCGGCGGCGCGCTCACCGTGACCGCGCCCTGCGCGGGGACCGTGTTGCGCATGCGCGTGAACTCCGCCGGCGCGGTCGTGCAGCCGGGGGAGACGCTCGGCGAGATCGCCTGCTCGGGGAGCATCCTCCAGGCGGAGATGCGCGTGCCGCAGGCCGGCGTGGCGTTCGTCCGGCCCGGGCAGGGGGTGAAGCTCCTCTACGACGCCTTCCCCTACCAGCGCTACGGCGTCCGCTTCGGCACCGTGCGCTGGGTGGGCCCGTCCTCCGCCAACAACGCCGACAGCGCCGGCACCTTCCGCGCGCTGATCGAGGTCGACACGGCGCCGGTCCGCGTGCGCGGCGAGCCGCGCCCCCTCATGCCCGGCATGGGCGGCCGCGCCGACGTCGTCATCGGCCGCCGCACCCTCGCCAGCTTCGCCTTCGAGCCCCTCCGCCAGCTCAAGGAGAGCTTCGCCGAGCCGCCGGCCAAGGTCGGAGGGAAGTGAGAACGGCTTACCACGGATGAACACGGATAGGTGTTCGGCTCTTGCCGTCCTCGTTATATTGTCTTGCATGACGACCCAGCCTCGTTCGATCGCGCGCGCCACGACGACTCGGGCGTGGTGGTGGCCCTCCACGGGAGCGGCCACTCGCTAGCGCGCGTCCATCACCGACGCGCCGACTTTCCGGGGCCGCTCGACGTTCGAGCGGCCCTTCGTGTTTTCGGTACCGCCCCTCGGCGTCGAGCGCTCCCTTCATGACCTCACATCGGAGCCTCGATCCATGTCCACGCCAGAGCAGGAAATCACCCCCGCCGACGTCGTCCTCACCGGCGACCGGCCCACCGGCCCACTGCACCTCGGCCACTACGTCGGCTCGCTCCAGTCGCGGCTCGCCCTCCAGGGGAGGTGCGCGCAGACGGTGCTCGTCGCCGACCTCCAGGCGCTCACCGACCACGCCGGCCGACCGGCGCACGTCGCGGCCAACGTGCGCGAGGTGGTGCTCGACTACCTGGCCGTGGGGCTCGACCCGGCGCGCACGACGATCGCGCTCCAGTCCGGGATGCCGGAGCTCGCCGAGCTGACCGTGCTCTACCTCAACCTGGTGACGGTCGCCCGGCTGGAGCGGAACCCGACCGTGCGCAGCGAGATCGAGCTGCGCGGCTTCCAGCGCGACATCCCGCTCGGCTTCCTCGCCTACCCGGTGAGCCAGGCGGCGGACATCACGGCGGTCCGCGGCACGCTGGTGCCGGTGGGCGAGGACCAGCTCCCGATGATCGAGCAGACGAACGAGATCGTGCGCCGCCTGACGAGGCTCGCCGGCCGGGCCGTCCTCCCCGAGTGCCGCGCGATGCTCTCGGCCACGCCGCGCCTCCCGGGCGTGGACGGGCGCAAGGCCAGCAAGTCGCTCGGCAACGCGATCTCGCTCTCGGCGCCGGCGGACGAGATCCGCGCCAAGGTGCGCTCGATGTTCACCGACCCGGGGCACCTCCGAGCGTCCGACCCAGGCCGGGTGGAGGGGAACGTCGTCTTCGCCTACCTGCGCGCGTTCGACCCGGACCAGGCGGCGGTGGACGAGCTGGCGGCGCACTACGCCCGCGGCGGGCTGGGCGACGCGACGCTCAAGCGACGCGTCGAGGGGGTCCTCCAGGAGCTGATCGCCCCCATCCGTGCACGCCGCGCCGAGCTCGCCGCGGACCCCGCGTCCGTGGACGCGGTGCTCCACGCCGGCACCGAGCGCGCGCGCGAGGTGGCGGGCGCGGTGCTGCGCGACGTGCGCGGCGTCTTCGCACTGTCACGCCGGAGTGCGGCATGACGTTCCTGGCCGGGACGATCTGCTGAAGTCGACCACCGAGGCACCGAGACACCGAGGAGGGGCACACCAAAGAGGGAGCCCTCTTTCGGTCGGCTTCGCTGAAGAGCGAATCCACCACAGAGGCACAGAGAACACAGAGGGACTGCACACGGGAGGTCGTCCCTCTCTCGGGATGATATGTGAGAATCCTGAGAGGGGTCACGGCCGCAGGGTGCTCCCCAGCACTTCAAGCATCTCGTCCCGGCCGGGGGACCTTCTCCCGTATGCCCCTCCTCTGTGTCCTCTGTGCCTCTGTGGTGGACCCCAACGCAGCGTCCCGATAGGGGGCTCCTCTCCGGTGTGCCCCTCCTCGGTGTCTCGGTGCCTCGGTGGTCGACTTCAGCAGATCGTCCCGGCCAGGAACGCCGAGTGAGAATGATCCGCCAGTCGCTGCGTATCACCCTCAGGCGCGTGCGATGGCCGCGCCGTCACACACGTCCGGAGGGGGTCGTTCCAGTCATGGAGACGAAGGACGGCGGGACGTCGCCGCTGACCTGAGCGGGCTGTCCGCTTTTCGGCGCGGGGCGCGCCAGTCTCTGTACGGGCCGGTCACGCGATCCGCGCACGGCCCTTCGCCCCAGCCGCCGAGGCCGACATGTCGAACGCAGAGCGCAAGCCGGAAGAGCAGCAGGTCGCCGACCTGCCGGAGCAGGACGTCACGCCGGCGCAGGAAGATGCGGTGAAGGGGGGCGGCGTCATCATGGAGGACCGTCCGAGTCCGACGGCCACCACCTCGTCGTCGCCCCTCGGCACCCTCAGCGCCCGCTTCTTCCAGGAAGTGAACGAGTGACGCTCGTGCCGGCGCCCTACCGCGCCGGACGCGACAGGCCCCCGGGCACCCTAACGAGCGCTCCGGGGGCGTGTCGCGTCCGGCCGCGGCTGTCCGCTTTCCGCGGTGCGATGCGCTGTACTGATCGACGTGTGATGCGGGACATAGCGGCGTTCGCCCCGGCACCCGTATCGTGTGGCCACGTCAGGCGCGCCGAGTTCCCCGCCGCCGACGCCGACCTCACCGGCACAGCCGCCAACACGGGAGTGGGTTATGAACCGCACCGAGCAGCAGCAGCAGCAGCCGCTGCAGAGCGAGTCGCACCTCGAGAATCTCTCCGCGCCGCAGAACGAGCAGCCGAGCGCCGGGCAGGACGACGCCGTGAAGGGCGGCATCATCATCGTCGGCGGGTCCCCGTCCGCGCTGCTGAAGCCGAGCTACGCGTCCTACGTCTACTACAGCACGGCCTACTCGATCTGACACGCCACCCGCCCCGCGGCTCCCCGCCGCCGGCACGACGCACGGAGGAACCATGCACCGCACCGAGCAGATCGAGAGCCTTCCCGAGTCGCAGAGCCAGCAGCAGCAGCAGCCCACGCCCGAGCAGGACGCGGCGGTGAAGGGCGGCATCATCATCATCGGCGGCAGCGTCGAGACCGCGGTCAACGCCGGCACCCTCCTGCCGGCCGCCCAGCAGGTGACGCAGCCCGGCTGGTTCCGGCGCGCCTAACGACAGCGCCGCTCTCCCGCGCAGCACGCGGCCGGCGTGAGCTGGTCGGCGGCAGCCGGTAGCATCCCGGCATCCCGGCCGCGACGAGGACATTCCAGCAACTCGAGGACACGACCATGAGCGACGAGCATCGGACGGACGAGCAGGAGCAGCAGCAGCCGCACCCGCAGGTCGGCAGTCTCCCCGAGCCCGACCCGGCGAACGGCGACGACGCGGCGGTACGCGGCGGCGCGCTCAACGCGTACATGGAGACGGTTCAGGCAGAGAAGCAGGGCAAGTCGAGCATCACGGACGGGACCAGCAACACCCTGATGTTCTCCGAGAAGTACATCTGACGAGCGGAGCAGGCGGCCGGCGGCGGCGGGGTAACTTTCCCCTCGCCGCCGCCGTCGTTCGTATTGATGCCCGCCCGCGCCCCGCTCCGCTCGCTCCCCGGCCTGACGCCCCCGCGCACACGCGATAAGATTCGCCGCGTGCTCTGGACGCTGATCGCGGCCGCCGGCGTGGCCGCCCTCGCGATGGTCGCGCTTACGCTGCTCGTGTGGTGGAAGCAGGAATCCATCCTCTTCCAGCCGCCGGCCCCGCCCTTCCCGCAAGTGTCCCGCGTGACGGCGACGCGGGTGGACTACGCGGCCTCGGACGGGCAGCCGCTCTACGGCTACCTGGTGGGCGACCGCGAGCGCGCGCGCGGCGTCCTGGTCGCCTTCCACGGGAATGCGGACCTGGCGGGGTGGCTGGTTCCGTGGGCCGCGGAGGTCGCCCGACGCACGGGGTGGCTGGTGCTGGCCGCCGAGTACCGTGGGTACGGCGGGCTGGACGGCGCGCCGTCCTACCAGGGGAGCCGGCTGGACGCCCGCGCCGCCTACGCCGTCGCCCGCGACTCGCTCGGCTTCGCCCCGGATCGGATCGCGATCTTCGGCCACTCCCTGGGCAGCGCGGTGGCGACCGAGCTGGCGGCGGAGGTGAAGGGGCGCCCGCGCGCCCTGCTCCTCCAGTCCCCCTTCTCGTCGGCGCGGGCGATGGCGCGCGTGATCGTCTGGCGCCCGGTGCTCGTCATGTGGCGGGTGATCTCGCGCATCCACTTCGACACCGAGCGCCGCGTCCGCGACCTCCCGATCCCGCTCTGGGTGGCGCACGGCGACCGCGACCTGATCATCCCGGTCCGCATGGGCCGCGCAGTGTTTGCCGCCGCCCACACCCCCGGCGAGCTCCTGATCGTCTCCGGCGCGGGCCACAACGACGTCGAGGAGCGGGGGGGCGACGCGTACTGGCGGTGGGTGGAGGGAGCGCTGAAGTAGGACTACGCCTGCGACCTGCGACCGACTACAGCTGCGACCTGCGACCTGCGGCCTGC
>DATFPD010000479.1:0-6692 GCA_035265005.1 Gemmatimonadaceae bacterium | reverse complement strand
GCGCGCCTCGGCGGCGGCCGACTGGAGCTGCCTGACGAGGGCGATCCGCGCGGGGTTCGCGCGCGCGCCGACCCCGCAGGGCGCCGGCGGGTCGGCGTCGACCGCGCCGTCCAGCGCGCCGGGGTCGAACAGCGGGTGCGCGGTGAGGCCGGACGCGCCGGCGGGGGCGCCGAGCCGGGCGTCGGTCGCGCGGCGGAGCGCCTCGTACGCGCCCCACGCGCGCCGCGGGCCGTACTCGTCGAGGAACCAGGCGCGGATCGCCGAGTCGGGCGGCGCCACGTCGTCGAGCGCGTCCACCAGCGCGTGCGCGGGCGAGCCGCCGCCGTCGTCGGCGCGGCCGCCGCGGCCGGCGCCGCCCGCGTCCGCCGCCATCGCGCCCGGCGCGGCGGCGGACGCGTAGCCGGCGAGCAGCCCGTCCTGCACCGCGCTCAGGTAGCCATTCGAGCGACCCTCGCGCGCCAGCGCGGCGGCGACGAACCAGTCGAAGCTGCGCGCCAGCACCTCGGCCGGGCGCTGCGCGAAGGGCGGGCTGTAGCTGTTCTCCCGCAGCGGCGGCACCAGCTCCACCGACGTCAGCCCGGCCACCGCGGCGGCCAGCCGGCCGCGGTGCTCGCGTACCGCGCGGTCCGAGCCGTAGCCGCCGCGCCGCCCGTACAGCGTGCGCGCCGCCTGCCAGTCGAGGTCGTGCGCCAGCTCGTGCGCGATCGTCCCGGCGCCCGACGCGACCGGGAGGTAGATCGTGCGCGTCGCCGGATCGTGCATCGCCAGCGCCGTGTCCCGCAGCACGCCCTCGCCGATGTGCAGCCCCGCGCCGCGCAGCGACAGCGACGGGAGCACGCGCTCGAGGTCCGTCACCGCCGAGGCGACCATGCGCAGGTAGTAGGGGCGCCACGCCGCGGGGACGCCCTGGTCGAAGCTGATCGAGGCCAGCCCGAGCCGGCTCTTGAGCTCCGCCACGGTCGGCGCGGGGAAGCCGGGGAACCACACCGCTTCCTGCGCGTACGCCCGCAGCGCCACCGCCGCCGAGAGCGCGGCCAGCGCGGCGCGCCCGTCGCGCGGCACGGTGCCGCGCAGCAGCGCGTACTCGGCGGCGATCGACTCCTCGGTGAGCGCCCGCGTGCCGAAGCGCGCGCGCGCGGCGGCCGCGGCGGCGCCGCCCCAGCGCTGCTCGCGCGACCACTGATGCTGATGCTGGAACTGCCGGTAGCCGCGCATCGCCACCGCGACCGGCGCCTGCGGCGGCGCGCCGCGCACCGAGGCCAGCGCGGCCAGGCGGCGGGCGGCGGCGACGGGCAGCAGCGCCTCGGCGCGTGACGCCGGCGCGTCGGCGGCGGCGTTCAGGTCGTCCGACGCGCCGCCTTCCAGCCGGCGGAGGCGCGCCAGCACCAGCGGCGCGGCGCGCATCGCCTGCATCTCGGCCTGCTCGCCGAGCGGGGCGAGCGGCGGGCGCTCGACGATGAATTTGCGCTCGGCGCGCCAGGTCGGCACCAGCGCCAGCGGGTCGGCGTCGTCCGCGCGGCGCGCCGCGTCGACCAGCCGGCGCGCGTCGCGCATCGACAGGCGGCGGTCGCGCACGAGCGCCGCGACCTGGGCGCCCAGCGTCACCGCCGCCGGCGCGGCGCTCCCCTCGGCCACCGCCATGCGGTAGGCCAGCCGCAGCGTCAGCTCCGCCACGCGCGGGTCGGCCGCCTCGTCGAACACGCTGTCGATCAGCGCGAGCTGCCGCCGCCCCGCCGCCGCGCGCGCGCCGGGCGCGTACGACGTGAGCACCGCGAGCTGGCCGGCCGCCGCGGCGTCGACGTCGTAGGCAGCGCCGTCCAGCGTGTGGGCGAGGAGCGACCAGGCCACCGCGCGGCGCGTCGAGTCGCTGCCGAAGCGCGGGTCGCGCAGCGCGTAGTCGATCAGCCGGAACGGGCTGCCGAGGCCGAGCCGCAGCCGCTCGGCGTAGCCCAGCGCCACGGCGTCCTGCGCGCCGACCCCGCGCTCGTCGGCCGCGCGCGCCGCCAGCACGGCGAGCGAGTCGACGTACGCGACCCCGCGCGCCATCTGCGCCCGCACGTCCGGGTCGAGCGCACTCCGCCCCGGCCCTCCGCACGAGAGGACGACGACAGCCGCGAGACTGACGGAGGCGAGTGCTCGGCGCGCCGCGCTGATCATGCTTCCGGGCCACCTCGATGAGAGTGCGGGGCGCGCATCCGTACGCCACACCATGCACGCGGTGCATGGTACGCGTTCGGCCGCGCGAAATCGAGTCGGAAGTGCTACTGCGCTACTACCCGCGGCGTGCCGGGTGGTTCGGGGATGACGATCGAGGACGGCTGGAGGCACAGCCGCCCAGCACTCCCAGCCCTTCAGTCACCTGCGGCCGCGAGCTCGCCGAGCGTGCGGCGGCGGCGGCCCTGCGCCAGCGGGACGACCTTCGGCGTGCCCGCGCCGGGCGTGAGGTGGATCACGCGCGAGGCGCGCTGCTCCTGGCGCGCGGCGGCCGCGGCGGCGGTGGCGCGGCCGGCGACGGTGAAGCGGCTGATCGATTGGCGAAGGCGCTCGGCGAGCTGCGCCAGCTCGCCGGCGACGCTCGCGAGCCCGTCGAGCGCGCCGGTGTGCTGCGACACCGACGCCGTGGCGTCCTGGGCGCTCGCGGCCGCCTGCACGCTGGCGCGCTCCACCTCGCGGATCCCCTCGGCGAGGGCGACCATGCGCGCGGCCTGGTCGCGCTGGACGCGCGCGCCGTCGCCGCTGGCGGCGGCCACGTGGCGGATCCCGCCGAGGATGCCGTCGAGCGCCGCGTTCGCCTCGGCGGCGATCGAGCCGACGTCGCGCACCTCGCGCTCGCGGCTCGCCATCGCCGAGACGACGGTGGAGATCTGGGCGCGCACCTTCACGATGGTGGCCGCCACCGCCTTGGCCGCGGCCTCGCTCTCGCCGGCGAGCTTGCGCACCTCGTCGGCCACGACGGCGAAGCCGCGACCCGCGTTGCCGGCGCGCGCCGCTTCAATGGCCGCGTTCAGCGCCAGCAGGTTCGTCTGGTCGGCGATGCGCGAGATCGTCTGGACGAAGCGCCCGATCTCGTCGGAGGCGCCGGTGAGCGCGCCGACGTCGGCCGACGTCTCGCGCACGCGCTCGCCGACGGTCACGAGCGTGGCCGCCGCGCGGCCGATCGCGTCCCGGCTCCCTTCGGCGGCGACGACGAGGGAGCGCGCGTCGGACTCCATCCGCTCCGCCTCCTCCAGAAGCGCCGCCGATGCGACGCGCCCCTCCTCGACGCGGGCGCCGCCGTCGGCGGTGTGCGCGCGCTGGAGGTCCAGCTGCGAGGAGAGGTCGTGCACGCTGGCGCCGAACTCGTCGCCCATCGCGCTCAGCTCCTCGCTGCTGGCGGCGATCTCCTCGGCCATCGACGCCACCTCGCCGGCCTCGCTCTGCACGCTGGCGATGATCTGCCCCACCTCGTCGAGGGTGGCGTTGAGGCTCCGCTCCAGCTGCCCGAGCTCGTCCAGCACCTCGGCCGGGGCGCGGCGCGCCAGGTCGCCGCGCTCGACCTCGCGCAGCGCGCGGCGGGTGATGGTGATGCGCCGGCTCAGCCCCGCGGCCACCTGGATCAGCTGGACGGCCGAGATGATGAGGATCGCCGCGACCACGCCGAGCCAGACGTAGTCGGTCCGCGTCCCCCCGCGCGCCGCGACGTACCCCCAGCCGGCGATGCAGAAGCCGGCCAGCGAGAGCGCGGCGGCGTAGCGGCCAGACGCGTGGTCGACGAGCAGGGTGTAGCTGAAAATGGCGAACAGGTAGACGGCGATGAGCCCGTAGTTGCCGAAGGCGAACTGGATCAGGCTGATCGTCAGGATGTCGACCGCGGGGACGGCGTAGCGGTACCACGCGCGCCAGCGCTCGGGGGCGCCCGTCACCCAGGCCAGGGCGGCGTTGAGCGCGAGCGAGCAGCAGACGATGGCGCCGAGGAGCCAGAGCGGGACGGCGAAGATCCCCATCGCGATCGGGACGGCGAGTACCACGCCGAGGGCGGAGGCCATCCAGAGGCGGTGCCGGAGCCCGACGCGGAACCCCGCGAGCTCACGCTCGACGCGTTCGGCGCGCGCGTTGGGCGCGTTGGGCGCGAGGTGGCTTGGGGAGCGGTCGAGCACCCGATCGGAAGCAGAGGCGGCGGCAGGAGTCACGGGATCGCGGGCCGGTGAAGTGACATGAGACGACGTTCATGTGTAGACGGTTCGTCCAATAATTCGGCAACTGTCGCACAATTATACAGTGACGTGTTACCAGTTCCTAACTCAGGTAGTCATGACCTGGAACGAAGCAACCTCTGCCTGACCTGCCCGACCTCTCCGATCCATTCTGCCCGCTCTCCTCCTTCCTCTTCTACCTCTTCCGCTACGCCGCCATGACTCTCGCCGCCTTCAACACCGCCGCCGACAGCATCCGTCCGATAGAGGAGGCCGCCGACGAGCTGCTCGGCGCCGCCTTCGAGAAGATTCAGGACGGCATGGCCGCCGAAGGTATGGATGAGCTCGTGCTCGGGCTCCGCGCGATGCGCGACAGCTATCCGACCGAGCAGTGGCACCGCTTCGCCCAGAGCGACTGCCTCCGCCACCCGATCCGTCGGATGGTGCATCAGGACCCGTTCACGCGCCGCTCCTTCGACAAGCCGCGCGGCTACCCCGGCGACGCCGGGATCCTGGACCTGATCTACGGCGTGGTCCCGGTCCCCGCGGGCACGACGGCGATGGGCTCCGAGGTTTACAGCTACACCCGCTGGGCCCCGGCCTGCGACAGCGTCCGCGCCCGCCGCGAGATCCTGGCGCGCACGATCGACCGGCTCGCCGACGAGGTGGAGCGCCCGCGCATCCTCTCGCTCGCCTGCGGGCACCTGCGCGAGGCGCAGTGCTCGGCGGCGGCGGCGGCCGGCCGCCTCGGGGCCTTCTACGCGGTCGACCACGACGCCGAGTCGCTGGCGCTGATCCAGCGCGAGCACGCCGGCCTCGGCATCACGACGGTCAACAACACCGTGCGCGGCGTGGTGACCGGGAAGGTCCGGTACGCCGACCTCGACCTGGCCTACGCGGCCGGGCTCTACGACTACCTCGGCCTCCCCGTCGCCACCGCGGTCACGCGCGCCCTGCTCGGCATGACGCGCCCGGGCGGCCGCGTCATCGTCGCCAACTTCGCGCCGAACCTGGTCGACATCGGCTACATGGAGTCGTACATGGCGTGGAACCTCATCTACCGCGACGAGGCCGGGATGCAGGAGATCGCCGACGGCCTCCCCGCCGCCGAGGTCGCGAGCTCGCGCACCTTCCGCGACGGCCACGGCAACGTGGTCTACCTCGAGGTCACCAGGGCCTAACGGCAAGTACGAGACACTGGATACGGGATACGAGATACGAGATACGGGATACGAAAGCGGCCTCGGGCAGATCTGGCCTCCCGAGGCCGCTTTCGTATCCCGTATCCCGTATCTGGGTCAGTTTGAGGCGACGGCAACGGCATTTTGACAGGATGAACGGGATGGACAGGATGGTGAACGGGATGCGGGCCCCGGGAGAGTACGCTTCCCGGGGCCCGCATCCCGTTCACCATCCTGTCCATCCCGTTCATCCTGTCAAAATGCCGTTGCCGTCGCCGTCGCCGTCGCCATCGCGGCTGCCCTCGGACTGACCCACTACCCGTATCTCGTATCTGTCTCTGTACGCGCTCGTACGCTTCGCCGCGTTGCGCGGGAATTTCGTGTCCTGCCGCGCGGCGGCGCGCGGTTTGAAAGACAGGGCGCCCCCCTCGGCGGGCGCCACATCCGGCCTCCGCCGCCACAAGAACGTACAGGATTCACAGGCAGCACGGAGGTAGATCACATGAAGCTCCACATCGGCGTAGCACTCCTCGCCACCTCGGTCCTTCTCGTCGCCTGCGACGACGATGACGACGGAACGACCGGCACGAACGGCCAGACCGCGCAGGTGCGCGTCGTCAACGCCTCGTCCGCGACTGGCGGCACGGACGTCTTCGTCGGCAGCAACAGCAGCGCGGCCGCGTCGAACGTCGCCGCCGGCGCGATGGGCGCCAGCTGCTTCACCGTCCCGGCCGGCAGCCAGACGCTGAACTTCCGCGCCACGGGCGGCGGCACGACGAACCTCGCCAGCACCACCGCCTTCAACTTCCAGTCGGGGCAGCAGTACACCGTCGTCCTGACCGGCAGCGGCACCGGCGCCGGCTCGCGCAGCGCGTCCGTGCTGAGCGACAACGGCGTCACGTCGGCCAGCGCCGGCAACAACGGGCTGCGCTTCTTCAACACCACCGGCGCCGCGACCGACGTCTACGTCACCGCGCCGAGCGGCACCCTGGGCACCGCGTCGGTGAGCAACGTCGCCAACAACTCGGCGAGCACCGGCGGCACCCTCGGCGGCGGCTTCTCGAGCTTCGCCACCGGCAACACCCAGGTCCGCACCTTCGCCGCCGGCGGCGCCACCACCGGCACGCCGACGGTCAACTTCACCCTCCCGACGCTCACCGGGAACCGCATGGGCACGGTCGTCCTGACGGGCGGCACCGGCACGCAGGCGTTCGTCTCCATGCCCTGCAACACGACGACCTGAGCCGCGATACGCGATACGCGATTCGCGATTCGCGAACGGCCCCGGGCGAGCCATCGCGTCCCGGGGTCGTTCGCGAATCGCGAATCGCGTATCGCG
>DATFPD010000478.1:0-6151 GCA_035265005.1 Gemmatimonadaceae bacterium | reverse complement strand
CCGGCTGCTGCGCCGCGAGCCCGGATTCTCGGCGGTGGCGGTGGCGACGCTCGCGCTCGCGGTCGGCGCGGGGACGGCGGTGTTCGGGGTCGTGAACGCGTACCTCATCCGCCCGCTCCCCTTCCCCGAGCCGGACCGGCTGGCGTGGGTGATCGCCGGCCCCACGCGCGACTCGTTCGAGCGCGGCATCCGCCCGCCCGACGACCTCTCCGCGCTCGACCTCTCGTCGCTCGGCGACGTGTTCGCCGAGACGGCGGCGTGGGACCTGGACGGCTTCACGCTCGCCAGCACCGAGCGCCCCGAGTACGTCGACGGCGCCTGGGTCTCCGGCGGCTTCTTCCGCACGGTCGGCGTCAGGCCCGCAATGGGGCGCACCTTCACCGACGAGGAGTCGGCGACCGGCGCGCCGGTGGCCGTGATCTCGTACGCGCTCTGGCAGCGCCGCTTCGGCGGCGACCCGGACGTGCTCGGCCGCGCGGTGACCGCGTACTCCACCGACCGGCCGCGTGAGGCCGTGACGTTCACCGTGGTCGGCGTGCTGCCGCGCGAGTTCTGGTACTTCAACCGCTTCACCGACGTGCTGGTCCCGCTCCGCGGCCCGCGCGCGGTCTCGCTCGCGCGGCTGCGCGCGGGCGTGTCGCTGGCGGAGGCCGAGCGCCGGCTGAACGTCGTGGCGCGCCGCCAGTTCCCCAACGCTGACCCGGCGTGGGGGATGTCGCTCGCGGGCGCGCAGGACGAGCACAGCTACCGCGTGCGGCCGACGCTGGTCGTGCTCCTGGCCGGCGTGGGACTCGTGATGCTGATCGCCTGCGCGAACGTGGGCGGGCTGCTGCTGGCGCGCACGGCGCGGCGCCGGAGCGAGCTCTCGCTCCGTGCCGCGCTCGGCGCCGGACGCGCTCGGCTGATCCGGCAGCTCCTGGCCGAGAGCGCGATGCTCGCGGCGGCGGCCGCAGTGCTCGGGACGCTGTTCGCCAGCATCGGGCTGCGGACAGTTGGCGCCGCGGTGGCCGCGCGGCTGCCGGTGGAGGTGCCGGGCGGCGCCGGGATGCTGCGCCCGGACGCGACGGTGCTGGCGGCGTCGCTCGGCGCGTCGACGCTGATGCTGCTGCTGTTCGGCCTGGCCCCGGCGCTCTCGGCGAGCCGCGCCGACCCGGCGGCGGGGCTGGGCGCCGGCCGCGGGAACTCGGCGGGCCCCGGGCGGGCGCGGCTCCGCGGCGCGATGGTGGCGGCGCAGCTCGCGATCTCGCTCGTCCTGCTGGCCGGCGCCGGGTCGCTGCTCCGCCTGACGCTGCGGCTGCAGCGGATCGAGCTCGGCTTCCGCCCCGCGGGCGTGCTCAAGGCGAGCCTGCTCCTCCCGCTGGCGCAGTACCCGGACGCGGCGCGGCGGCGCGCGTTCTACGACGAGCTGCTGCCGCGCGTCGCCGCGCTGCCGGGGGTCGCCGCGGCGAGCGTCGTCAGCAACTACCCGTTCCGCGCCACCGGCGGCTGGCCGGTCGCGGGGGAGGGCTCCGCGGTCCCGGAAGCGGAAGCGCTCGCCGCGCCGCACACGGTGGAGCCGGGCTACTTCGAGACGGTGGGCGTGCGCCTGCTGCGCGGCCGGCTGTTCGACGCGCGCGATCGCGCCGACGGCGCGCCGGTCGCCGTGGTCGGCGCCGCGCTCGCCGAGCGGCTCTGGCCGGGCGCGGACCCCATCGGGCGGCGGGTGAGGTTCGGCGGCGCGAGTGCCGCCGGGCCCTGGCGCACCGTCGTCGGCGTGGTGCGCGACACGCGGAAGAGCCTCGCCGCGCGGCAGCTCCCGGACAGCTACGTGCCGTACGCGCAGGGCTCGCACGCCTACATGTATCTCGTGGTCCGTACGACGGCGGCGGACCCGATGCTCGTGGCGCCGGCGGTGCAGCGGGCCGTCTGGTCGGTGGACGCGCGGCAGCCGCTGGCCGACGTCGGCGCGCTGGAGCGCGTGGTCGAGGACGCGTCGGCGTCGCACCGCTTCCTCTCGGGGCTCCTCGGCGGCTTCGCCGCGTTCGCGGTGGCGCTGGCGACGATCGGGCTGTACACGGTGCTCGCGTACGTGGTCACCGCGCGCCGGCGCGAGATCGCCGTCCGCGTGGCGTGCGGCGCGCGGCCCCACGACCTCGTGCGCCTCGTGCTTGGCGAAGCGCTCCCGCTCGTGGCCGCCGGCCTCGCCGCGGGCGCGGGCGCCACCATGCTGCTGGGCCGCGTCCTGGCCGCGCGCGTGGAAGGCGCGGAGGCCACCGACCCCGCGCTGCTCGCGGCGCTGGGCGCGCTCCTCACCGCGGCCGCCCTGGCCGCCGCGACCATCCCCGTTCGCCGCGCGATGCGCCTGGAGCCGATGCCGGTGCTGAGGGAAGACTGAGAGCGGTGCGAGGTGCGAGGTGCGAGATGCGAGATGCGAGATGCGAGACGGGCCCCGGGAAGCTTCTGCCTCCCGGGGCCCGTCTCGCATCTCGCACCTCGCACCGCGTTAAGTTTCCGCCGTCTCTCACCATCTGGCCCCGTGTCTTTCGACTTCTCTCTCCGCGAGGTGCTCGCGGCGCGCTTTTACGGGAACCCGATCAGCCTCTGGCTGATCGCGGCGGCGCTGTTCGTCGGCGCCTTCACGGTGCTGATGGTCGTGCGACACGTCGTGATCAACCGGCTGGCGCGACTCGCCGAGCGGACGCAGACCGCGCTCGACGACCTGGGCGTGGACATCTTCCGGCGCACCCGGCCGTTCTACCTGCTGGTGCTGTCGTTCACCGCGGCGTCGCTGCTGCTGACGCTCCCCCTGGGGGTGCGGGAGGGGATTCGCTACCTCGCCGTGGTGGTGGTGGCGCTCCAGGCGGCGCGGTGGGGGAACGGGATCATCGCGTTCTGGACGACGCGACTCGCCGCGCGCCGCACCGGGCCGGACGGCGGGAGCGCGACCACGATGATCGCGGTGGGCTACGTCGCGCGCGCCGGGCTGTGGGTGCTGCTGCTCCTGCTGGCGCTCGACAACCTCGGCATCAACATCACCGCCCTCGTCACCGGGCTCGGGATCGGCGGCGTCGCGGTCGCGCTGGCGGTGCAGAACGTCCTGAGCGACCTCTTCGGCGCGCTCACCATCGTGCTCGACAAGCCGTTCGCGGTCGGGGACGGAATCGCGGTGGACACCGTGGAGGGGACGGTCGAGCACATCGGGCTCAAGTCCACGCGGGTGCGCGCCTACTCCGGGGAGCAGATCGTCCTCCCGAACGCCAACCTGCTCCAGAGCCGCATCCGCAACTACCAGCGGCTCGTCGAGCGCCGCGCCATCCTCCGCCTCCGCGTGGCCTACGGCACCCCGCCCGAGGTCGTCGAGCGCGTCCCGGCGATGCTGCGCGAGATCGTGAGCGCGCAGGAGCAGGTGCGCTTCGACCGCTCCCACTTCACGGGGATCGGCGAGTCGTCGCTCGACTTCGAGACGGTCTACTACATCACGAGCAGCGACTACAACCTCTTCATGAACACCCAGCAGGCGGTCCACCTCGCCATCCTGCGCCGCTTCCGCACCGAGGGTGTCGAGCTCGCGCTGCCGACGCGGGCGCTGGTGCAGCGGGCCCTGCAGGAGGACGGCGATGGGCGGGCGGCGAGCGCTGTAGTGGCGTGAGGGTGATGGCCACGGCGCCTCGGTCGCGATGTCGCGATGCGCGATGACGCCACGCCGCAGGGAGAGAAGGTGAGCGACCCGTGACGGCCTTTCGCGTCCACCTCCTCCGCTTCTGGGAGCGGGTGGCGACCGGGCTGTGGGTGGTGCCGTCGCTGGTCGTCGCGGGCGCGGCCGTGCTCGCCGCGCTCGCCATGCGCGCGGACCGGTGGCTGGCGGCGCATCCGGACGGCCCGGTCGCGCTGCCGCGGGCGCTCGAGATCTCCGCGGACGGCGCGCGGGCGGTGCTCACGGTGGTGGCGGGCTCCATGCTCGGCGTGATGGGGACGGTGGTGGCGATGATCGTCATCTCGTTCACCCTCGCCGCCACGCAGTTCAGCCCGCGCGTGCTGCACGCCTTCACGCGGGACCGCGGCACCCAGCTCGTCATCGGCGCGTTCACCGGCACCTTCACCTACGCGCTGCTGGTGCTGCACGCGGTGCGCGGGGCGCAGGAGCGGGAGCCCTTCGCACCGGGGCTCTCGGTGGCCGTCGGCATTCTGCTCGCGCTCTGCGGGGTCGCGGCGATCATCTACTTCTCGCACCACGTCGCCGTCTCCATCCAGGCGCCGAACGTGATCGCGAACCTGGCGCGGGCCACGCTGCGCCTCTGCGAGCGCCCCTTCCCGGAAGGCGTCGGTGCCGCGCTCGATCCGGAGCCCGCCGAGCATGCGCTCGCCCACTACGGCCTGGCGGGCTCGCACGCGTTCGCCCCCGTGGCGCCGCTCCCCGGCAGCGGCTACGTGCAGCGGATCGACGCCGGCCGCCTGCTCGAGCTCGCCCGCCGCCGCGACGTGGTCATTCGGATGGAGCGCGCCCCGGGCGACTTCGTCCCCGACGGCGACCCGCTGGTGAGCGTCGCGCCGGCCGCGCTGGTGAACGATGCGCTCCGCGCCGATATCAACGGCTGCTTCGCGCTCGGCGACGTGCGGGCGATGCACCAGGACGTCGACTTCGGCGTCCGCCAGCTCGTGGACATGCTGGTGAAGGCGCACGCCTCCAGCGACCCGTCGACGGCCGTCACCTGCCTCGACCACCTGGTGCCGCTTCTGCGACGGCTGGGCGCCACCACCGCGCCCTGTCCCTACCGCGCCGACGGCGCCGGCCGTCTGCGGCTGATCACGCGCGGCCCGACGTTCGACGACATCGCCGGCCGGGCGCTGACCCAGATCCGGTTCGGGATCTCGGGCGACGTGCAGCTCACCGCCGCCCTGCTGGAGTCGCTCGCGCGCATCGCGTGCACACTCACGCGCGATGCCAGCCCGGGCAGTAAGGAGCTGCTCCGCCAGCAGGGGACGCTGGCCGCCCGCGCGGCTCGCGAGGAGGCCGCAGTGGACGAGGACCGCGCGCTGATCGACCGACTGCTCCGCGCGCTCACGGACGAGCTCGGCGCCACGGGCTGAACTGTAGGGCACGAGCATCACCCCGCGCGCCGGCGCGACACTTTTGCGTCGAGGGTGAGCAACAGCTAAAGCTCGCTATTGTGCGGCTTTAGCCGCCATCCCACGTTGGCGGAGCGGAACGAGTCTCAGCTGTGTGACTGTGGTCACCCAGACTCGTCTGTTTACACAGAAGAGAGCGCTGACCGCTCCTTTCCGCCTGATGGAAGCGAGGGGCCGGATTCCTTCCCGCCGCCGGACTCCGTTCGGCTCGGCCCGCACCCGTTGCCTCATCCTCGTCCGCAGTCTCTGCACAGAAGCTCATGTCCCGCCGTGTTTTCGTGGCCGCGCTCGCCGGCCTCGCCATCAGCACTGCCCCGGCGCTCCGCGCGCAGTCCTCGTCGGCTACGCTTCCGCCCGTCCAGGCGGCGGTGCAGTCGGACGATTCCCTGTACTACGCCGCGCCCGTGAATCAGCTGGCCATGGTCGTGATCACGGCCGAGGCCGATTCGGTGGGGCGCTACGACGGCATTCGCGGTCGGTTCCGCGCGCGCAACGACATCCGCGCGCTGAGCCGTGAGAACCGCTCGCTCGAGATCAAGCTGGCGCGCTACGACCAGAAGATCGAGCAGCTCGAGAACCGCCTCGTCTACCTGAAGACGGTCGTCACCGACTCGCTCAAGCACGAGACCGCGAAGATCGACAGCGCCACCGCGTCGACCCGCGCCCGCCGCCTGGAGCTCGAGGCGCGGCTCAAGGAGCTCGAAGCCAGGTACGCCGTCCCCGTCCTCGCCTCGACTCCATCGGACTCGACCACGGCGAAGAAGGCGAACGAGTAAAAGGCGGTTCGCGATTCGTGATTCGCGAAGGGCCCCGGGAAGCCAGCGCTTGATGAATCAAGCGCCTACAGCGTCCCGGGGCCCTTCGCGAATCACGAACCGCGAACCGCGAATCGCCTTTTACTCGTTCGCCTTCTTCGCCGTGGTCGAGTCCGGTGGGGTGGAGGCGAGGACGGGGACGGCGTACCTGGCTTCGAGCTCCTTGAGCCGCGCCTCGAGCTCCAGGCGGCGGGCGCGGGTCGACGCGGTGGCGCTGTCGATCTTCGCGG
>DATFPD010000477.1:0-6630 GCA_035265005.1 Gemmatimonadaceae bacterium | reverse complement strand
GCGCCGGCGGCGGCGCCGACGATGGCGGCCTCCGAGATCGGCGTGTCGATCACCCGCTCGGCGCCGAAGCGGTCGAGCAGCCCCTCGGTGACCTTGAACGCGCCGCCGTACGCGCCGATGTCCTCGCCCAGGCAGAAGACGCTCTGGTCGCGCTCCATCTCCTCGATCAGCGCCTGACGAATGGCCTCGAGGTACGTGACCTCGCCCTGCTGCGGGTCAGCCATTGAACGTCCCCCACCCCTGCGCCCGCTCGTTCTTCTCCACCGCCGCGCGCACGGCCTCGCGGTACCAGAGCCGCTCGGCGCGAGGCGGGTCGGCGTAGATGCCTTCCAGCGCGTCGTCCGGCTCCGGCATCGGCGACTTCTCGGCCTCCTCGGTCGCGCGGTCGATCTCGTCGGTCACCCGCGCGTCGACGGCCGCGATCTCGTCAGGCGACACGCCGTCGGCGCCGAGGACCCGAAGGTACCGGTCGAGCGGGTCGTTCTCGGCGGCCCAGCGCTCGATCTCGCCGGCCGGGACGTACGACTGGTTGTCGTGCTCCGCGTGCCCCTTGCGGCGGTACGTGATCAGCTCGACGAGCGAGACGCCGCCCCCCGAGCGGGCGCGATCTACGGCGCGCCTGGTGACGTCGTACGTCGCCAGCACGTCGTTGCCGTCGGCCTGCTCGCCGGCGATCCCGTAGCCGACCGCCTTGTCCACGAACTGCCTGGCCGCCGTCTGCTTCGCGATCGGCGTGGAGTAGGCGTAGCCGTTGTTCTCGACGATCACGACCATCGGCACGCGCTGCACGGCGGCGAAGTTGATCCCCTCGTGGAACGCGCCGGTGGAGGTCGCGCCGTCGCCCACGTAGACCAGCACGACGCGCGGCTCGCGGCGCATCTTGAACGAGAGCGCCACGCCCGCCATCACCGGCACCATGTCGCCCAGGTGCGAGATCTGACCGACGAAGCCGCGCTCGTGGCTCAGGTCCCCGAAGTGGATGTTGAGTTCGCGGCCGCGGGTGGGCGAGTCGCCCTTCGCCATGTACTGGCGCACGATCTCGAGCGGCGTCGCGCCCTTCACCAGCATCGAGCCCAGGTTGCGGATGAGCGGCGAGAGGATGTCGCCGTCCTGGAGCGCGTAGGCGCTCCCCACCGCGTCGGCCTCCTGGCCCAGCGACCGGAACAGCCCGCCGACGACCTTCGTCTGACGGTAGAGCGCGACGAGCCGCTCCTCGAGCGACCGCGTCAGGCGCATCCAGTAGTACAGCTCCAGGCGCTGATCGCGCGTCAGCGCGGCGGCGTGCGACCGGTCGCCCTCGCCCCGCGTGTCGCCGCCGCCGCCGTCGGCGCCCCCGCGCCGGGAGCGCCGCGCACCGGGCGCGCGGGTGGCCATCAGTACGAGGCCTGCATCGCGTGCGTCGGGTCGCCGCGGCGGTGCACCTGGACGAAGAACTTCTTCGCGTTCTTGTCCAGCCGGCTCTCCCCCATCTGGTCGGTGACGACCTCGATGAAGGTGTAGTGGCCCCCCTCGGGACGCGCCGAGATGCGGAGCGTGCCGAGCGCGCCGCTGAAGGTGCGCGAGCGCGCGCTGCTGACCGACTGCGAGAGCTCGAGCTTCGGGAAGAACTCGTCCGCCGCGGCGATCACCTCGGCGGGCGTCATGCTGGTCGTGCGATGGAAGTGGCGCATTCTCGCGTCGTTCAGGAACCGTCAGGAGCCAGTGCGCTCGGCGAAGACCTGCTGCATCCAGTCGAGGCGCTGCAGCCGCTGGGTGGAGTCCCGGCGGAACTGCATCCCGATGGCCCACTGGCCGGCGGTCACGAAGTTGAGGCGGGCGTAGTAGGTCCCGGTCTCGGGGCCCGGCTCCAGGCCGTCCCACTTCTGCACGCTGTCCTCGTTCATGGCGAAGAGCCGGCCCTCGCCCTTCTCGATCGGCCGCCCGGACTTCCGGTCGTTCACGACGACCTTGAACACCACGTCCTCACGCGCGTGCGGGGGCACGGGATCGGTCGACACCCTGATCGACAGATCTTCCGTGAACATGCGCAGCTCGAGGACCCGCGGTTTGTTCTCGCACCCCGCGGCGGCCGCGGCGAGCGCCGGCACCGCGAGCGCGAGGGCGAGGGCGCGCCCGTACCGGCGCGCGCCGCTCAGTCGTCGCATCACGACGCGTAGTACTCCAGGCCGAGGTGCGTGATCTGCTCCTCGCCCATGAGGTGCCGAAGCGTGTTCTTCAGCTTCGTTTGCTGGATGAACAGGTCGTGCTCCGGCTGGAGGCCGGCGGCCGTCATCGGGCTCTTGTAGTAGAAGCTCAGCCATTCCTGGATCCCCTTCATTCCCGCGCGGTGCGCGAAGTCCGAGAACAGGGCGAGGTCGAGCACGATCGGCGCCGCAAGGATCGAGTCGCGACAGAGGAAGTTGACCTTGATCTGCATCGGGTAGCCCATCCACCCGAAGATATCAATGTTGTCCCATCCTTCCTTGTTGTCGCCGCGCGGCGGGTAGTAATTGATGCGAACGACGTGCGAGAAGTTGCAGTAGAGCTCGGGATACTTGTCCGGCTGCAGGATCGTGTGCAGCACGCTCAGCTTGGACTCCTCCTTCGTCTTGAAGGAAGCCGGGTCGTCCAGCACCTCGCCGTCGCGGTTGCCGAGGATGTTGGTGGAGTACCACCCGGCGAGCCCGAGCATGCGCGCCTTGAGCCCCGGCGCGATGACCGTCTTCATCCACGTCTGGCCGGTCTTGAAGTCCTTCCCGGAGATCGGCACGCCGCGCTCGTTGGCGAGCTGCACGAGGCAGGGCATGTCGACTGTCAGGTTTGGCGCGCCGTTGGCGAACGGCACGCCCTCCATGAGGGCCGCGTAGGCGTAGAGCATCGACGGCGCGATCGCCTCGTCGTTCCGGTCCATCGCCTGCTCGAACTGCTCGAGCGTGGCGTGCTGCGGGCCCGGCTTGATGAAGATCTCGGTCGAGGCGCACCACACCACCACGAGGCGGTCGAGCTTGTTCTTCGTCTTGAAGTCGCGGATGTCCTGCCGGAGCTGCTCGGCCAGCTCGCGCTTGTTCTTCCCCTTCTTGACGTTCGTCCCGTTGATGCGGGTGACGTAGTGGTTGTCGAACACCGCCGGCATCGGCACGATGGCCGATAGGAAGTCCGCGATCGGCTCGAGGTGCTTCTCCTCCAGCACGCCCGCCTTGCGAGCGGCGGTGAGCGCGTCATCCGGGATCGGGTCCCAGGCGCCGAACACGAGGTCGTTCAGGTCGGCGAGCGGGACGAACTCCTTGATGAGCGGCGTGCGGTGCTCGGTGCGCTTGCCCAGCCGGATCGTGGCCATCTGCGTCAGCGAGCCGATCGGCTTCGTGTAGCCGCGGCGGACGCTCTCGACGCCGGCCATGAACGTCGTGGCGACGGCGCCGAGGCCCGGCGTCAGAATGCCGAGTCGGCCCTGCGCCGGACGGATGTCGGGCGCCTCTCTATCTGTATCACCCTGCACGGGTCAAACTCTCCTGATCAGGATTGGCTCGGCGCGGCGCTGTAGGACGACGCGACGGGTTTGCTCACTTCCCCGCTCCGCCGCTGCGCGGCGTCGGCCTCGTCGGCCGCCTTGGTCACCTTGTACACGTACGCGATGCGCTGCAGCGCGGTGATCCAGGCCGTCACGGTGAGGAGCGTGACGATGGCGGTGAGGACCCAGCCGTTGAAGGCGAGCCCGAAGAACGCCTGCGGCGCCGAGAGGAGCGTGACGCGCTCCGGGCGCTGCATCACGCCGACCTTGGCGTCGATCCCGAGGGCCTCGGCGCGCGCCCGGGTGTAGGAGACCATGAAGGTCCCGACGATCCCCGCGAGGGTCACGAAGACCATCCGCGGGCTGTGGTGCACCGGGTTGGTGGCGAAGAAGAACGCGATGCCGCCGAGCACCGCGCCGTCAGCCACCCGGTCGAGCGTCGAGTCGTAGAACGCGCCGAACGTCGTGGTTCGTCCGGTCCGGCGGGCGACCGTGCCGTCCAGCACGTCGAACAGCGCCGTCAGGCCGATCACCCACCCCGCGGCCATGATGTGGCCGCTGCCGTAGATCACGCCGCCCAGGACGAAGAACAGGGTTCCGATCGTGGTGATCGCGTTCGGGCTGATTCCGCTGCGCACGAGCATGTCGGCGAACGGCTCGATGACGCGGAGATACCCGCTCTTGATCGAATCCCACAGACGCTTCATTCAGCCTCGGCCGGCGGGAGCGCGGAGGAGCGACGGCCCGTCCCCGAGCGCTCATCGGCTGCTGGGGCGGGAATGAAAAAGACCGGAGCGAACGTGTCGCTCCGGCCCGGAAAACTATCCCTGTCGCGAACTTGTGGCAACGCCCGCGCGGCGTCGCGCCCTTCAGCGGGGGCGCGCGGAGCCGCTTTCGCGTCCGATCGTGACCGGCTACGTGACCCGCCCGTGACTGCTCAGGGGACGGTCCAGCTGAACGTCCCGCTGAGCACGACGTTCTCGCGCGTGTAGGTGTTGCGCCCGTCGACCGTCGTCGCGCGCAGCGTCACGCTCGTGCCGGCCGCCACGCCCTGGACCGGCAGCGTCTCGGTGCTGTTCGCGTTCACCTGGCGGAGGAACGACTCGTTCCCGCCGCTGACCACCGAGACGTTGACCCCCTGGCTCAGGTTGTTCGTGACGCGGACGGAAACCTCGGAGGTCGGCCGCGGACCAGACCGGACCTCGACCTGCCGCGAGCCGCACGCCGCGACGATCGCGACCAGGAGACCGGCGAGGATGGATCTCATTATTTCCCCTCCTTTAGGGTAGGACGGCGTCGAGTCATCGACATCCGCGCCCTGGGTGAAGCAAGAGCCGTGCGCGAAGCGACCACAAGTGCAGGCGTACCGGGGGTCGCGCGGCCCCGCGATTCCATGGGCTGTCGCCCGCGGGTATTATCTCCTCCAACAGCACCGCTCGCATCGCGCGGCGGCCGTCCCCAGTATTGCGGTGGGTTTCGGCGGCCGCTGGCTGTCTCTCGAACACCTGGCCTCGCCTGTCGATGATTCGACCGATCACGCGCCGCCGTCGCTGGATCCTGCCGGCCGCCATCGCGCTCGCCGGCTGCGCACGCCAGCCATCCCCGAGCGGCGCCCCCGCTCCCGCAGCCGTGCCGTCGGCCGCCGCCTCGACGGCGCCTTCGGCGCTCGACGCCGATCCGCGTCGCCCGCTCACCGGCGCGCAGCGTCGCTGGGTGGACCAGACGCTGGCGTCGCTCTCGCTCCGACAGCGTGTCGGGCAGATGACGTGGGCGTGGATGGTGGGGGACTACGCCAACGTGCAGGACTCGTCGTTCGCCGAGCTGCGGCGGGCGGTGCTGGAGGACGGCGTTGGCGGGGCGACGATGTCGCTCGGCTCGCCGATCGAGGTGGCGGCCAAGATCAACGACATCCAGCGGCTGGCGCGCATCCCGCTGCTGATGTCGTCAGACCTCGAGCCGAACCTCGGCCGGATGCAGGGCGGCGTGTTCGACCACTACATGATGGAAGGGGGCGGCGCCACCGTCATTCCGACGAACATGGCCATCGGGGCGACCGGGGACCCGCGGCTCGCGTTCGAGGCCGGGCGGGTGATCGGCCGCGAGGCGCGCGCGGTCGGCATCCAGCTCGACTTCGCGCCGACGGTCGACGTCAACAACAACCCGGCGAACCCGGTGATCAACACCCGCTCCTTCGGCGAGGACCCCGAGACCGTCGGCCGGTTTTCGGCCGAGTTCGTGCGCGGACTCCAGAGCGAGGGCGAAGCCGCGACGGCCAAGCACTTCCCCGGACACGGCGACACGGACGTGGACTCGCACGTCGGCCTTCCGATCGTGAAGAGCGACATGGCCCGGCTCGACACGGTGGAGCTGGTACCCTTCCGCCGCGCGATCGAGGCCGGCGTGTCGTCGGTGATGACCGCGCACATCGCCCTGCCGGCCGTCGAGGGCGACAGCATTCCCGCCACGCTCGCCCCGCGGATCATCACCGGGCTGCTGCGTGACTCGCTAGGCTTCCGCGGGCTGGCGATTACCGACGCCCTCACGATGGAAGGCGTCGGCCGCGGCTACACGACCGAGCAGAGCGCGGTGGCGGCCGTGAAGGCGGGCGCCGACATCCTGCTCAAGCCGGCGGACACGCGCCGCGCGGTCGCCGCGGTGGTGGCGGCGGTCGAGCGCGGCGAGATCACCCCCGAGCGGATCGAGGCGAGCGCGCGCCGCGTCCTCGAGCTCAAGGCCAGACTGGGGCTCATGTCCGACCCCCGCGTGGACCTCGGGGCTCTGCGCGAGGTGGTGGGCGCGCCGGCGCACCGGCAGATCGCCCAGGAGATCGCCGACCGTGCGCTCACGCTTCTGCGCGACCGCGACAGCTTGATCCCGTGGCGCGACGTGCGGCAGACCGCGGTCATCATGTACGCGCCGCCCACCGAGCTGCTGGCCGGCCGGACCTTCACGAGCGAGCTGCGCGCGGCAGGCGTGCGGGGCGCGCGGACTTTCCGCGTCGGGCCGGGGACGTCCCGCGCCGACCTGGACTCGATCGCCGCCATCGTGCGCGGCGCGGACCGGGTGATCGTCAACAGCTACGTCCGCCGCGTCGAGGGCGAGGGTCGCACGGCCATTCCGCAGCCGATCGCCGACTGGATCGA
>DATFPD010000476.1:0-4814 GCA_035265005.1 Gemmatimonadaceae bacterium | reverse complement strand
CGGACTGGCTCGGTGCCGCGCCCAGGGTGCGCGCCTGGCTCGACGCCGCGCGCTGCGGCGCGCCGGCTGGCTTCGATGCGTCGATGCGCCGGGTCGCCGCGGTATACGCCGACCCCGGCGACTGGCTGGCGTTCACGCACGGCGACCCCGCGCCCACCAACTGCCACGTCGCCGCCGACGGCGCGGTGCGGCTGCTGGACTTCGAGTACGGCGGCTTCCGCCACGCGCTGTACGACGAGACCGGCTGGGAGATGCTCTGCCCGCTCCCTCGTCAGGCAGTCGGCGACGTCGTGGACGCGTACCGTGCGACGCTCGGCGACTCGGTGCCCGCCGCGCGGGACGGAGCCGCCTTCGCCGCCGCCTGGGCGGAGCTGTGCGCCTATCGCGGCCTCGCGATCCTGACCTGGATACCGCCCGCCGTGATCGACGCGAACCGGCCGTGGGTGGAGGACTGGTCGGCGCGCGAGGCGGTGCTCTGCGTCCTGTCGCGGCTCGCGCACGCCTGCGCCCCGCACGAGCCGCTGGCGCCCGTGGCCGAGGCCGCCCGCCGCCTGCACGGCGCACTGCACGCCCGGTGGCCCGAGCACGAGGCCGAGCCGGCGCCGCAATTCCCCGCGTTCTCCGCCTGACGTGAGCGCGCCGATCTCGCGGGACCAACTCCCCCGGAGCTTCGTGCGCACGGTGCTCGAGACCTACGGCGGCGAGGGAGGGCGGTGGCTGGACGACATCCCGCAGCTCGTCGCCGCGTGCGAGTCGCGGCTCGGGGTCCGGGTCACGGGCGTGGTCCCGCGGCTCGGCTACAACCTCGTGCTCTGGGCCGAAGCCGCCGGGGGCGCCCCGGCCGTGCTCAAGCTCTCGGTGCGCGAAGCCGAATCTCGCGCCGAGCTCGACGCGCTCACCGTCTACGCCGGCGCGACCGCGGTGCGCGTGCTGGCGTGCTGGGCCGAGCGCGGCGCGCTGCTGCTCGAGCGCGCGATCCCGGGCACGCCGCTCGGCGATCTGGAGTCGGACGACCGGCGCGCGATGGAGGCGGTGGCGACCATCGCGCACGAGCTGTGGGTCGACGCGCCGGAGCTGCTGCCGCGCGCCCCGCGGGTGGAGGGGTGGGCGCGCGGCTTCGAGCGACTGCGCCGCCGCTTCGCCGGCGGCACCGGCCCGCTACCGGCGGCGCTGGTGGAGCGCGCCGAGGCGCTGTTCCGCGAGCTGCTGGCCAGCGCGCCGCCGCCCGTGCTGCTGCACGGCGATCTGCACTACGGCAACGTCCTCGCCGCCGAGCGCCGCCCCTGGCTGGCGATCGACCCCAAGGGCGTCCTCGGCGAGCCGGCGTTCGACGCCGGCTACCTCCTCGCCAACCCGTCGCGCCACCTCGTGGCCGGACCGACGCCGCCGCGCCGCGTCCTCGCCGACCGCGTCGCGCTGCTGCCGGACGCGTTAGGCCTCGACCGCGGCCGCGTGGTCGCCTACGCCTTCGCCCAGTCGATGCTGAGCGCCTGGTGGTCGGTCGAGGACCACGGCGCGGGGTGGGAGCAGGCGGTGTCGGTGGCGGAGTGGCTGACGGAGCACCTGTGAGGACCAGCGACCGCCCACGGGTCCTTCTTCGCCAGGTGGCGGGCGAGCCGGAGGACGAGGTGTCCACGCTGGTCGGTCACGTCACCAGGCCGATCCCCAGCCGCTCGCACGCGGCCGCCAGCGCCGGCATGTCTGCCTCGAAGCGCACGCTCGGTCCCCACGCCAGCGCGCCCCGGGCCCGGTCCCAGAGCGCCACGCAGACCGCCGCGGGCCCGAAGCGCGATCCGTATACGATGCCGTCGACGCTCGGAACCGGGTGGGACGCGGCCGCCCACTGCGCCGCGAGCGCCTGCGTATGTGGGTACGGCGGGACGGCGCGCGGGATCGGCGGCGCGCTGACGTCGGCGAGCTCGAGGCCGTGTACGGTGCTCAGCGCGACGAGCAGGTCCAGCAGCACGAGATCGCGGTCCACGCGAGCGGTCGCGAGCGCGTGGTCCCGGCCGAGCGTCCGACGCGAGATGAGCGGGCGCCACACCCCGCGCAGTACCCGCTCGAGCAGCACGCCATCGATTCGCTCGGCGAGATAGCACACGCCAGCGTCCGCCGCGGTCCGACGCATGGGCGCGTCGAAGCGATTCGTCCCGGCCGCGCCGAGAGCTGGGCCGAACCAGTCTGGAGCGCGGCCGGGCGTGTGGCCGCGGTACAGGACCGTCCCCGCGGCGCACCGCGCGTAGCCAGCCGGGAGCCCCGCGTCCGGACCGAACGCGAAGCCGGTCACTCCCCCGGCTCGCCCTCCGGCGGCGCGCCCTCGTCCGCGGGTGTAGTGACGTGCGCGACGAGCCCGACGACGCGGCCCACGTCGCCCTCCGCGAGCGCGGCGAAGCCGGTGCGAGGCCGGCCGTCGGCCCCGGCGAACGCATCCCGCCGCGCCGCGAGCAGCGCGATCAGCTCACTCGGCGCCAGCGCGTCACCGGCCGCCGCCAGCACATCGGCGATGCCGGGCAGCGGGCGCGGACGCTCCAGGTCCGTCGCCGGCGGCGCGAACTGCGCGACCGGGTAGCCGAACGACCCATCGCTCAGCGGCAGCGCGAGGATCTTCTTCGTGTCGCGCCAGCTCTGGAGCGTGGCCCGCGTGACGCCCAGCCGTGCCTGCGCCTCGTCCGCCCTCAGGAGGCCGCCGCTCTCCTTGAGGACGTCGGCGAGCGCGATCCGTCCGCGCAGCATCGCGAGCGCACCCGGCGCGGTGACTCCGCGCGCGACGAGCAGCTCCGCGAAGGCGGCGAGGAATGCCTCCGGCGACGCGGCGGCGAGTGCCCTCGTCACCGCGGCCGCCGGGGCGGCGTCCGCGACCGTGAGCGCGAGCGACGCCATCCGAACGACGAGCGCCTCGACCTGAGCCGACACGTCCGTGATTCCCGGAGTGTCGAGCAGGTTGGCAAGCGGTTCGTTCAGTAGCGTCGCCATTCTACCCTCCCGGTGACCTTACGGGATGTACGATAGTGATTATCGTAATCCGCGTCAAGTACGGGGGTCACAATCCCGACCGATCCCTCGTTGCACAGAGGCGGGCAGACGGACCGTTACCTCCTCAGAGCTTCCTCCACCACCCGAACCAGCCCCTCGATCGTCGCCTCGCCGGCCTCGGCCGCGACCGTCAGGCCCGCCGCGCGCGCGGCGTCGCTCGTGACCGGGCCGATGGTCGCCGCGGGAGCGCGTCGCGCCAGCTCGGCGCCTACGGCGTCCACGAAGTTGCGGACCGCCGAGGCGGAGGCGAAAGTGACGAGGTCCACCGCGCCGGCCGACAGTGCCTCGCGAAGCGGCTCGGCCTCGGCCACCGCTCGCTCGTCGGCCACCGCGCGGTACGCCGGGACGACGTCCACCTCGGCGCCCAGCTCGCGGAGCCCGTCCGGGAGGACGGCGCGGGCGCCCTCCGCGGTCACGTAGAGGACGCGCGTGCCGCGCACCTCGTCGACGCGCGCGGCGAGCGCGTCGAGCGCCCCCTCGGCGACGAACCGCTCCGGCACCACGTCGGCCGCGATGCCGCGCTCGAGCAGCGCGCCCGCGGTCGCGGGCCCCACCGCGCAGACGCGCACGCCGGCCAGCGCCCGCGCGTCGAGCCCGGCGTCGCGCAGTGCGTCCCAGAGCAGGCGCACCGCGTTCTGGCTCGTGAGGGCGAGCCACGCGTAGCCCCGCAGGCGCGCCACCGCGTTCCGCAGCGGCGCCGGGTCGAGCGGCTCTAGGCGCAGCGCCGGGAGCTCCAGCACGTCGGCTCCGAGCGCGCGCAGCCGGCCGGCGAGCGCCCCCGCCTGCGCGGCCGCGCGCGTCACCACGACCCGGCGCCCGCTCAGCGGCCGGCGGTCGAACCACGCCAGCTCGTCGCGCAGCCCCGCCACGGCGCCGATCACCGTGATCACCGGCGCCCCGAGCCCCGCCGCGGCGACGCGCGCCGGGAGGGTGTCGAGCGTGCCCGCGACGGTGCGCTGGCGCGGGTAGGTCCCCCACTGCACCGCCGCCGCGGGCGTGTCCGCCGGCATCCCGGCGGCGCGGAGGTCGGCGGCGATTCGCGTTAGGCCGCGCACGCCCATGTAGAGCACCACCGTGCCGCCGGCCTTCGCCAGCGCCTGCCAGTCGGTGCCGGGCGCGGCGCGATCGGGGTCCTCGTGGCCGGTGACGAAGGTGACCGACGTCGCCACGCCCCGGTGCGTGACCGGGATCCCGGCGTAGGCCGGCGCGGCCACTCCGGCCGTCACGCCCGGCACCACCTCGAACGGCACCCCGGCGGCGGCGAGCGCCTGCGCCTCCTCGCCGCCGCGCCCGAACACGAACGGGTCGCCGCCCTTGAGCCGCACCACCCGCTGCCCCTCGCGGCCGAGGCGCACGAGCAGCGCGTTGATCTCGTCCTGCCGCGCCGAGCCGCCATCGCCGCCGCGCTTGCCGACGAAGTGCAGCTCGGCCGGCGCCCCGTCCGGCCGCGTCGCCTGGCGGACGATCTCGTCGTTGGCCAGCGCGTCGTACACCACCGCGTCGCACGCGCGCAGCAGCTCGGCGCCGCGCACGGTCAGTAGCCCCGGATCGCCGGGCCCCGCGCCGACGAGATAGACGATGCCACGGTCGAGTGAAGTCACCGGGGCAAGTTAAACCGCGATTCGCGATTCGCGATTCGCGAAGGGCCCCGGGATCCTCCTGCTAGCCTGTCCTGAGCGCAGCGAAGGATCCCGGGGCCCTTCGCGAATCACGAATCGCGAATCGCGAATCGCCGTTACAGCTTCTCCACCAGCCACTCCCGCGCCAGCCGCGCGACGGTT
>DATFPD010000475.1:0-3949 GCA_035265005.1 Gemmatimonadaceae bacterium | reverse complement strand
CGGACGTGCTCGTGGAAGAGTACGGTACCTGTCTCTAGCCGGAAGGCTTCACGCGGATCATGACCTCCCGAGCGCTGCTCGTTCTCGGCCTCGCGGTCGCGGCGGGGTGTCTGCACGGTGTCCGCGTCCCGCCGTTCCCGGACTTCGGGCCCGCCACGCGCGTCGTCGTGAGTGGAACGGGGTACCGGTGCCGCGGGTGACGGCGTACTTTTTCGGCGCCGAGTTCCAGGGGAGCTTCGGCGCGGGCCGCGGGTTCTTCGAGACCCAGCGCCGCGGGCACTTCGCGGCGCGTGACGCGACGGCGACGGCAAGGGCAAGGGCAACTGCATTTTGACAGGATGAACAGGATGGTGAACAGGATGACTGCTTCGGGAGACTTCGCATCCCGGGGCCGGCATCCCGTTCATCCTGTTCATCCTGTCGCAGTTCATCCTGTCAAAATGCAGTTGCCCTTGCCGTTGCCGTCGCCGTTGCCGCTGCCTCAAACGGACCCACTACCGGGCGTTCCGGTCGAGGCGATCGCGGCCAGGGCGCGCTGAGCCGGACCGCCGGCGTCCCGCGTCTCCCTCACTCTCACCCGTCGCCATGGTCAGCACGCCCGCACGTCTGCTTCGCCTGCTTCTCGTCTCCCTCGCCGCCGCGGTGTCGGCGGGCGGCTGCGGGGGCGAGCGCTCGCCGCTGTACCGCGCCGAATGCGCGCCGGGCGGCATGTGCGACGCGCCGTTCGCCGCCCGCCTCGCGGACGTGGCGGACGCCGCCGGGCTCACCCCGCTTCGGACGACGCCCCTGCCGGGGGGGCACCGGGAGCTGCGCTTCTGGATCGGCGCCGACTCGCCGCGCGGCGGGCTGCTGCTCCGGCTGGAAGACGCCGGCCCCGGCACCGCGGCCGACGGCGCGCTGTTCGACTGGTGGCCCACCGACAGCGGCAGCAGCAGTCGGTGGGGCCGCGGCGGGAGCGGACAGGCGGCGCCGCCCTGCCCCGAGGGCGCCTCGCACGCGCACGGGATGACGGTCTGCCCGTTCCCCACCACGCGCCAGGCGCGCTGGGGCGACCTGCTCCGGCAGCTGGAGCTGCGCGGGGTCTGGACGCTGCCCGGCAGCGAGGCCCCCGGCACGCCCCTGCCCGCCGGACGCGCGGGCATGCCGCCGTACCGGGTCGTGGTCGAGGCGCGGTCGGACTCCGGGTACCGGAGCTACGGCTACGGGCTGCCGCGCGCGGGGGACTCGGCGACCGCCGACATCGAGGCGATTCTCCGCGCGATCCACGCGTTCACGGTCACCGCGAGCTCCGGGCGCCCGCCGTCGGCGGGGCGCCCGGCGTACGCCGCGCTGCCTAACGTTGCTTGGGGGCGGCGGCGGCGTCCGGGGCCGGCCGCTCCGACGAGATCGCGATCCTGAACCCGTCCGGGTCGCGCACCCGGAACATGCGCGCGCCCCAGGGCGTGTCGACCGGCTCCGTCTCGAGGGTCCCGCCGAGGGTGGTGATCCGCTTCGCGATCGCGTCGACGCTCTGCGCGGTCGTGAACTGGAGGGAGAAGCCCTCCCCCTTCACCCGGTCCCAGCCCCGGCGCCCGTCGTCCTGGTTGAGCAGGATCCGCACGGCGCCGGCCTTGAGCGCGACCGACATCAGCTTCCCGTCGCGCTCGTACTGCCGGTCGACGATGAAGCCCACCACGTCGCGGTACCAGGCCAGGCTCGCCTGGAGGTCCTTCACGGTCAGCGACGTCTGGAGGGAGCGGGCGCGGAACGACTCGGGCTCGGCGCGCTTCGCCGCGCCGGGGGCCGACGGGTTGGAGCTCATGAGGTCTCGCTCGTGGGTGGTAATCATGGAAGGGGAGAGAGACAGGATAAGCGGTATGGGACGGCGGGAGGGAGGGGATGGGGGGACGAACGGCAACATGGATTGCGGCGTCCGCGGCGTCGCTGCTATTTGACTCGCGCGAATCGAGGGGACACCATTCAACCTGTCGGCCGAGGAACATCGTGGCGCTCACACCGAAGATTCATCCCTGCCTGTGGTTCGACGACCAGGCCGAAGAGGCGGCCCGATTCTACACCGGGATCTTCCGCGACTCGCGGATCGTGACGGTGACGCGCTACAGCGAGGTGGGCTTCGAGATACACGGGCGGCCGGCAGGGTCGGTGATGACGGTGGAGCTCGAGCTCGACGGGCTGCGCTTCACCGCGCTGAACGGCGGCCCCGCGTTCACCTTCAACGAGGCGATGTCGCTGGAGGTGCACTGCGAGACGCAGGACGAGATCGACTACTACTGGGACAGGCTCTCCGCCGGCGGCGACCCGAAGGCGCAGCAGTGCGGCTGGCTGAAGGACCGGTACGGCGTCTCGTGGCAGGTGGTCCCCACCATCATGACCGAGATGGTGCAGGACGAGACGTCGGAGAAGTCGAAGCGGGCGTTCGAGGCGATGCTGGGGATGAAGAAGCTCGACATCGCCGCGCTGAAGCGCGCGTACGACGGGTAGACGTCCGCGGCCGATGTTCTCCTGCCCCAGGCCGGTCATCGCGATGGTCCACGTCGGCGCGCTCCCCGGGACGCCGGCGGGCGGCGCCACGCTGCGCGAGCTCGAGGAGCGGGCGGCGGCGGAGTGCGCCGTCTACCGGGACGCGGGCGTGCACGGGGTGATGCTGGAGAACATGCACGACGTGCCGTACCTGCGCGGCGGCGTCGGCCCGGAGATCACGGCGGCGATGACGGTGCTCGCGCTGGCGGTGAAGGGCGCGAGCGGCGGGCTCCCGTGCGGCGTCCAGATCCTCGCCGGCGCGAACCACGAGGCGCTCGCGGTCGCGCACGCGGCGGGGCTCGACTTCGTGCGCGCCGAGGGGTTCGTCTTCGCCCACGTCGCGGACGAGGGGCTCATCCAGTCGTCCGCGGCGTCGCTGCTGCGCTTCCGCCGGCAGATCGGCGCCGAGCGGGTGCGGGTGTGGGCGGACGTGAAGAAGAAGCACGCGTCGCACGCGATCACGGCCGACGTCGGGATCGGCGACACCGCGGCGGCGGCGGAGTTCATGCGCGCGGACGCGGTGATCGTCACCGGCTCGGCGACCGGCGAGCGTCCGAGCGAGGACGACGTCGCCGCGGTGCGCGCGCGCTGCCGGCTGCCGCTCTACCTCGGCTCCGGGATCACGCCGGAGAACCTGGCGCGCTACTACACGGGCGCCGACGGGTTCATCGTCGGCTCGGCGTTCAAGGCCGACGGCCGCTGGGACGGGGCCGTGGACGCGCGGCGCGTCGAGCGGTTCGTGGCGGCGCACGCGCGGTGTGGCGCCGCGTGATGCGCGTCTCTCCGCTCCTCGGGCGCCTGCTCGCCCTCGCCGCGCTGGCGGGCCCGCTGGGCGCGCAGGGCACGCCGCCGGCCGCGGATCCGGTGCCGCCGCACGACACGTTCACGGTCGCCTCACGCGCGCTCGGCGAGGCCAGGCCGGTCAACGTGTACACGCCGCCGGGCTATCTCTCGTCAGGCGGGGCGCGATTCCCGGTGCTGTACATGCCGGACGGCGGCCTGAACGAGGACTTCCCGCACGTGGTGAAGACGGTCGACTCGCTGATCGCGCTGGGCGAGATCCGGCCGGTGATCGTCGTCGGGGTCCCGAACACGCAGCGCCGCCGAGACCTGACGGGCCCCACGCGCTTCGCGGCCGACAGCGCGATCGCGCCGCGGGTGGGCGGCTCGGCCGCGTTCCGGCGCTTCCTCCGCGAGGAGCTGATCCCCGCCGTCGGGGCGCGCTACCGCACGACCGGGGAGCGGGCGATCGTGGGCGAATCGCTCGCCGGACTGTTCGTCGTCGAGACGTTCCTCGCCGACCCCGCGCTGTTCGACCACTACGTGGCGCTCGACCCGAGCGTGTGGTGGAACGGCGGCGCGCTGCTGGACTCGGCCCCGGCGCGCCTGGCGGCGCTCGACTCGATGCCGCGCACGCTGTTTCTGGCCA
>DATFPD010000474.1:0-2167 GCA_035265005.1 Gemmatimonadaceae bacterium | reverse complement strand
GACCGCGGTGCCGGCGCTGAACAACGACGGGGTGACCGGGCGGTACCGCAGCTCGGAGGGGCTCGAAGGGGACGCGGTGTGGGGGACGCGCGGCCGCTGGGCGACGCTCTCGGGGACGGTGCAGGGCGAGCCGATCACGATCGCCATTCTGGACCACCCGCGAAACGTCGGCTTCCCGACCTACTGGCACGCGCGCGGCTACGGCCTGTTCGCCGCCAACCCGCTGGGCCAGAAGGTGTTCAGCAACGGGAAGGAGGAGCTGAACTTCCGCCTCGCCCCCGGCGCGGCGACGACGTTCCGCCACCGCGTCCTCGTCCTCTCCGGCGCCACCCCTTCGCCCGAGCAGATCGAGGCGCAGTACCGCGACTTCGCCCGCTGAGCGACGCGCCCACCGCCTGACGACGACCCACGAAAGGACCGCATGCGCGCGCGACTCGCACTCGCCGTCTGTCTCCTGCCCGCGATGACCCCCGCCGCCCGGGCGCAGCGCGCCGCGACCTACGAGGCGCAGTCCCCCGACGGGCGCACGCGGATCGCCGTCGCCGTCGGCGACCGGGTGACGTACACCGTCACCCGCGGCGGCGCGACGCTGATCGGCCCCTCGCCGGTCTCGCTCACGCTGGACCGCGGGCGCGTGCTGGGCGGCGCCGGCGCGCGCGTCAGCTCGTCGAAGACGCGGCGGGTGGACGAGACGATCCGCCCGGTGGCGCCGACCAAGAACGCTACGGTGCGTGACCGCTACGCCGAGGTCCGGATAGACTTCCGCGGCGGCTACGCGCTGGAGGCGCGGGCCTACGACGACGGCGTGGCGTACCGGTGGGTGACGAGCCTCCCGGACAGCATCACGGTCGTGTCCGAGGAGGCGACGTTCCGCTTCGCCGCCAACCACGAGGCCATCGCCGGGCTCGACTCGACGTTCATGACGCACCAGGAGCCGGCGTGGCACCGCGTGCGGCTCGACACGCTGCGCTCGCCGCGGATGGCGCTGCTCCCACTGCTGGTGGACGTGGGCGGCGGGACCGCCGGGGGCGCGAAGCTCGCCATCACCGAGTCGGCGCTGGAAGATTACGCCGGCATGTACCTCGGGCGCGGCGACGCGCCGGGTGCGCTCGCCGGCATCTTCCCGCGTGCCGCGCGCGCCGAGCGGGCGAAGAACGACCGCGACATCGAGGTGACCGAGCGGCACGACTACATCGCCCGCACGGCGGGACGGCGCACGTTCCCGTGGCGCGTGATGATCGTCGCCGACGCCGACCGCGAGCTGCTGGAGAGCGAGCTGGTCTACCGGCTCGCCCCCGCGCAGCGCCTGCAGGGCGACGCGTCGTGGATCCGCCCCGGGCTGGTGGCGTGGGACTGGTGGAACGCGCTCAACGTGCGCGGCGTCCCGTTCCGCTCGGGCGTGAACACCGAGACGTACAAGTACTACGCGGACTTCGCCGCCCGCTACAGGATCCCGTACATCGTGCTCGACGAGGGCTGGTACGAGCTGGGCGACCTGCTGAAGGTGAAGCCCGGCGTGGACGTGCCGGAGATCGTGCGCTACGCCGAGTCGAAGGGGGTGGGGGTGATCCTGTGGGCGATCTGGAAGACGCTCGACGACCAGATGGCGCCGGCGCTCGACCAGTTCCAGCGGTGGGGCGTGAAGGGGATCAAGGTGGACTTCATGCAGCGCGACGACCAGAAGGTGGTGAACTACTACTACCGCATCGCGCGGGAGGCCGCGGCGCGGCACCTGCTCGTCGACTATCACGGAGCGCACAAGCCGGCGGGACTGAACCGGACCTGGCCAAACGTGCTCACCTTCGAGGGAGTGCACGGCCTGGAGAACAACAAGTGGACCGACGACGTCACGCCGACCCACAACGTGACGCTGCCGTTCACCCGGATGCTCGCCGGGCCAATGGACTACACACCCGGCGCGATGATCAACGCGCAGCCGAGGAACTTCCGAGCGATCTTCGACCGGCCGATGAGCATCGGCACGCGAGTGCACCAGCTCGCGATGTACGTCGTGTTCGAGAGCCCGCTGCAGATGCTCGCGGACAGTCCGTCGGAGTACGAGCGTGAGCCCGAGGCGATGGAATGGCTGCGCGCGGTGCCGGTGATCTGGGACGAGACGCGCGTGCTCGACGCGTCGGTCGGGAGGCACGTGCTGATGGCGCGCCGG
>DATFPD010000473.1:0-4654 GCA_035265005.1 Gemmatimonadaceae bacterium | reverse complement strand
CGGAGCGACGCGCGGCCGAGGTCGCGCTCCGCGATGCGCTGGCGGTGCAGGCGAGCTGTGGTGGGTCCTGATGCGCGCGGAGGCCTCGGCGCCCTGATCGACGAGGCGTCCGTCGCGGAGTTCGTGCGCGGCCCCGCGGTGGCCCGGGTCGGCGCGGCGGCGAAGCGCGGAGGGATGATCGTGCGCCGGGCGGGGAACGCGTCGGGAATCCGCAACATCGTGCGGGTGTCCGGCATGCTGGGCCTGCGGACCATTGCCGAGATCGAGGACATCCTGAATCGGGTCGGCGACAGCGAGATGGAGGACTGGTTCCGCCGCCTCCGACAGCAGTTCCCGAACGGCGACGTCATCGCGTCCCCTTCGCACTTCACGGCGGAAGCGCTCATCGGCTTCTCGCCCGTTCCCGTCGACTTCATGGCGCTGCGACGCCTGCGCATCTGGAGCGTGAAGTACGTCGAGGCCGTGGCCAGGCTGCGGTAGGGGGAGGCATGACGTCGACTCGCATCAGACGCCACTTTGATGCGCCCCGGCCCGCCGTCTATCGCGCCCTGCTCGACGCGCGCACCGTCGCGAGATGGAAGGTGCCGGACGGCATGACCTGCCAGGTGCACGAATTCGACGCCCGCGAGGGCGGCACGATCCGCGTCTCCCTCACCTACGACGCGCCGACCAGCGCCGGCAAGACGACCTCGCGCACGGACACGTACCACGGCCGCTTCGTCAGACTCGTACCCGACGAGACGGTGGTCGAGGTCGACGAGTTCGAGACGAACGATGAAGCGCTCCGCGGCGAGATGACGATCACGATCACGCTCGCCGACGCCGACCGCGGCGGCACCGACCTCCTCGCCGTGCACGACGGGCTGCCGCGCGGCGTGTCGCCCGCCGACAACGAAGCCGGCTGGCGGATGGCCCTCGGCAAGCTCGCGAAGCTCGTCGAAGCAGGTCATGAGACGCTCCCTCCCCAGACCCGGCATGGGCACGCAAGCTGACGTCCGGCGGATCGCGCTCTCTTTCGACCCGGCGAAATTCTTCATGCTCGACGGCTTCGAGACCGCGGAGGTCGACACCGGCGAGACGACTATCCACGTGCGCCGGGCCGGCGCCGGGCCGCCGGTCCTCCTGCTGCACGGTTTCCCGCAGACGCACCTGATGTGGCGGAGCGTGGCGCCCCTGCTGGCGCGACGGTTCACGGTCGTCTGCGCCGACCTGCGCGGCTACGGGCGGAGCGGCTGTCCGCCCTCCGCGCCCGACCACGCGCCGTACGCCAAGCGTGCGATGGCGCGCGACATGGTGGCCGTCATGGAGCGGCTCGGCTTTCCGCGCTTCTCGGTCGTCGGCCACGACCGCGGCGGGCGCGTCGCGTATCGGCTCGCGCTCGACCATCCGGACCGCGTCGAGCGGCTCGCCGTGCTCGACGTGCTCCCCACCGGAATGGTCTGGGCGCGGGCCGACGCGCGCTTCGCCCTCGCCTACTGGCCCTGGTCGCTGCTCGCCCAGCCCGAGCCGCTCCCCGAGCGCCTCGTCGGAGCGGCGCCCGACGCGGTGGTCGACGATGCGCTCGGCGGCTGGGGCTCCCCGCCGACCGTCTTCGAGTCGGCGGTGCGCGCGGCGTACGTGGAGCCGCTCCGCGACCCCGCCCGCGTGCACGCGATCTGCGAGGAGTATCGGGCCGCCGCGACGCTCGATCGCGCGCACGACGATGCGGACCATGACGGCGGGCGGCGCATCGCCTGCCCGCTCCTGGCCCTCTGGAGCGCGCACGGCGCACTCGCCCAATGGTACGACGACGCCGGCGGGCCGCTCGAGATCTGGCGCGGCTGCGGCGAGCGGGTCGAAGGCCGAGCGGTCGACGCGGGCCACTTCTTTCCGGAAGAGAAACCGGCCGAGACGGCGGATCTGCTGGGCCATTTCTTCGCCGCCGGAGCGTGACGCCAGCGCGGTCTTGCCAGCGCCCCCGGCCGCGACGATGTTGGCGCACCCAGCGCGCACCCAGCGCGCACCCAGCGCGCAGCCGCGACGCTCCCACCGCATCACCACCAGCCCCGCGCAGCCATGACGGACCGAGTCCAGTCCCCGCCGCCGCCGCAGCCCCCACTGACGCCGTCCGCGGACGAGTCCTCGCCGCCGCCGCGTCACGAGTTCACGCGGGGCCTCTACGGCTGGATCACCCACACCGATCTCGCGAGCGCCGACCCCGGGGCGACGAAGGCGTGGTGCGCGAAGGTGCTGGGGTGGACGTTCACGATGACCTTGCCGATGCCGGGCGGCGGCGAGATCCACATGTTCGCGTACTCGGAGAAGGGCGGCGGGGCGATTCGGCCGAACAACCCGCCGGAGATCCCGGGGAGCATCCCGTACGTCCACGTCGAGGACTGCCAGGCGTCGTACGACGCGGCGCTCCGCGAAGGCGCCGAGGAGATGCTCTCGCCGACGCGGGTGATGGAGGGCGTCACCGTGGCGATCGTGCGCGCGCCCGGCGGCGTCCCGATCGGCTTCTCGGGCCCGTGAGCGCCGCCGGCCCGTGATCTCCCTCTCTCCGGCGACGCTCGAGGGCAGCGGCGTCCGCCTCGAGCCCCTCGCGCCCGAGCACGAGGCCGGCCTCGCGGCCGCCGCGTCCGACGGGCGGCTCTGGGAGCTCTGGTACACCGCCGTCCCCGAGCCCGACCGCGTCGCGCGCTACATCGCGGACGCGCTCGCCGGGCAGGCCGCGGGGCACATGCTCCCGTGGGTGGTGCGGGAGCTCTCGTCAGGCGACGTCGTCGGCAGCACGCGCTACCACGACGTCGTGGCGCCGATCGACCGCGTCGAGATCGGCTACACGTGGTACGGCGCGCGCTGGCAGCGGAGCCACGTCAACACGGCGTCCAAGCTCCTGCTCCTGACCCACGCCTTCGAGGCCGTGGGCTGCAAGGTCGTGGGCCTCCGGACCGACAACTTCAACTTCCGCTCGCAGCGCGCGATCGAGGCGCTGGGCGCCAGGCGCGACGGCGTCCTCCGCCACCACGCCGCGCGCCGCGACGGCACCGTCCGCGACAGCGTGATGTTCAGCATCCTCGCCGCCGAGTGGCCCGACGTGAAGCGCCACCTCGCCACCCGCCTCGCGCGCGGGGGGCGTGGGGCCCTCGCGCGGGACGCTTCATGAGATCGACCACCGAGGCACCGAGACACCGAGGAGGGGCACACGGACGAGGGGCCCCCGGCCGGTCGGCTCTGCTGAAGAACGATTGAACCGCGGAGGACGCGGAGGACGCAGAGGAGGGCACACGGGAGGGGGTCCCCCAACGCACTTCGGCATCTCCTCCCGGCAGGGGGACACTCTCTTCGTGTGCCCGTCCTCTGTGCCCTCTGTGCCTCTGTGGTCGATTCGCTCTTCGGCAAAGCCGACCGGTAGAGGGCTCCTCTTCGGTGTGCCCCTCCTCGGTGACTCCGTGCCTCTGTGGTGATCTTCTGGCTTTCCGCTCACAGTTGCCATTCATGCGCACCACGAAACCCGAGATGGCGAAGTACGACGCGCGCACCACCACCCGGCCCGCCGCGCCGCGGACGACGATCGCGGTGCAGGGCGCGCGCGTGCACAACCTGAAGAACATCTCGGTCGAGATCCCGCGCGACCGGCTGGTGGTCGTCACCGGGCTCTCGGGGTCCGGGAAGTCGAGCCTCGCCTTCGACACCATCTACGCCGAGGGGCAGCGGCGGTACATGGAGTCGCTGTCGACGTTCGCGAAGCGGTTCGTGGCGCAGGTCGCCAAGCCGGACGTGGACTTCGTCTTCGGGCTCTCGCCGGTGATCTCGATCGAGCAGAAGACGATCGCCAGCAACCCGCGCTCGACCGTCGGCACGATGACCGACGTCGCCAGCTACCTGAACCTCCTCTTCGCCACCATCGGCGAGCCGCACTGCCCGCGCACTGGCGAGCCGGCGCCGAGCCGCACCGCGAGCCAGATCGTGGAGGCGCTGCTGTCCCTGCCTGACGGCGCAGAGGTCGAGCTGCGGGCGCCCGTGTTCCCCGTGTACGGCGAGGAGCTGGAGTTCGTGTTCACGGAGGTGCGCAAGAAGGGGTGCCGCACGCTGATCGTGGACGGCGAGCCGGTGGACCTGGCCGGCGCGGCGGCGCTCGAACTCGCCGACGTCAGGCACATGGACGCCGTGGTCGACCGGCTGGTGGTGGGGCGGCAGCACGAGAAGGCCATCCGCGCCGCGGTCGCCGCCGCGCTGCTGGTGGGGGACGGGCTGATGCAGGTGCAGGTCGTGAAGGGCGCGGCCAGGGCCGAGCGCGAGAAGCTCTACCGCGGGCTGTGCAGCCCCACGCACCACTTCGTCTACGGCGGCGTGGGCCCGGAGTGGTTCGTGTTCAACACCCCCGAGGGCGCCTGCCGCACCTGCGGCGGGCTGGGCGTCTACAAGCTGACCCACCCCGAGCTGCTGGTCCCCGACCCGGCGCGCAGCCTCCGCGGCGGCTGCTTCGTGCGCGAGGCGTTCCGCTACAACCCGGACACCTGGGACGGCCACATGATGTACAGCCTGTCCCGCGCGCTCGGCTTCTCCCTCGACACGCCGTGGGCGGAGCTGGCCGAGGACGCTCGGCGGGCGATCCTGTTCGGGATCGAGGGGAAGGTCATGATCGCGGCGCCGCCCGACGCGAAGGGCGCGC
>DATFPD010000472.1:0-11404 GCA_035265005.1 Gemmatimonadaceae bacterium | reverse complement strand
GCACGAGCACCTCGAGCACCTCGGGCTTGAACCGCTTGCCGCCGCAGTCGTCGCAGGGGAGGAAGACGTCGGCCATGAACACCATCTCGACCTCGATGTGCCCCGCGCCCTCGCACGTCTCGCAGCGGCCGCCGGCGACGTTGAAGCTGAACGTGCCGGCGGTGTAGCCGCGCTGCCGGGAGAGCGGCGTGGCGGCGAAGATCCGGCGGATCTCGTCGAACGCCTTCACGTACGTCACCGGGTTCGACCGCGGCGAGCGTCCGATCGGCTCCTGGTCGACCAGCACCGCCGCGTCCAGCACCTCGGTGCCGGTCAGCTCGCCGTACGAGCCCACCGCCTCGCCGAGGTGGCGCTTGGCCGAGTGCTCGCCGGTGAGGCGCTGCTCCAGCGCGCGGTAGAGCACGTCGTGGACGAGGGTGCTCTTCCCCGAGCCCGAGACTCCCGTCACCACGGTCATCGCGCCGACCGGGATGCGGACGTCCACGCCCGTCAGGTTGTGCTCGCGCGCGCCGGTGAGGGCGATCCAGCGCGGGCCCAGGCGGCGCCGCTGCTCCGGGAGCGGGATGGTGCGCGCGCCGGTGAGGTACTGGCCGGTGAGCGGGCTCTCGGAGACGCGCGACATTGGGCCGGCGTAGACGATCCGGCCGCCGTGCTCGCCGCTCCCGGGGCCCAGCTCCACCATGTGGTCGGCGACCTTCATCGCCTCCAGGTCGTGCTCGACGACGAGCACGGTGTTCCCGCCGTCGCGCAGGCGGAGCAGCAGCCGGAGCAGGCGGTCCATGTCGCGCGGGTGGAGCCCGATCGACGGCTCGTCGAGCACGTAGAGCGTGTCGACGAGCTGCGCGCCTAGCGAGTTGGCGAGGCCGATGCGCTGCGCCTCGCCGCCCGAGAGCGTGCGCGTGCCGCGGTTCATCGTCAGGTAGTTGAGCCCCACGTCGCAGAGGAAGCGCACGCGGTTCCGCGCCTCCTTCAGGATGTGCGCGGCGACCTGCGCCTCGAAGGGCGTCAGCTGCAGCGACTCGAGCCAGCGGTCCAGGTCGTGGACGGACAGCTCGGCCACCTGCGCGATGTCGCGCCCGGCGACGCGCACCTGGAGCGCCTCGGCCTTGAGCTTGGTGCCCTGGCAGGTGGGGCACTGCTGCGCCGTCTGGTACTGCCGCAGGAAGACGCGGATGTACTGCTTGTACTTCTTCTCCTCGAGGTCGCGCAGGAAGGGGAAGATCCCCTTGTAGCCGCGCTCCTTGGTCTCGAGCAGGCGATGGCGCTGCGCGTCGGTGAGTGAGCTCCACGGCGCGTCTACCGGGATGCGCTCGCGGCGCGCGAAGTCCACAAGCACGCGGCGCTGCTTGTCGTAGCGCGGCTTCGTCCACGGGTCGATGGCGCCCTCGAGCAGCGAGCGCTCGGGGTACGGGACGACCAGCGCGATGTCGTACTCGAGGACGGCGCCGAATCCGTTGCAGGTGGGGCAGGCGCCGCGCGGATTGTTGAAGGAGAAGAGCTGAGGCGTCGGCGCCGGGGCGCGGGTGCCGTCGTTCGGGCACTCGAAGCGCTCGGTGAACCGGAGCTGCGACACCGGCGCTCCGCCGGCCTCGAGCGGCGACGGCACCGGTTGGGCGAGGAGGATGACGCAGTCGCCGTCGCCCTCGCGGAACGCGGTACCCACCGCGTCACTGAGGCGGCCGGACGCTTCCGGGGAGACCGCGAGGCGGTCCACGACGACGAGCAGGTCGCGCGCCGCCGCCAGGTCGATGCGCTTCCCCGCCAGGTCGTCGAGGTGCATGACGACGCCGTTCACGCTGACCCGCACGAAGCCCTGCGCCCGCAGGTTCTCGACGATCACGTCGTGCGAGACCTTCTCGGAGGTCTTGAGCGGGAACGCGACGTGGAACCGCGTGCCGGCGGGGAGCGAGAGGACGCGGTCGGTGACCGACTGGACCGTGTCCGGCTTCAGCTCGCGGCCGCAGACCGGGCAGTAGGTACGGCCGATCCGCGCCCACAGCAGGCGCAGGTAGTCGTAGATCTCGGTCGCGGTGCCGACGGTCGAGCGGGAGGTCTTGGTGGGGTTCTTCTGCTCGATCGCGACCGCGGGGGAGAGGCCGTCGATCGAGTCGACGTTGGGCTTCTCCATCCGCTCCAGGAACTGCCGCGCGTACGCCGAGAGCGACTCCACGTAGCGCCGCTGCCCCTCGGCGTAGATCGTGTCGAAGGCCAGCGAGCTCTTGCCGGAGCCGGAGGGACCGGTGATGACGGTGAATGACCGGCGGGGGATCTCGAGGTCGAACCCCTTCAGGTTGTGCTGCCGCGCGCCGCGGACGACGATGTGGTCTTTCACGCCCGAAAGATAAGGCTGGCGGACGGCCGAAGAAAAGGCGAAAATCCGCGAAGACCCGAGAACGCGAAACGGGAAGCGGAGAACGGATCCGGCCGGTCCAGCTTCACCATCCGCGGCCGTACGCCGCTCGCGCGGCTCTCCGTTGTCCCTTCCCGACTTCGGGTCGCCCGCGCCGGCGTGGCCGCGGGCTCCCGTGCCCTCGCGTTCGGTTCCGCCCTACAACCTCCTCACCATGCGGCCGATGAGGAGCACCACCATGGCCCCCAGCGTGGCGAGCCCGATCGACCGCAGGTCGAAGCTCCCGCGTGTCACACTGCCCCAGCCCAGGAACGTTCCCAGCAGTCCCCCGATGAACGCGCCGACGACACCCAGAACCACGGTGACGATGCACCCGGAGGGATCCCGCCCTGGCATGAGGAACTTGGCCAACGTGCCGGCCAGCAGTCCCAGGAGTATCCAGTAGAGCCAGGGCGGCACTTCATCCCTCCGCCGAGTGTGTCAGCGCCCTCCCCGCGGCGCCTCGCGACGCCCGCGAGCTGGTTGGTACAGCCGACCTGCTTACGGGCGGGTGGCGCGACGGCCGGTGGCCATGCGGTACACCGCGAGCAACACGACCGCGCCGACGACCGAGATCAGAATGCTGCGAATGTCCACGCCGCTGACGCCGCCCGTGCCGAAGATCGCGTTGCCGAGGAAGCCACCGATCACCGCGCCGACGATGCCGATCAGCGCCGTGACGATGAAGCCGCCCGGGTCCTTGCCCGGCATGATTGCCTTGGCAATCGCGCCGGCGATCAGGCCGAGGACGATCCAAGCGAGAATACCCATATCCGTCATCTCCTTCAGTAGGGGTGAACTTCGTGCCCAGCGGGAAATGCAACGGGCGTACCAACCGCCGGGCGCGCCGCTCGAACGCCAGCGTCGCGGGCGCGCGATGCTAGCTTTCCACAGCGAGGACCGCGCCGCCGATGGTGATCTTCCTCACGTCCGCGCGAACGGCTGAGTCGGCCACCCGCGCCTAACCAGACGCCCTCGCCCACCCCCCGGGATCCTCGCACTCGTGCTCGAAGAAGATGTCCTAGGCAAGGCGTACGACGCGCGCCTGATGCGCCGCCTGCTGGTGTACGTGCGCCCGTACGGCGGCCTGGTCGGGGCGTCGCTCGCGCTGCTGTTCGTGGACGGCCTGCTCCAGCTGGTGGGCCCGGTGCTCACGCAGCGCGTGATCGACGTCGCCCTGCCGGCGCGGGACCTGGCCATGGTGCGCGCCGCGGCGCTGCTGTTCGCGGCCACGCTCGCGGCGCAGTTCGCGTGCTCGTTCGGCGAGGCGATGCTCACGGGGCTCCTGGGGCAGCGCGTCATGCTCGACCTGCGGGTGCAGATCTACGCGCATCTCCAGCGGCTGTCGGTCTCGTTCTTCGACCGCAATCCCGTGGGCAGGCTGATCACGCGCGTCACGTCGGACGTCGAGTCGCTCAACGAGCTGTTCACGGCGGGCGTCGTCGCCGGACTCGGCGACCTGTTCACGCTGGTCGCGATCAGCGTGATGATGCTGGTCGTCGACTGGCGGCTGGCGCTGGCGGCGTTCGCCGTGATCCCGCTGGTCTGGCTCACGTCGCACGTCTTCCAGTCGCGCGTGCGCGACAGCTACCGCGACATCCGCGCGCGGGTGGCCCGCATCAACGCCTTCCTCCAGGAGCGCCTGACGGGGGTGCGAATCGTCCAGCTGTTCGGCCGCGAGCGCGCCGAGGCGCGCCGCTTCGACCGGCTGAACCGCGGGCACCTGGACGCGCAGCTGCGCTCGATCACGATCTACGCGCTGTACTTCCCGGCGATCGAGTTCCTGACGACGCTGGCGCTGGCGAGCCTGATCGTGACCGGCGCGTCGCGGGTGACGGCCGGCACGCTCACGGTGGGAACGGTCGCGGCCTTCCTCCAGCTCGTGCGCCGCTTCTTCCAGCCGCTCCAGGACCTCTCGGACAAGTACAACACGCTCCAGCAGGCGATGGCGTCGTCCGAGCGGATCTTCAAGCTGCTGGATACGGAGCCCTCGGTTCGGGACTGGGCCATCGGCACTCGGCCATCGGGACTCGGCGCTCGGCACGACCTCGGGAGGCCGGAGCTCCCCGGTGCAGTCCCGACGGCCGAGTCCCGATGGCCGAGTGCCGAGCCCCGAAAGGGCGTCACGGTCGAGTTCCACGACGTGTGGTTCGCCTACGACGCGCCGCACGCGGGGCGGGCGGCGGAGGGGAACGGCGACGGCGCGGGCGCGGCCGCCGAGCCGGAGTGGGTGCTGCGCGGCGTGAGCTTCCGCGCGTCGCCGGGAGAAACGATGGCGCTGGTGGGGCACACGGGCGCGGGGAAGACGACCGTGATCAGCCTGCTCATGCGCTTCTACGATCCGCAGCGCGGGCGGATCACCGTCGACGGGGTGGACGTCCGCGAGATGCCGCTGGCCGAGCTGCGCGGCCTAACGGGATACGTGCAGCAGGACATCTTCCTGTTCGCCGGGGACGTAGCGTCGAACATCCGCCTGTCGAGCCCGCTCTCGGACGAGGAGGTCGCGGCGGCCGCGGCGCGGGTCGGCGCCGACCGGGTGGTGCGTCGGCTCCCAACCGGCTACGCGCACCAGCTCGGCGAGCGCGGCGCGTCGGTGAGCGTGGGGGAGCGGCAGCTGCTCTCGTTCGCGCGGGCGATCGCGGCCGACCCGGCGCTGCTGCTGCTCGACGAGGCCACGAGCGCCGTGGACAGCGAGGTGGAGGCGGAGATCCAGCGCGGGCTCTCGGTGCTGATGGAGGGGCGCACGACGATTGCCGTGGCCCACCGTCTGAGCACGATCGTCGGCGCCGATCAGATCCTGGTGATGCACCACGGCCAGATCGTCGAGCGCGGCACCCACCGCGAGCTGCTGGCGCGCGAGGGGCTCTACCAGCGCCTGTACCGGCTGCAGGTGATGGGGGTGGCGGGCGCCGGCAGGGATTGAGGCGCTGGCGCGGGCCCTCGGTTCGTCGAGGGCCCGCCGCTGCTGCACCATTTGGCTCCCTCGGCGACGTGGTGGCACAACGCCACAGTCCCGGCCCCTCCCGCTTGCCAGCCTACGGGGGGGGGCGTAGTTTCGTCCACACGTCGGCCGCCGTGCCGCCGCGCCCGTCGACCGGCTGCGCTCGTGCAGCCGGCGGGCGCCTGGTACGGAGACCGGCGTCATTCGCATTCATTCCCGAAGAACTGTAGAGTCGCGCGCGGCGCTGCCCGGTCGTTGGGGGTCCCCGCTCCGGTCCGGCCGGCTGTCCGCGCTGAGCGAATCGCAATGCCATACATCCAGCTCAACGACAAGCAGTTCCCGCTCCGTACCGGCTCGGTACGGGTGGGCACGACGCCGGACGCCGAGATCAAGCTGCCCGGCGGCCCGGCGTCGGCGGCGGGCGGGGTGCATGCGGTCGTGGAGCTGGGCTCGGACAACCAGGCACTGATTCGACGCGGGCAGGGGACGGCCGGCGCGGTGCGGGTGAACGGCGTACAGCTCGGCGCCGAGCCGACGCCCCTGATTCACGGCGACAAGATCGAGATTGGCGGGGTGGAGCTGACCTTCGGCGACGACCGGAGGGGCGGGAGCACGCAGTTCGTCTCGAGCGCGAGCGTCGCCGACGTGCAGCGGCAGTACGCGTCGTCCCCGGCCGGCGGCGGACGCGCGCCGACGCTGGCCACCGGCGGGCGGCTCGTCTCCCTCGTGGACGGGCGCGAGTACTCGGTCGGACCGGGCGGGCTGTCGATCGGGCGGGAGGCCGGGTGCGAGGTGGTGGTGCCGTCCGGCGAGGTGTCGCGGCGGCACGCCCAGATCTCGGCGGCGGCCGACGGCTACGTCCTCAAGGACACCAGCACCAACGGCGTGATGGTGAACGGGGCGCGCATCCAGCAGCAGCACCGGCTGGCGCGCGGCGACGTGATCCGCGTGGCCGACGAGGAGTTCCGCTTCTACGCGGACACGGCCGCGCCGGCGCCGGCCGCGGGAGCCGCCGGCGCCGCTGGCGGGGCGGCGGCGATGGGAGCCGCGGCGAAGCCGGACAGCTTCGGAACGCTCCCGCCGAGCGGGTCGATGCCGCGCGCGGGCGCGCCGCCGCAGGCGGATCGGCCGGTGCTGGCCGTGCTCGAGATCGTGAACGAGGGCGTGATGAAGGGGCGGAAGTTCGAGCTGCGCGCGCCGCTCAGCCACGTGGGGCGCGGCGCCCACAACGACGTCTCCCTTCAGGACGACAGCGTCTCCGACTCGCACGCCAAGCTCCAGAAGCGCGACGCCGGCTGGTTCGTGGTGGACATGGACTCCACGAACGGCACGTACGTCGCTGGCAAGCGGATCGTGGGCGAGCAGCTGCTCACTGGCGCGCCGGACGTGCGGTTCGGCGGGATCAAGATGGTCTTCCGGCCGGCGGCGGTCGCCGACGACACGGACACGAAGGGCACGCGCGCCATCGCCGGCATGACCGCCGAGCAGGCGCAGCGTCTGCGGGCCGGCATGAAGACGCCGCCGCGCGCCCCCACCCCACCGCAGTCGGCCACCCCCGCGCGCGGGGAGCCGGCCGCCCCCACTCCATTCGTTCCGGTTCCGGCCGTGGCGCCCGAGACGCCCCCGGCCAAGAGCGGCCTTCCCGCCTGGCTCTGGATCGTGGCGATCGTGCTCGTGGCCGTGGCGGCGTTCTTCATCTTGAAGGCTCGCTAGTGGACCTCGTATACGCGTCGCGCACGGACATCGGGATGATCCGTGCGGGGAACGAAGACAACCTCTACGCCCACGCCAACAAGCAGCGCGGGATCTTCATCGTGGCCGACGGAATGGGCGGCCACGCGGCGGGCGAGGTCGCGAGCGAGATGGCGGTGCAGATCGTCACGCGCGAGCTGGCGCCGCTCAACGACGTGCGCGGCGACGGCGCGGCCGAATTGGTCCGCAAGGCGCTCAAAGATGCGAACCACGCCATCTTCCTCCGCACCCTGGAGGAGGTCGACAAGCAGGGGATGGGCACCACGGTCTCGGCGCTCATTCTCTCGGGGAGCCGGTTCCTGATCGGGCAGGTGGGGGACTCGCGCGTGTACCTGCTTCGCGACGGGCAGCTGAAGCAGATCACGAAGGACCACTCCTACGTGCAGGAGCAGGTGGACGCGGGCTACCTGACGCCGGAGCAGGCGCGCTACCACCCGTACAGCAACGTCATCACCCGCTGCGTCGGCGCCGGCGAGAACGTCGAGCCCGACATCTACGGCGGCGAGATGAAGCCGGGCGACCTCTGGCTCGTGGCGAGCGACGGATTGACCGGCATGGTCGACGACCGCCGGCTGCACAACATCCTCCTCTCCCGCTCTGGGCCGGGCCGGCTGGTGGACGCGCTGATCGCCGAGGCCAACGGTCGCGGAGGGCTGGACAACATCACCGCGATCGTCGTGCAGGTAGTGTCGGTGGACGCGGAGAACAACGGCGGCCCGCCCGGGGACTCGCCGACCGACGAGATCCCGGTCGTGCCGAGGACCGGCGGCCAGGCGCGTGGCTGAAGAGGAGTCCCCGCCGCGACAGACGGTGGGTGAGATCGCCGAACTCTACCTGGGCAACATCCTCTACGCGATCGAGCTCGCGGCGATCACGCTCGAGTCGCAGGAGAAGCCCGATGACGCCGCCTGGTACCGGGGCATCGGACGCCTGCTCGCCGAGGCCCGCGGGCGCGCCCGCGCGGCGCCGGGCGGCTAGACCCGCGGAGCCCGGACGCGGTCCCGGTCAGGGCCGCTCGTAGCGGTAGAGCGAGGGGACGACGAGCATCCGGTAGCTGGTGTCGATCCCGGCGCCCTTCGTCACCGTCCCCTCCCACTGCACGGCGCCGGCGCGGTTCACCATCGCCACGCGTCCGACGGTCGAGTAGTTGATGAACGTCAGGCCGTCCCGCAGGCGCTGCGCGGATCCCATGAACGCCGTGTAAATGGGCGGCGAGTGTCGGTACTCCCAGACGAGCGTCGCGGTCTTCGCGACCGTGTCGAGCGCGTACTCGACGACGCGCGTCTCCGGCGGCTCGTGCCGGGTGCCGTTGTCGTAGATCAGCACGTGGCCGTCCTCCAGCTCCCGCGCGAAGTGCTGCGCGCTGAAGCCGTTCTTCGGATCGTTCACGAAGCGGAACTGGTTGTTGCGGCCCCCGAGGCGCCAGATGATGCGCCCGTTGCGCGAGTCGAGCTTCGTCACCTCGCCCATGTTCCGGAACGAGACGAGGAAGTTCCCGTCGCGGCCGATGTCGAGCGAGTTCGGGTGATCGAAGTCGAACGGGGCCTGGAACGGCGGCTCGATCCAGTCGTCGAGCGTGACGTGGTCCCACGCGTTCCAGAGGAACGTGTTCGCGTTGGACGCGCTCTGCCGCAGGATCGAGTGGCCCGCCAGTAGCGTGCCTGGGCCCAGCCCGTGCTGCGACGCGTCGACCGTCCGAAGGGAGTAGGCGAAGAAGTGCGCGGCCTCGAGCGCGGTGTCGCGGAAGGTCAGCAGCAGCTCGTGATGGTCGGTGTACAGCGGCGGCGGCGCGCTGAACTGTCGAACGACCTCGCCGGCCGGCGTGAACTCCAGGAAGCGAGTGTACGTGGGCTGCCAGCCGTAGGTGGAGCCGATGGGGATGGTGAAGTTGCCGTTCGGCTGCTGCTGAAAGTCCCCCACGACCGCCGGCTCGTCGAAGTGCCGGTACCAGCGAACCGCACCTGCGCCGTCGAACGCCACCGCCCACACGGTGCCGTCCGGCGCGCCGGCCGACGCGATCCGGTAGCCCGGGCTGGGGTTGCCGGTCACCGTGAACGAGAGCGTCCGCAGGAACGCCGGCAGCTCGCCGGTGGAGAAGCTGACAGGCGACGACGGCACCGCCGACGCGCTGCCGGGCCCCACGGCTTCCACGACGGCGCTGTACGTCGCCGACGGGCGCAGGCCGACGAGCGCGACCCGCAGTGCGCCGTCATCCGGTACGCGCACGTAGGGCGTCTGCTCGCTCGTGCCGCCGCTCGGCGTGTACGTCACGCGGGCGGAGTCGGCGCCGGTGAGCGCGACCGACACGATGGCGGAGAGGACGTTCTCCGGATTGGGCGCGGCGCTCGCGGCGGCGATCACGACGCCGGGGTTCGCCGGCGGGGTCGCGGACTCGCCGCAGCCGATGAGGAGGACGACGGTGGCGAGCGTGCGGGCGAGTACGGAGTCGCGCATCTATAAAATCGCGAAGTTGCACATCACGCGGCCGCGGCGGCCGCCGGGGCTCCCGTCGTCGGAAGCACAGCCGGTGGGCGGCGTGGGACGGCCGCCGTCACGCTTCGTTAACGCACACCGCGCGCGGAACGTTGGCCGGCGGCGCCTACCGAAGCAGCGGCCGGTCTTGCTCGACCATCTCGCGCAGCTCGGCGGCTGGGCGCAGCAGCAGCGACTGCAGTCGGGCCGACGGGACCGAGAGTCCGCGGACGGCGAAGACGCGCAGCCAGCGCGCCGAGCGGTAGAGCTGGTGCGAGAGCGAGGGGAGGTTGATCGAGCCCTCCCACCCGGCGGCGGTGAGCTGCTCGACGGCGCCGCCGCGCCGGAGCACGGGGAGGTCCAGCTCCAGCATCTGCGTCTTCGCCGGGTAGTCGAGCAGGATGTCGCCGGGCGCGACGCCCAGCTCGGCGGCCAGCCGGTCCTCCACCGCTACCGTCAGCGTGCGATCGCTGGCGATCCACTCGGCGGCCTGCTCGTCAGGCAGCTCGGCGGCCGGGCACTCGAGGACGCGCTTGTGGAGCCGCCGCTCCCGGAGCGCCGAGAGCAGCGGGGCGAACCGCGGCGTGCCGGAGAGCTGGTGCAGGAGCTCCTCGTCGCCGTGGCGGGCGAGGGTGTCGGCGTCGAGGGTGCCGGCCGCGAGCGCGTCGTGCACCAGGCGCTTGTACATCGCGGTCGCGCTGCGCACGGCGTGGTGCCAGTACACGTTGCGGAACATCTGGTACTTGGCGAAGAGCAGCGACTCGAGCGCCGAGAGCCCCTTCTCCTGCACGCCGATCGCGGGGCGCCCCGTCGCCGGGTCGGGGACGACGACGATCGAGTGGATCAGGCGGTCGACGTCGATCTGGCCGTAGGGGACGCCGCACATCGTCGCGTCGCGCCTCAGGTACTCCAGCTTGTCCAGGTCGAGCGAGCCGGAGACGAGACGCTGGAGCGGACTCCGGCTCGCGCCGCGAATGAGCGCGTGGACGCGCGCCGGCGCGTCGGCGCCAAGCGCCTCGGAGAGCAGCTCGGCGAGCCGCCCGCGGGTGAGCAGCTCGCCCGCCACCTCCTCGTGGTGCCTGACGCCGATCTCCTCCAGGGCGTGGGAGAACGGGTAGTGGCCGACGTCGTGGAGGAGCGCGGCCGCGCGGACGATGGCGCACTCGTCGTCCGGCACGTCGCGCAGCGCGCCTCGCTCGTCGAGCAGCGCGAGCGTGACGCGCGACAGGTGGTAGGCGCCGAGGGCGTGCTCGAAGCGCGTGTGCGTCGCGCCCGGGTACACCAGGTAGGTGAGGCCGAGCTGGCGGACGTAGCGGAGGCGCTGGAACTCGGGCGCGTCGACGAGCCGGAGGGCCAGCTCGTCGACGCGGATGTTGTCCCAGAGCGGGTCGCGGATGATCTCGAAGCGCATCACGCGGGACTCGGCCATCGGGACTCGGCGCTCGGCGGCACTGCCGGGTCCCGACCGCGTCAACCCTTCGGGCCCGCCGCCCTGACCTTCGCGTCCACCTGTTCGCCGAACTTTTCAATGTTCTTGCGGAACATCTCGGCGAGCCGCTTCGCCTGCTCGTCGTAGGCCGCTCCGTCCTTCCAGGTGTCGCGCGGGCGCATGACCTCGCGCGGGACGCCGGGGATCTCGGCCGGCACGGCGAGTCCGAACACCGGGTCCGTCTCGGCCTTCGCGGTGTCGAGCTGCCCGGAGAGCGCGGCGCGCACCATGGCGCGGGTGTAGGCGAGCTTCATGCGCTTACCGACGCCGTACGGGCCGCCGCTCCAGCCCGTGTTCACGAGCCAGACGTGCGCGTCCTCGTGGCGCGCGAGCAGGTCGCCCAGCATGCGCGCGTACTTGG
>DATFPD010000471.1:0-17705 GCA_035265005.1 Gemmatimonadaceae bacterium | reverse complement strand
CGGAGGGCCGGCCGCGCGCGGCGCCGCCGCGCTCGTCGTCTCCCGCCCGTTCCGCACCCGCTCGGCGAGCGCCGCCGTGTCGGCCGCCGGCTCCGCCTCGATCTCGGTCGCGAGCCGGCGGGCGAACTCGTCGTACACGCGCAGGGCTCCGGCGCGGTCGCCGTCCTGGTGCAGGAGCAGCATGAGACGCCGCAGCGACGGCTCGGCGCCGGGATCGATCCGGAGGACGTCGCGCAGACGCTGCGCGGCCAGCGCGCAGTTGCCCCCGCGCTCCGCCTCGTCCGCGAGCCCGGCCGCGGCGGCGACCGCCCGCGCCCGCAGCCGGGCCCGCTCCTCGTCCAGCCACTGGCCGAGCTCCGGGGCCACGCCGGAGACGTGGAACCCCTCCAGGAAGTGGCCGCGATAGAGCGCCAGCGCCTCGTCCGGCCGCCCCGCGTCGAGCGCGCGCTCGAACTCGCGGGCGTCGCACCAGACCGCGGCGAAGTCCACGCCGACCTCCTCGTCCCCGCGCCCCACCAGCACGTCCGGACCCAGGCTCTGCCGCAGGAAGTGGAGCGCCTGCCGCAGCGCGCGCCGCGCCTGCTCGTCGTTCGACTCCGGCCAGAAGAGCGCGAGCAGCGAGTCGCGCCGGTGGAGGCGCGGGGGGTTGGCGAGCGCGAGGTAGGCGAAGAGGGCCAGCCGCTTCGGCTGGACGATCAGCGCGCGCAGCTCCTCGCCCCCCGCCCGCTGGAGGTCCAGTGGACCCAGGGCGTGGAATCGAACCGCGGCTGCAACGACGGGCAGGACGTTATCCGCCAGGTGACGCTCCCGGAGCGGAGAGATAACGAAGCGCGGGCAGGTTGCCCCCCGGAGACGATACCCCCCGCCGCCGGCAGCGGCAATCGCCGACGGGCTCGGCTGCGCGGGCGGATGGGGATCTCAACGTGACCCGGAGGTCGTGATGCGTGCTCTGGCTGTCGCCCTTTCGATTCCTTTGATGGCCGTGCTTCCCTTCATTCGGCGGCCTCCTGCCGGCGACCGGTGCGAGGGGCTCCCCCCCGCCCCCGCACCACGCGCGAAGTCGAACGACAATCGGACACCCGCCGGCGTCCGGCGCGGCGACACCCTGGTGCTGTCCCTCGTCGCCGCCCCGGCGGCCTGGTACCCTGAAGCGGAGACGGGCTGCGCGCTCCCGGTGCTCGCCTTCGCCGAGGCGGGGAAGCAGCCGTCCGTTCCCGGACCGCTCGTCCGCGTACGGGCGGGAACGGTGATGCGCGTCTCGGTGCGGAACGCGGCGGGGCGCACGCTCTGGGTGCGCGGGCTCCACGACCGGCCGTCGCGCGTGCGCGAAGGGGTGGAGCTGGCGCCCGACTCGATGCGGGAGTTCTCGTTCACGGCCACCGCGGCCGGCACCTACGCTTACGGCGCCACCCTTCAGCCGTTCCCCGAGGGTGGTCCCACCGTCCGGCCGATGCGCGAGGACGGCCAGCTCGTCGGCGCCTTCGTCGTGGATCCGGCCGACGCGCCCACCACGGAGCCGCGCGACCGCGTGCTGGTCCTGACCCGGTGGACGGTGCGGGACTCCGGCGACAGAATCGGCCCGCCCGTCTTCGCGCTCACCGCGGTGAACGGACGGTCGTGGCCGTACACCCAGCGCATCGTCCACGCCGAGGGCGACAGCGTGCACTGGCGCGTCCTCAACGCCAGCGCCGCCCCGCACCCGATGCATCTGCACGGCTTCTACTTCCGCGTGGACGCCAGGGGCACGCTCACCGGCGACACGCTGCTCGCGAAGCCGCGCACCGTGGTGACGGAGCTGCTGGTCCCCGGACAGACGATGCGGATGAGCTGGCTCGCCGAGCGCCCGGGCAACTGGCTCTTCCACTGCCACATCCTCGAGCATATGTCGGCGCGGCAGCGGCTGGACCGGATCCCGGCGCAGGCGAGCGCTCTGCTGGGGGTGCCCGCGGTGGCCCGGGGGGAGGACGCGGCGGAGCACAGCGGCCACCACCAGCTCGCCTACGCGAGCCACAGCAACCACGCGACCGACGGGATGGCGGGGCTCATCATCGGCGTGCTGGTCACGCCCGCGCCGGGAGCGCCGTCGCACGCGTCGCCGCGCGCGCGGGCCGACGTCGGCCCCCGGCGCGCCCTCCGCCTCTTCGCGAACCAGCGCGCGTCGCGCTACGGCTTCGTGCTGCAGGAGGGCGGGCACGAGCCGGCGCGGGACTCGGTGCGCGCCCCCGGCTCGCCGATCGTGCTCACGCGCGGGGAGCCGGTGCAGATCACCGTCTTCAACCGCCTGACGATGCCGCTCTCGGTGCACTGGCACGGGCTCGAGCTCGAGAGCTTCTTCGACGGCGTGGGCGACTGGAGCGGCTCGGCCGGGAGCATCGCCCCGCCGATCGCGCCGGGCGACTCGTTCGTCGTACGCCTCACGCCGCCGCGCGCGGGGACGTTCATGTACCACGTGCACGGCGAGGACGGGCACGAGCTGGCGGCGGGGCTCTACGCGCCGCTGATCGTGGTGGAGGGGCCGCCGGTGCTCGACACGCTCGCCGAGCGAGTGCTCCTCGTCTCCAACGCCTCCGCGCGGGGCGAGGACGGGGTAGTCGTGAACGGCAGCAGCTCCCCCCGGATCACCCTGACCGCCGGCCGCACCCACCGGCTGCGGATGATCGGCATAACGAGCGGCTTCCCCGCCGACCTCGCCATCCGGAGAGGTGCGGACACACTCCGGTGGCGCCTCCTGGCCCGCGACGGCGCCGAGCTGACGGGCGCCCCGGAGCCGCTCACCCCCGCACTCCGCCGGGTGGGCGCCGGGATGACCGCCGACTACGAGTTCCTCGCGCCGGCCGAGCCCGGCGAGCTGACGCTGCACGTGCGGACCGGCACCCTGAACCTCAGACCCGGGCTCCCCGGCTACTTCATCCGGGAGTGGTCCGTCCCGATCACCGTGGTCCCACCATCTCGTTAGGGAGACATACGCCATGAGAGACCGAGCCTACGCGCTCACGCGCGCCGTCGTCATCGCGGCCCTCGTCGTCCTGGCCATCGCCTCGGGCTTCACGGCCGGCGGAAGTCTGAGCAATCAAAGGTCCGTCGTGCACGCTTGGGGGCCGTGATCGAACCGCGGCCTCCGCGACTCGCTAGGAGAGGGGAGCGAGGCACTGTCTCGCGCGGGTTACCCTCGAGATCGGTCAGTCGGTCCGGCCTGACTCCAGAGAGGTCTCCGTGTTCGCCATTGCTCTGGCCAGCCTCGGGGTGCTGATGCTCTCCGCACCGGACGTCGCGTTGTCCCAAGGCGCCCCTTCCGGCGCCGCGCCCAAGACGTTAGCGGTGGTCGCGGCCCACGCGGACGACGAGGGGCCCGTCGCCCCCATCCTCGCCCGGTACGCCCGCGAGGGAGTGCAGGTGTACCTGATCATCGCGAGCGACGGCGCCGCGGGCGCTGGCCAGCAGGGCCACATCCCGCGCCCCGACGCCACGGCGCAGGGCGAGGAACTCGTCCGCCAGCGCGCCGAGGAGGCGCGCTGCGCCACGCAGGCGCTCGGCATCCAGCCGCCGATCCTGCTCGGCTTCCCCGACGGCAAGCTGGGCGACTACGCCGGCGACCGCGCGCTCATCTACCGGGTGACACAGCGCATCGCCGAGGAGCTCGCGCGCCTTCGTCCCGACGCGGTGATCACCTGGGGCCCGGACGGGGGCACGGGCCACCCGGACCACCGGATCGTGAGCACCATCGTGACGCAACTCCAGCGAGCGGGGGCACCCGGGGTGCCGGAGCGCGTCTTCTACATGAACCTGCCCGTCGAGTCGATGCGCGCCATGAACCCGCAGCGCGGGGAGCCGCCCCTCGTCGTGCCGCAGGCCAAGTACTTCACGGTGCGGGTCCCCTTCGCGCCGGAGGATCTCCAGGCGGCGGAGCGCGGGATGGCGTGCCACCGGTCGCAGCTCACGGCGGTGGTCATCCAGCGCGTCGCGCCGGCCGCGGCTCGCGCCTGGAACGGGGCGATCCCTCTGATCCCCGCATTCCCGACCGCACCCGGCACGGATCTGTTCCAGTAGCTCGACCTCCGGCGCGGTTCGACGTGTCAGGCTCTCCCCGCGTGTTCCGGCCGCGCGATCGCCTCGGCGGGGACCTGCACCGTGCGGTCGGCCGGCGGCGGGTCGGCGGCGACCGTCGCCGACGAGGCCGACATCGCCGGCGCCGGGCCGTCCTTCCGCCTGACGAGGGTGAGGATGGTGTAGACCGCCACCGGCTCGGCGTTCTGGTTCGTGACCTCGACGTCCCAGGCGACGACGCCCTGCGGGATCTGCCCCTCGCGGTCCTCCTTCGCCGTCTTCTGCTTGCAGGTGAGCCGGGCTTGAATGGTGTCGCCGATGTAGACCGGCTTCACGAAGCGCAGCCCTTCCAGCCCGTAGTTGGCGAGCACCGGCCCCGGCGCCGGGTCCACGAACAGCCCCGCCGCCGCCGAGAGGACGAAGTAGCCGTGGGCGACGCGGCGCTCGAAGATCGAGTCCTTGGCGGCGATGTCGTCCATGTGGGCGTAGAAGAAGTCGCCGCTGATCCCGGCGAAGCTCACCACGTCCGACTCGGTGACCGTGCGCCGGTGGGTGACCAGCGCCTCGCCGATCTCCAGCTCCTCGAAGTACTTCCGGAACGGGTGCACGCGGTCCGAGGGGCGGCGCGGCTTCGCGCCCGGCGTGTACTCGTTGGTGATGGCCATGAGCGTCGACGGCGAGCCCTGGACGGCGGTGCGCTGCATGTAGTGCAGCACGCCGCGGATGCCGCCCATCTCCTCGCCGCCGCCGGCGCGCCCCGGGCCGCCGTGCACCAGGTGCGGCATCGGCGAGCCGTGGCCCGTGGACTCCCTGGCGGCGTGGCGGTTCATCACCATCAGCCGGCCGTGGTAGGGCGCCGTGCCTAACACCACACGGCGCGCGATGTCGTCGTCCGCCGTGAACAGCGAGCCGACGAGGCTCCCCTTCCCGAGCTTCGCCAGCTCGATCGCCTCGTCCACCGAGCCGTACGGCATCACCGTGTTCACCGGGCCGAATGCCTCGATGTCGTGCGGCTCGGTGCGGCCGAACGGGTCGCGCGTCGCGAGGAGGGTGAGCGGGAAGAAGGCGCCCTTCTCCGGGTCGGCGCCGACCAGGTCCAGCCCGTTCCCGTCCGGGCCGCCGAAGACGACCTCGGTGCCGCCCCGGAGCGCGGCGAGCGCCCTGCCGACGTCGCGCACCTGCGTGCGGCTGGCGAGGGGGCCCATGCGCACGTCCTCGCGCGCCGGGTCGCCGACCTTCACCCCCGAGAGCCGCTTGCGCAGCGCGGCGACGACGTCCTCCATCATCGCGTCGGGCACGATCGTGCGGCGGATGGCGGTGCACTTCTGCCCGGCCTTCACCGTCATCTCGCGCGCGACTTCCTTGATGAACAGGTCGAACTCGTCCGTCCCCGGCCGCGCGTCGGGCCCCAGGATGCTGTAGTTGAGCGAGTCCGCCTCCTGGTTGAAGCGCACCGCGTTGGCGACGATCGCCGGCGTCTCCTTGAGCTTCCTCCCGGTCTCGGCGGAGCCGGTGAAGGCCACCGCGTCCTGGAGCCCCAGGTGGTCGAGCAGGTCGCCGGCGCTGCCGCAGAGGAGCTGGAGCGCGCCGTCGGGGAGGAGCCGCGACTCGACCATCGCCCTGACGACCGCCTCGGTGAGGAAGGAGGTGATCGTCGCCGGCTTCACGATCGCCGGCATCCCGGCCAGGAACGTCGGCGCGAGCTTCTCCATCATCCCCCAGACGGGGAAGTTGAAGGCGTTGATGTGGATCGCGACGCCTTCCAGCGGGACGCAGACGTGCCGACCGACGAAGGTCCCGCCCTTGGAGAGCGACTCGGTGGGCCCGTCGACGTAGAACGTCTCGTTCGGCAGCTCGCGGCGCCCCTTGCTCGAGTAGACGAAGAACGTCCCGAAGCCGCCGTCGATGTCGATCCACGAGTCGTTCTTCCCGGCGCCGGTGGCGTAGGAGATCCTGTAGAACTCCTCCTTCCGCGCGGTCAGGTACTTCGCCAGCTCGCGCAGCATCACGGCGCGCTGGTGGAAGGTCATCGCGCGCAGCTTCGGCCCGCCGACGGTGCGCGCGTACTCGACCATCCCCTTGAAGTCGATCCCGCCGGTCGTCGCCTCGTAGATCTTCTCGCCGGTGACGGCGTGAAAGAGCTCGGCCGCCTTCCCCGCGCCCTCGACCCACTCGCCCTGCACGTAGTTCTTCAGCCGCATGGAGTGATCTCCGTCAGGTCAACAGCAGGACACGGATGAACACGGATACTGCTAGAGCAGAGTCGCATCTGTGTGCATCCGTGCTCCTATCCGTGTTCATCCGTGTCCGCTCTTTCTCGCGTCTGCTTCCAGGTCTTGTACATGGACATCTGCTGCGGCCGATCCGCCGGCGGCTCGCGCAGCGGCTCGCACGGCTTCCACGTCTCGCGCATCATGCGCGGCAGCGACTGGTAGAGCCGGGTGCCCTCGGTCTTCCAGGCGAGCATCTCGTCGCTCACGTCCTTCACGATCCTGGCCGGGTTCCCGACCACCACCTTGCGGTCGGGGATCCGCATCTCGGCCGGGACGAAGCAGAGTGCGCCGACGATGCACTCCGCCCCTACCACTGCGTTGTCCATCACCACCGCGTTCATGCCGACGAGCGCGTTGCGCCCGATGCGCGCCCCGTGGATGACCGCGCCGTGCCCGACGTGCGCGCTCTCCTCCAGCGTCACGACCGTGCCCGGGAACATGTGGATGGCGCACCCCTCCTGCACGTTGCACCCGTCCTCGATCACCACCCCGCCCCAGTCGCCACGGATGGCCACCCCCGGCCCCACGTACACGTCGCGGCCGATCACCACGTTCCCCGTCACCGCGGCGTTCGGGTGGACGAACGCGCTCTCGTGGACAACCGGACGGAAGCCGTCGAACTCGTAGATGTTAGGCATGGAAGAGGCGGGACGGGGGATGGGGGATGGGGGATGAACGGCCCCGGGCTCCTTCGCTTCGCTCAGGACAGGCTCTCCCGAGGCACTTCATCCCCCATCCCCCATCCCTCATCCCCCGGCGAACGTAGTGCTCGACTCGCTCCGGCATCCTCATACCCGCTCGATGATCGTCGCCATCCCCTGCCCCACTCCCACGCACATCGTCGCCAGCGCGTAGCGGCCGCCGGTGCGGTGGAGCTGCTCGGCGGCGGTGAGCAGGAGCCGGGCGCCGCTCATGCCGAGCGGGTGGCCGAGGGCGATCGCGCCGCCGTTCGGGTTGACGCGCGGGTCGTCGTCGGCGATCCCGAGCTCGCGCAGGCAGGCGAGGCTCTGGGCGGCGAAGGCCTCGTTCAGCTCGATCACGTCCATCTGGTCCAGGGTGAGCCCGGCCTGCTTCAGGACGCGCTGGGTCGCCGGCACCGGGCCCATCCCCATGACGCGCGGCTCGACCCCGGCCGCGGCGGTGGCGACGATACGGGCGCGCGGCGTCAGCCCCATGTCCTTCACCGCCTGGTCGCCGGCGATGATGAGCGCCGCCGCGCCGTCGTTCACGCCTGACGAGTTGCCGGCCGTGACCGAGCCCTTGCCGTCGGCCCGGAACGCCGGGCGCAGCTTCGCCAGCACCTCGAGCGAGGTGTCGGGGCGGATGAACTCGTCGGTGTCGCACGTCTTCGCCGGCCCCTTCTTCGACGCCGGCGCGGTCTCGATCGGGACGATCTCGGGCGCGAAGCGGCCCCCGTCGCGCGCCGCGGCGGCCTTCTGCTGCGAGCGCATCGCGAAGCGGTCCTGGTCCTCGCGGCTCACGCCGAAGCGCTCGGCCACGTTCTCGGCGGTCATCCCCATCGAGTCGACGCCGTAGTGCTCGCGCATCTTCGGGTTGACGAACCGCCAGCCGATGCTGGTGTCGTAGACCTCCGCGTCGCGCGACCAGGGCTTGGCCGCCTTCCCCATGACGAACGGCGCCCGCGTCATGCTCTCGACGCCGCCGGCGACGTAGAGGTCCCCCTCGCCGAGCCTGACCGCGCGCGCCGCGTGCGCCACCGCGCTCATCCCCGACGCGCAGAGGCGGTTCACCGTCTCGCCCGGCACCGACGTCGGCAGCCCGGCGAGCAGCGACGCCATGCGCGCCACGTTCCGGTTGTCCTCCCCGGCCTGGTTCGCGCAGCCGAGGATGACGTCGGCGATCCGCTCGCGGTCGATCTCGGGGTGGCGCTCCAGCACGGCCTTGATGACGTGCGCCGCCATGTCGTCCGCGCGCACCTCGCACAGACTCCCGCCGAAGCTCCCGATCGCCGTTCGTACGCCGTCGATGATATACGCGTCGCTCATTCAGTTCTCTTCGTCATTCAGGACTGCTTGAATTCGACCACAGAGGCACAGAGAACACAGAGGGACTGCACACGGGAGCGGGGTCCCCCTGCCGGAACGAGATGTGAAGAGCCTCGAGAGGGGTCGCGGCCGCGGGGTCCTCCCACAGCCGTTCAGCATCTCCTCCCGGTAGAGGGAGTCCCTCCCGTGTGCAGGTCCTCTGTGCCCTCTGTGTCTCTGTGGTCGATTCGCTCTTCAGCAAAGCCGACCGAGCGAGGGCTCCTCTTCGGTGTGCCCCTCCTCGGTGTCTCTGTGCCTCTGTGGTCGATCTTCATTCCCCTTCCCCCGGGAAGAACTCTCTCGAGGTCTTATACACCGTCCCGCGAAACAGGGCCACGATGGAGCCGTCCTGCTTCGTGACGGGGACCCGGAAGAAAGCTAACCGGTTGGCGGCGCTTTCCTGTTCGGCCACCGCGGTCAGCACGTCGCCCTCGCGGACCGGGGCGGGGTAGGTGATGCTGTTCTCGATGCTCACCGTCACGCGGCCGTGGGTGTTCGAGGCGAAGGCGAGCGCGCTGTCGGCGAGCGAGAAGGCGATGCCGCCGTGGCAGACGCCGAAGCCGTTGAGCATCTCGCGCCGCACGGTGAGGCGGGCGGTGCAGGCCCGCGGGCGGATCTCCACCACCTCGACGCCGAGCCAGGCGCTGAAGCCGTCGCGCCGCGTCATCGCCTCGACGACGCGCTCGGCGAGCCGCCGCTCCGACTCCGCCGCGTCGCTCACGGCAGCTCGGCCCGGAAGTCCCGCCCCTCGCGCACCATGCGGCGGAGCAGCGGGCTCGGACGGTAGCGGTCCTCGCCGTACTCCTCCTGCATCCTCGTCAGGCGCTCGAGCACCGCCGGCAGCCCCACCTCGCTCCCCCACCGCAGGAGCCCCTTCGGGTAGCTCACCCCCTTCGTCATCGCCAGCTCGATGTCGCCGGGGGACGCGACCTGGAAGAAGACCGCATCCACGGCCTCGTTGACGAGCATCGCCAGCGTGCGCTGGAAGATCTCCTCGCCGAGCGCGCGGTCGCGCGTCGGCTCGGGCGCGGCCGCGCCGGCTGTGTAGTCGTAGAAGCCGCGCCCGCTCTTCCGGCCGAAGTAGCGGGCGTCCACGAGGCGCTTCTGGGTGATGCTCGGGCGGTAGCGCGGGTCGTAGTAGAACGCGTCGAACACCGAGCGCGTGACGGCGTAGTTCACGTCGTGGCCGATGAGGTCCATCAGCTCGAACGGCCCCATGCGGAAGCCGCCGACCTCCTTCATCGCCCAGTCGATCGTCGCCGCGTCGGCGATCCCCTCCTCGAGCATCCGCAGCGCCTCGCCGTAGAACGGCCGCGCGATGCGGTTGACGATGAAGCCGGGCGTGTCCAGGGCGACGACGGTCGTCTTCCCCCACGCGTCCACGAGCGCCCGCGCCGCGGCCGCGACCGCCGGCGCGCTCTGGAGCGCCGGCACGATCTCCACCAGCGGCATCACCATCGCCGGGTTGAAGAAGTGCACGCCGAGCACGCGCTCCGGCCGCCGGCACGCCGACGCGATGGACGCGACCGAGAGCGACGACGTGTTGGTGGCGAGCACCGCGCCGTCGCCGACGACCTCCTCGAGCCGCTGGAAGGCGTCCTGCTTCGCCCCCAGGTCCTCGACGATCGCCTCGATGACGAGGCCGCAGTCTCGATAGGCGCCGAGCCCCGCCTGCGCGAACGCGCCGTCAATCGGGATGGTGATCCGCGCGAGCACCTCGGCCGCCCGCGCGGCGTCGAGGCGCCGCTTCTCGACCTCGCGCTGGAGCGCCTTCTCGATCCCGGCGCGCGCCCGCACCAGCTGCGACGGCTGCGCGTCGCCGAGCAGCACGCGATGGCCGGCCAGCGCGGCGACCTGCGCGATCCCGCTCCCCATCGCGCCGGCGCCGAGGATGCCGACGGGGGTGGGGGGGGTGAGGGAGGGGGCCCGGGGTGGCGGGGAGGATGCAGTCAAGTGATGAGGTGTGAAATCGATCGATGGTGGACCAGCGTGCGACTCGCGGTACTTGTCATCCTGAGCCGCGAAGCGGCGAAGGATCTACGCCGATTGCATTCAGAGCCCCGCCACCGTCAAGCTCGATTCGCGCCATGCGAGCCAGACAGTACTACGTCTACATCATGTCGAACCACTCGCGCAGGCTCTACATCGGCATTACTCGCGACCTGCACCGGCGCGTCGAACAGCACAGGGCAGGCACCTTCGCCCAGAGCTTCACGAAGAGGTATCGAATTACGCAGCTCGTCTACTTCGAAGTCACCGGCGACGTCCACGCGGCGATCGCCAGAGAGAAGCAGCTCAAGGGTTGGACGCGCGAGAAGAAGCTCCAGCTCATCGAAGCCGTCAACTCCGGCTGGCTCGACCTCGCCGCAGACTGGCCGAGTCGGACACCATGACGCGTACCTTCGCGGGGGCCGGGTCGAGACGAACCAGCGTAGATCCTTCGACTCGGGCGCTGCGCGCCCTCGCTCAGGATGACCGGGCGCACGACTGCGCGCCCTCGCTCAGGATGACGGGGCGCGCGGCCGCGCGCCCTCGCGCGGCATGACAACTCTCGCTCGCTCCCGCTCCCGCTCTCGGGGAATCATTTCCCCACGAACCTCGGCTTCCGCTTCTCCAGAAACGCCCGCACCCCCTCCTTGAAATCCTCCGTCCGTCCCGCCTCGCGCTGCGTCTGCTCCTCGACCACGAGCTGCGCCTCGAGCGTGTTGCCGAGTGAGGCGTTGAGCGCCCGCTTGATCAGGCCGAAGCTTCGCGTCGGCTGCGTCGCGAGCGTGGCCGCGAGCGCGAAGGCCGCGTCGGCGAGCGCCGCAACCGGGTACGTCTGGTAGACCATCCCCATCGCCAGCGCCTGCTCGGCGGTGACCTTGTCGCCGAGCATCGTCAGCGCCGTCGCGCGCGCCATGCCGACGAGGCGGGGGAGGAAGTAGGTGCCGCCGCTGTCCGGGACCAGGCCGATCTTCGAGAACGACTGGATGAACGTCGCCGAGTCGGCGGCGAGGACGATGTCGCAGGCGAGGGCGAGGTTCGCTCCCGCGCCGGCCGCGACGCCGTTGACCGCGCAGACCACCGGCTTCTCCAGCGAGCGGAGCGCGCGGATGATCGGGTTGTAGCGCTCCCGCACCGTGTCGCCCAGGTCGGGCATCGCCTCGCCCAGCTTCACCTCGGCCAGGTCCTGCCCCGCGCAGAAGGCGCGTCCGGCGCCGGTGAGCAGCAGCGCCCGCACCGCGTCGTCGCCCGCCGCCGCGCGCAGCGCGTCCTGGAGCTCGCGCGCCATCTCGCCGTTGAAGCTGTTGAGGACGTCCGGCCGATTCAGGGTGATCCGCGCGACGCCCTGCGCCGGCTCGACGAGGATGTATTGGTAGGCCATGGAGGGTGGGCTGAGGAAGACGATGCTGGCGCCAGCGGGGTGCGAAACGCGGTGCGAAACGCGGTGCGGAACATAACAGGGGAGGCGTCAGATTGACCGGAAACGCTGTCCAAATCGGTCGAAGCGTCCCATCGTCGCGATCCGCAAGATATTGATTAGTAAAGGCTTATCACTGGCACTGGCATTGCTTTACCTCCTGGTCGAGTCGACCCCTGGTCGGGGCTCGACGCTACAAAACCCGGTCGAGCCGACCAGGAGCCTTATGCTGACGAAGATATTTTCGCGCCGGACAATGCTGTCGGCGCTTTCGATTCTGATCGCGACCGCCGCGGCGTGCAGCGACGGCGCCGTGGGTCCGCGGACGTCCACGACCAACGCTGGCGGCCCGCGGCTCGCGCTCACCACGGGCCAGCTCGGGTCCGGCGACGCGATCGTGAGCGTGGCCACCATCAAGGTGAACCCGAGGAAGGATGCGACCTTCAACTTCTCGAACGGGTTCGTGAACTTCCCGGCGCGCTCCATCTGTGCGCCGTCCTCCACCTACGGGGTCGGAACGTGGGACGCCCCGTGCACGGCGGTGGACACGGCGGTGACGATCACGGCCTACAGCTGGAAGGACCTGCGGGGGCATCCGGTGGTGGTGTTCGAGCCGTCGCTGCGCTTCGTAACCACCAGGAATACGGGCGTCGCGCTGGCGCTCTTCGACTCGACGGCGTCGATCACCAACGTCCTGCCGATCATCTGGTGCGACGATGCCACCTTCACCTGCGTGGACGAGTCGATCGCCGACCCCTCGGTGAAGACGAGCTACGTCGTCTCCGGCAGCGTGGGCTACCTCTACCGCCGGATCAAGCACTTCTCCGGCTACATGGTCCAACTCGGCCGCACGACCGAGACGAGCACCTCCCTCGACGGCGGCACGCTGCTGGACACCTCGTTCTAACGCTCCGCCGGCGCGCGCCTGACGCGCGCACCCACGCGGCCCGGCCACCCACTCGCGGTGGCCGGGCCGCGTGCATTCCGCCGGTGGGCGTCCCGGTCGGTCCCCCCGCGCGGTTAGATTTCGCCCCGGAGAGTGCAGAGAGTGCAGGCTGACCGGGACGACGCTACAGCGAGCACGGCGACGAGCATGGCCACACGAACGCGCGAAAAGTCACCAGCCAGGACCGCGGCGGCCGCCGGCGGAGTGGACGCCCGCTTCGACTGGCGCCGCATCGCCTACCATGCGCTCGTCTCGCGCGCGCTCGACGACGTGGAGGAGGCCACGAACCGCAACCGCGCGACCGTGCCGCGCGAGCACGTGGTGCTCTACCAGTTCTCGGCGCGCGGGCACGACGTCGCCCAGGCCATCCTGGGCGCGCTGGTGGACCGCGAGCACGACGGCGTGAGCGCGTACTACCGCTCGCGGCCGCTGCTCCTCTCGCTCGGGCTGTCGATCGAGGACGCGCTGGCGAGCCCGCTCGGGCGCGCCGGCGGGTTCAGCGACGGGCGGGACATCGGCGTCGTCTGCAACATGCCGAACCGCGGCGGGCCGGTGGTCCTGCCGATGAGCGGCGACGTGGGGTCGCAGTACACGCCGGCCGCGGGGTGGGCGCAGGCCATCACCTACCACCGCGACGTGCTCGGCGACGCGAGCTACGACGGCTGCATGGCGCTGGTGCTCGGCGGCGAGGCGTCGGTGGCGACGAACGGATTCTGGGCGTCGCTCACGATGGCGACGACGCTGAGCCTCCCGATGCTGTTCTACGTCGAGGACAACGGGCTCGGGATCTCGGTGCGCGGCGAGATGCAGACGCCCGGCGGGAACATCGCCCGCAACCTGGCCTCGTTCGCGAAGCTGCTGGTGCTGGACGGCGACGGCTGCGACCCGGCGGGGACGGCGCGACTGCTGGCGGAGGCCGCGAGCCACGTGCGCGGCGGCGGCGGGCCCGCGCTCGTGCACCTCACCGTGCCGCGCCTGTGCAGCCACTCGGGCCCCGACAACCAGAAGGGCTACCGCACCGACCAGGAGATCGCCGCCGACGCGGCGCGCGACCCGCTGCCGCGGCTGCGCCGGCACCTCGTCCCGGCGCAGCTGTCCGAGGCCGAGTGGGCGGCGCTGGAGCGCGAGGTCGAGCGCGACGTGGGCGCGGGGCTCGACGCGGCCCGCCGCCGCCCGGCCCCCGACCCGGCGCGGGTCAAGCGCTTCATCTACGCCGAGCAGCGCCCCGCCGCGGGCGAGCCCGACGCGGTGGGCGGGCTCTCCGAGGCCGAGATCGCCGCGCTCGGCGGGAGCGACGTGCCGGCCGGCGGCGGCGAGCCCGTCCGCTTCGCCGAAGCCGTCAGGCGTACGCTGCGCTCGGAGCTCCAGCGCAACCCGAAGGCGCTGGTCTTCGGCGAGGACGTGGGGCGCAAGGGCGGCGTGCACCTGGTGACCGAGGGGCTCCAGAAGCAGTTCGGCGACCGGCGGGTGTTCGACACCAGCCTCTCCGAGGAGGGGATCGTCGGGCGCGCGGTGGGGATGGCGATCGCCGGGCTGATGCCGGTGGCCGAGATCCAGTTCCGCAAGTACGCCGACCCGGCCACCGAGCAGCTCAACAACTGCGGCACGATGCGCTGGCGCACCGCCAACCGCTTCGCCGCGCCGATCGTCGTGCGGATGCCGGGCGGCTTCGGCAAGGACGTGGGCGACCCCTGGCACTCGCTGTCGGGCGAGGTCGTGTTCGCGCACGCGCTGGGGTGGCAGGTGGCCTACCCGTCGAACGCCGCCGACGCGGTGGGGCTCCTGCGCGCCGCGATGCGCGGCCGCAACCCGACGATCTTCTTCGAGCACCGCTCGCTGCTCATGACCTCGGACGGCAGCGCGCGCTACCCGGGGGACGACTACGTGCTCCCGTTCGGCCGCGCGGCGGTGCTGCGCGAGGGGCGCGACATTACCGTGGTGACGTGGGGCGCGATGGTCCACCGCTGCGCCGAGGCCGCCGAGCGGCTGGGCGACGGCGTGGTCGAGCTGCTCGACCTGCGCACGGTGGCGCCGTGGGACCGCGAGCGGGTGCTCGAGTCGGCGCGGAAGACGGGGCGCGTGCTCGTCGTCCACGAGGACACGATCACCGCCGGCTTCGGCGCCGAGATCGCGGCCACGGTGGCGAAGGAGGCCTTCTGGTTCCTGGACGCGCCGGTGGACCGGCTGGCGGTGGAGGACGTGCCGATGCCGTACCACCCGGTACTCATGAACGCGGTGCTGCCGAGCGCGGACGTCATCGAGCAGCGAGTCCGAGATCTGCTGTCCGTCTGACTCCAAGAGAGCAGGACACGGATGAACACGGATAGGGGCACGGATGAACGCGGATACTTCCCGTCAGGCAGTGTCCGCGTTCATCCGCGCCCCTATCCGTGTTCATCCGTGTCCTGTTTTTGCTGGAGCCTGCTCGCACTCCTGCTTTCCCCGTTCGCGAGTGAGGTTACCCTCGCGCAGGACACCGGGGCGCCGCGCGTGTTCGGCGGCGCGCCGGCGGCGAGCTGGATCGCGCATCCCACGGCGCCGCCGGACGCGTACGGCGTCTTCCACTTCCGCCGCACCCTGGATCTCGCGGCGCGCCCCGACCGCTTCGTCGTCCACGTCTCGGCGGACAACCGCTACCGGCTCTTCGTCAACGGGCGGCAGGTCTCGTCGGGCCCGCAGCGGTCGGACCTGACGCACTGGCGCTACGAGACGGTGGAGCTGGCGCCGTACCTGCGGGCCGGCCGCAACGTGGTCGCCGCCGTGGTGTGGAACTGGGGGCCGCACCGCCCGGTCGCGCAGTTCAGCGGCCGCACCGCGTTCCTGCTCCAGGGCGACGGCGAGCGGGAGGCCGCCGCCAACACCGGCCCCGAGTGGCGGGTGCTGCCTGACGAGGCGTACCAGCCGCTGCCGGTGCGGGCGCGCGAGGACCTCCGCTACCAGTACTACGCCGCGCCGCCCGGCGAGCAGGTGGACGGCGCGCGCTACCCGTGGGGGTGGGAGCTGGCGGAGGACTCGGCGCGCGGGTGGGTCGCCGCCGGCACCGTCGGCCGCATCCAGCTCTACGGCGTCGCCGAGTACGGCACGCCCGACGTGCCGTGGCAGCTCGTGCCCCGCACCATCCCGCCGATGGAGGAGGCGCCGGTTCGCTTCGCCGCCGTGCGCCGCGCGCACGGGCTGCCCCAGGGCGCGCGGGCGGACAGCGGCTTCCTCCGCGGCACGGGCGACACGTTCGCTCCGCTCAGTGCAGGCACGCTCGCTCCGCTCAGTGCAGGCACGTTCGCTCCGCTCAGTGCAGGCCTGGTCGTCCCCGCGCGCACCACGGCCGTGCTGCTGCTGGACCAGTCGCATCTGACGAACGCGTACCCGGTGCTGGAGACGAGCGGCGGCGCGGGGAGCACGGTGACGCTCACCTACGCGGAAGCGCTCTTCGACTCCGCCGGCCGGAAGGGGAACCGCGGCGAGATCGAGGGGAAGGAGATCCGCGGCGTCCGCGACATCATCCGGCCCGGCGGCGGCACGCGTCGGCGCTTCCAGACGCTCTGGTTCCGCACGTACCGCTACGTACAGCTCGCGGTGCAGACGGCGGACGAGCCGCTCCGCATTCATGACCTGTACGGCATCTTCACGGGTTATCCGCTCCGGGAGCGCGCGCGCTTCGCCAGCGACCTGCCCTGGCTGGCGGACATGTGGGCGATGAACTGGCGCGGGGCGCGCCTCGACGCCTGGGAGACGTACTTCGACACGCCGTACTACGAGCAGCTCCAGTACGTCGGCGACACGCGCATCCAGGCGCTGATCTCGCTCTACGTGAGCGGCGACGACCGGCTGGCGCGTCAGGCGATCGAGCACTTCGACGCGTCGCGCATCCCGGAGGGGATCACCGCCAGCCGCTACCCGTCGGCGCTGGCGCAGTACATCCCGCCCTTCTCGCTGGTCTACGTCGCGATGGTGCACGACTACTGGATGCACCGCGACGACCCGGCGTTCGTGCGGCGCATGCTCCCGGGCGTGCGCGGCGTGCTCGCCTGGTACGGGCGGCACGTGGACTCCACCGGCATGCTGGGCCCCGTGCCGTGGTGGAACTTCGTCGACTGGACGAGCGACGAGCGTCACGGCTGGCAGCGCGGCGTCCCGCCCGGCGCCGAGGGCGGCCACTCGGTGACGGTGACGCTCCAGCTGGCGTACGCACTGCGGCGCGCCGCGGAGATGGAGGCCGCGCTGGGGCAGCCGGCCGAGGGCGCGCGGGACCGGGCGCTCGCCGACTCGCTGTGCGCGGCGGTGCGGGCGCGCTCGTGGGACGCGCGGCTCCGGCTCTTCCGCGACGCGCCGGACTCGGCCCTCTACAGCCAGCAGACGAACGTGATGGCCGTCCTGGCCGGCGCCGTGCCGGCCGCGGAGCGGCGCGCGCTGATGGAGCGCGTGCTCTCCGACACGACGCTCGTCCCCGCCAGCTACTACTTCAGCTACTACGTGTTCGAGGCGCTGCGGGAGGCCGGCCTCGCCGACCGCTACGTGGAGCGGCTGGCGCCGTGGCGCGGGATGCTCGCGTTAGGGCTGACCACGACGCCGGAGACGCCGGAGCCGACGCGCTCCGACTCGCACGCCTGGAGCGCCCACCCCAACTACGGCCTGCTGGCGACGGTGCTCGGCGTCAGGCCCGCCAGCGCCGGGTTCCGGACGGTGCGGGTGGCGCCGGCGCTGGGCCCGCTCCGCCGCGCCGAGGGGCGCGTGCCGCACCCGCGCGGGGACATCGACGTCAGGCTGGAGCGCGTGGGGGCGAGCGGGGTCCGCGGCGAGGTGACGCTGCCCGCGGGGGTGACGGGGACGTTCGAGTGGGGCGGGCGGCGGGTGCCGCTGCGGGCGGGGCAGCAGCGGATCGAGATGTGAGAACGGCAGCGGCAAGAGCTTTGACAGGATGCACGGGATGGACAGGATGGTGGACAGGATGCAGAGCCGCTCGGGACGCGTCCCGAGCGGCTCTGCATCCTGTCCAC
>DATFPD010000470.1:0-3614 GCA_035265005.1 Gemmatimonadaceae bacterium | reverse complement strand
ACGAACCGTCCCGCCGCGAATGTCACCACCCCCGCGCATCCCGCATCCCGCATCCCGTCATCCCGTCATCCCGCCCCCAACGCCGCCGCCGCCGTGTCGTGCACCGGGGTGGTCAACCCCGCGGCCTCGGCGAACCGCGCGATCGCGCCGCTCAGGACGTCGATCTCGGTGGGGCCGCCGGCCTCCAGGTCCAGCAGGAAGCTCGGCTTCATCCCCGGCGGGAGCGACGCGACCAGCTCGAGGACGCGCGACTCCTCGCCGGCCGGGATCGCGACGCCGCGCGCGCGGCCGACGGCGACGGCTTCGCGCACCGCCCGCTCGATCAGACGCCGGCCCAGCGCGCGCTCGCGCAGCGGGCCGATCGGCGAGCGCGCGAGCCCGCACACGGCGGCCAGACTCGCCAGGTAGACGAACTTCCGCCAGAGCGCGAGCGCGATGTCGCGCTCGACGGTCGCCTCGGCGCCCGCGTCGCGGAACGCCGCCGCGATCCGCTCGGCGCGGGGTGAGCCGCCGCCGCCGAGCTCCCCCACCTGCACGCGCTGGAGCGGCGTGCGGCGCTCGAACACGCCGGGCGACACCCGCACCGCGCTGATGTACGTGACGCCGCCGAGCAGATTCGCGCGCGGTACGCCCAGCGCCTCGAGCCGCTCGGTGGTCTCGACGCCGTTGAGCAGCGGCAGCACGGCCGCCCCGCGCGCGGCCAGCGCCCGCGCGGCCGGCGCCACCGACTCCAGCGAGTACGACTTCACCGAGACGACGGCGGCGTCCACCTCGCCGAGCGCGCCCACGTTCCCCGCGGCCGCGACCGGGACGCGCCACGGCTCCTCGTCAGGCGCCCGCACCTCGATCCCGCCCCGACGCAGGGCGTCGAGGTTGGCGCCGCGCGCCAGCACGCGCACCTCGTGGCCGGCGCGCGCCAGCGTCCCACCGTAGTACCCGCCGACGCCGCCGGCGCCGAGGATGGCGATCTTCATTCGGCCGAAATGGGGGATGAATTTGAACGAACAGTTGCCAGTTGTCAGTTGAAGTCGTGAGTTGCCAGAAGCGCCGAGCATCCGGGACGCCGAGGGCTACTCACAACTGAGAACGTCCACTGACGACTGGCAACTGCCGTAACGGACGACCGATGACTCGCACTTACGCCACCGTGCCGCCAACCCTACAATAGCACCCATCTTCTCTCCGAGCCCCCCATGATCGTGGTCCGACGCCGGGACAGCGGCGCCACGCTGCTGGAGATGGACGCGAGCACGCTCGCCGGTGCGCCACTCGCTCGCTCGGTGCTCCTCTACGCCGACCTGCCGGGGGCCGACCTGCGGGGCGCGGACCTGCGCGGGGCCGACCTGTGCAACGCCGACCTCCGCGGCGCCTCGTTCGCCGGCGCGCAGCTCGCCGGCGCCGACATCACGCTCGCGAACGTGGCCGGCGCCGACTTCAGCCACGCCGCCCTCGGCGACGCGCGGCTGCAGGCGGTGAACAAGAAGACGGCCGGCGCGGTGGGCACCGACTTCCGCGGCGCCGACATGACGCGGGTGACGATCAAGAACTCGAACCTCGCCGGCGCCATCTTCGCCGACGCCAACCTGCACCGCGCCGACCTCACGCACTGCAACCTGGCCGGCGCCGACCTGAGCGGCGCCCAGCTCACGGACGCCAACCTGGGCTTCGCCAACCTCGCCGGCGCCCGCCTGCCCTACGCCTCGCTCGTCGGCGCGATGCTCGTGGGTGCGAACCTGGAGGGCGCCGACCTCCGCGGCGCCGACCTCTCGGTCGCCGCGCTCAACGGGGCGCGCCTCGCGGGGGCCGACCTCAGCGAGTCGATCTGGTCGAAGACGTCCCTCGCCCGCTGCACCGGCCTCCACCGCGCCACGGGCCTAACGTCGATCCGCCACGGCGACGCGTCGTCGGTGGACGTGCAGACGCTGCGCGACTCGATCGCCGGGCTGCCGGACGAGCTGCTGGAGCACCTCGGCGTGCGGCCGGGCGAGATCGCGGCGCTGCGGGAACTGCTTACCACGGATGAACGCGGACAGGAGCACGGATGAACTTCATCCGTGCTCCTGTCCGCGTTCATCCGTGGTAAGCTTTTCGCCTCCGCCCGCCTCGGCTTCGAGCAGCGCCGCGATGCGGGCCTCGAGGCCCGCGGGGATGTCGATCTGGCGCAGCTTCTCGCGCACGCCGTGGAGCACGCTCGCCTCGAAGTTGAACTCGCTCGCGCACCCGGCGCAGATCTCCAGGTGCTCGCGCACCATCTCCATCTCCTCCGGGCTCAGCTCGCGGTCGAGGTAGTCGTCGAGCCGGCGGAAGGCCTCCTCGCAGGTGAAGCGGCTGAGGGGGGTCATGGCCGTGCCTCCCGGGCGTCGCCGTCGCGGTTCGCCAGCTCGCCGACGATCCCGGCCTCCTCGGCCACGCTCCACAGTGCCTTCTGCAGCATCTTCCTGCCTCGATGTAGTCGTGAGCGCACCGTCCCCACGGGACAGCCGAGGACCTCCGCGATCTCCTGGTAGGCGAAGTCCTCCATGAAGTAGAGCGTGCAGACCGTCCCGTACTCCTCCGGGAGCTGCGCGATCGCGTCCGCCACCCGCTCGGCGCCGAGCCGCTCGATCAGCGTCCCCGCCGGGTCCTCCCCCTGGTACTGGAGCCCGTGCTCGGCCGAGCGGGCGTAGAGGTAGAGGTCCGGCGTGTCGTCGAAGTCGACCGTGGACGGCCGGCGCTGCGCGTGGCGGTGCTTCGCCCAGAAGCAGCGGACGAGGATCCGGAAGAACCACGCCTTGAAGTTGGTGCCGGGCTCGAACGTCCCCGCCGCGCGGAACGCCCGCAGCGCCGCCTCCTGCACCAGGTCCTCGGCGTCGGCGCGGTTTCTCGTCAGGCGGAGCGCGTAGCCGTAGGCCGGCGGCAGCACCGCCGCCAGCAGCGGCTGGAATCCGCCGGGCGTGAGGGCGAGCGAGGCGTCGGTGCGCGGCGGCGCGGCGCCCGGCGGAGCGTCGTGCGTGTCGGGCATGGGCCTGCGCGAATCGGAGAGAGAGAACGCTGTCGAGGACACGGCCGCTCGAAGGTTGGGACGGACGAACAGGGTGTCAAGCACGAGCACGGTCAGGCAGCCGGCCAGGCCGACCAGCGTGGCCCCGTGGGAGAGCCCGTGGGCGAGGGCGAGCGGCGCGGCCGGCACGGCGCTACGCTCCCACCGCCGGCGCGGCCAGGGCGATCGCGAACGTGCCGCCCTCGTCGGCGGCCCACCCGGCGAGCCGCAGCCCGACGCCATCCATCATCGCCGTCACGCGCCCGCGGTCGTACACGCAATGGACCGCGGCGCGGATCGAGTCGCCCCTGCGGAACGCCAGCACGCCGAGGCCGGGCACCGTCGCCTGCACGGCGCCGCTCGCCACCAGGTGCATCTCGACGCGCCGGTTCTCCTCGTCGTAGACCGCGCGGTAGTGGAAGCGCGCCGGGTCGAAGTCGGTGCCGAGCTCGCGGTTGAGCGCCGCCAGCGCCCGCTCGTGGTACGCCGCCAGCACCCCGCCCACGTCGTTGTACGCCGCCTCGAGCTGCCCGCGGTCGCGGCGGACGTCCACGCCGAGCAGCAGGCGGTCGTGCGGCCCCATCGCGGCGCGCAC
>DATFPD010000469.1:0-2342 GCA_035265005.1 Gemmatimonadaceae bacterium | reverse complement strand
CGTCGCGAGCGCGCCGACCGAGAGCGTGCCGTCGTCGCGTCGGACGATCCGCCGCAGCGGCGAGAGCCCCCAGATGTCCAGGAAGCGCGTCGCCTGCAGGGTGCCGAAGTTGAGCCCCACGTACAGGTCGGTCGCCCCCGCGATCGGCACGACCCCCGCCTCGTCGCGCAGGACGCGCAGCGCCTCGTCCACCGACCGCGGCGTGCGGAGCTCGAGGTGCGAGACGCCGCTACGCATCTTGCTCGAGTCGAGAAAGGACGTACACGTCCGTGTTCATCCGTGTCCTGCCTTTCCGGCCGCGGCGCGAATGGCCCGGTAAATGGCCTCGTAGCCGGTGCAGCGGCAGAGGTTGCCGGCGAGGGCGACCTTGACCCGGCCGAGCGACGGGTTCGGCCCTAACGAGAGGGCGGCCATGATCATGCCGGGGGTGCAGATCCCGCACTGCGCGCCCACCTCGTCCATGAACGCGTGCTGGAGCGGGTGGTCGTCGCCCAGCCCCTCGATCGTCACCACCTCGGCGCCCGCCACCTGCGCGAACGGCACCAGGCAGGCGCACACCGGGTCGCCGTTCACCAGCACCGTGCAGGCGCCGCACTCCCCCTCCCCGCACCCCTCCTTGGTGCCGGTGAGGGCGCACTCCTCGCGCAGCACGTCCAGCAGGCGGCGCATCGGGTGCGCGTCGACGTCGGCCGGGCGGCCGTTGAGCGTGAATTGCACCGGCGGTCAGCCCCCGGCGCCCATGCGGGCGGCCGTCGCGTCGTCGTCGCGGCCCCGCGTCTCCTCCCCCTCGCGCACCGGCGCCGCCTGAGCGGGGTCGCGCGCCGCGGGCGGGGCCCCGTACGCGTACGCGTGGGCCAGCCGCTCCGCCTCGGCCCGCGCGCCCCGCGCCGCCAGCATCACCACCTCCGGCGTCGCCGGGACCTCGCGCGCGTCGATACCTAACGAGCGGATCGCGTTCACCACCGCCGGCGCCGGGCCATCGATGGGCAGCTCCCCCAGCCCCTTGGCGCCGAACGGCCCCTCGGGGTACGGGTTCTCGACGATCGCCACGTCCATCGCCGGCGTGTCGAGCGTCGTCGGGATCGTGTAGTTGGTGAGCTGCGCGTTCGCCATCCCGCCGCCGCGCATCACCACCTGCTCCAGCAGCGCGAACCCCAGCCCCTGCGCCGTCCCGCCCTCGATCTGCCCGCGGGCGAGCGCCGGGTGAATCGCCTTCCCGATCTCCTGCACCGCGGTCAGCCGGAGCGGGCGCACCTCGTAGGTGTCCGGGTCCATCTCCACCTCGGCCACGTCGCAGCCCCAGGCGAAGGTGGCGTAGGCGTCGCCGCGGTAGCGCACCTCGTCCCAGCGGATCCACCCCGGCGGCTCGTAGCGCCGCGTCACCGCCAGCGGGCCGTGCGCGCGCATGTACTCGGCCGGCGTCAGGCTGCCGAGCCGGGCGCGCATCTCCTCGGCGCAGTGCTGGAGGATGCGCCCCACCACCATGCAGGTGCGCGAGGCCACCGTGGGGCCGCTGTCGGGGACGACCGCCGTGTCCGGGTACGGGACCTCCACGTCCTCGTACGGGATGCCGAGCGCGTCGGCCACGATCTGCGCGTGCATCGTGCGCGTCCCCTGCCCGATCTCGGTGCTCGACACGAGCAGCCGGACCCCGCGCTCGGTCAGCTCCAGCGTCGCCAGCGAGCCGAGCTTGAGCTCCCCGCTCCCCGTGAACCCCGAGCCGTGGTAGAAGAGCGCGAGCCCGATCCCGCGGTTCGTGCCCGCGTAGCGCTTGCGCTTGCGGTGGAAGTCCGACCGCCGCACCGCCTCGCGCAGCACCTCGTGCGCCGAGCAGTCGGCGCGCAGCACCTGGCCGGTGGCGGTCGTGTCCCCCTCGCGGAGCGCGTTCTTCTCGCGCAGCGCCACCGGGTCCATCCCCAGCGCCTCGGCGATCCGCTCCATGTGCACCTCGACCGCGAACTGCGTCTGCGGCGCGCCGAAGCCGCGGAAGGCGCCGTTGGGCGGGGTGTTGGTGAACATCGACCGCGCGTCGATCCGCGTGTGCTCGCAGAAGTAGGGGCCCGCGGCGTGGATGGCGCCGCGCGAGAGGACGACCGGGCTCAGCGTCACGTACGCGCCGCCGTCCATCACGACCTCCACCTCCATCGCCGTCAGGCGGCCGTCGCGGGTCACGCCGGTGCGGTGCCTGACGATGGACGGGTGGCGCTTGGTCGTCGCCAGCATGTCCTCGCCCCGGTCGTAGACCAGCTTCACCGGGCGGCCGGCCTTGAGCGCGAGCAGCGCCGCGTGGCCGGCGATCACGCTCGGGAACTCCTCCTTCCCGCCGAAGCCGCCGCCGGTCT
>DATFPD010000468.1:0-13150 GCA_035265005.1 Gemmatimonadaceae bacterium | reverse complement strand
TCGCAGGACCCGATGCTCCAGAAGAACGCCGGCAAGTACGGCGTGATCCGCGACCCGAAGGGGCTGCTGGACACGCTGAAGGCGCACGGCATCGTCTCGATCGCGCGCGTCGTGGTGTTCAAGGACCCGGTGGCGGCCGAGATGAATCCGGAGATGATCATCCGGACGCCGGCCGGCGGGCCCTGGATGGACCACAAGGGGAACGCCTGGGTCAATCCGTACGACCAGCGGATCTGGGAGTACAACCTGCGCGTGGCCGAGGAGGCCGCGCGAGCCGGGTTCCAGGAGATCCAGTTCGACTACATCCGCTTCCCGGAGCCGTTCAAGAGCCTGCCGCAGCAGATGTACGGCGACACGAAGGGCGTCTCGAAGCCGCAGGTGCTGGCGGAGTTCCTGAAGGCGGCGAACGCGCGGCTGGACAAGCTGGGCGTGCGGTCGACCGCCGACGTGTTCGGCCTCGTGACGACGGTCAACGGCCCGCTCGAGATCGCGCAGCACTGGGAGGTGCTGTCGCCGGTGACGGACGTGATCCTGCCGATGACCTACCCGTCGCACTACCCGCGCGGCTCGTTCGGCGTCGCCCGGCCTAACGCCGAGCCGTACAAGATCATGTACGCGGCGATCGCCAAGGCGCACGAGCGTGACGACAAGCTGGGCATGAAGGGCGAGCACGTGCGCCCGTGGATCCAGGCCTTCACCCTCGGCCAGCCGCCCTACGGCCCGAAGGAGATCGAGGAGCAGAAGCGCGCGATCTACGACGCCGGCTACGACGGCTGGGTCCTCTGGCACCCGGGCTCGAAGTACGAGCTCTTCCTGCCGGGCCTCGAGAAGACGATGGAGTCGCGGAAGAAGGCGTGGACGCCGAAGGGACAGTCGGTCGCGGCGACCAAGTAACACGGGACGGGGGACGGGGGATGAACTGCCGGAGACCTTGGCAGCTCGTCCCCCGTCCCCCATCCCCCGTCCCTATCGTTTGACCCCTACCGTCACCGTCACCGTCCTGGGGTACGCGGGCGTCAGGAAGCGCTCCACCGCTTCCGCGCGCGGCGTCCGGTCGGGGTTCAGCGCGTTCACGCCGTAGATGCCGAAGGTGGCGTAGCGGCGGTCGAAGAGGTTCGTGGCGTGCGCGGCCAGGGTGAGGTGGCGCCACTCGGCGGACAGCCGCAGGTTGGCGACGACGAAGCCGGGGAGTCGGTCCGCCTCGTTCGCCTCGTCGCCGCGGAGGTACTGGCCCGAGGCGGCCGACGCCGAGAGCTCGCCGTCGATCAGCAGCGACCCGCGCACCAGCCGCGTCAGGCCGACGCCGGCGGTGGCGCGATGCAGCGGCGAGAGTGGGAAGCGGTCGCCCGGCTCGGCGGGGCCGGCGTCCTCGCGCGCCGAGGCGAGGAGAACGGTGCTCTGGTAGGTCGCGCGCACGAGGGCGTACGACGCGAACGCCCGCACTCCGCGCGTGAGCTCCAGCGCGGCCGACGCCTCGACCCCGGCGCGCCGGCTGCGCGGGACGTTGGCGAAGAAGCCCTGCGTCGGGTTGTCGGCGGCGATGTAGACGATCTCGTTCCGCACCTCGCTGTCGAACGCGACCACGTCGAGGCTCGTCCCGTCGCGCGGCTCCCAGTCGATGCCGGTCTCGGCGTCCCACACCGTCACCGGCCGCAGCGGCGGGTCGTCGCCGAGGGCGAAGGGGAGCGGGCAGGGGTCGGCCTCGTCGGCGCAGGCCAGCTCGAGCGCCGCCGGGGCGCGGAAGCCGCCGCTCCCGGCCACGTAGCCGCGCACGTCGTCGCCCAGCCGGTAGTTGAGCCCCGCCCGCGGCGACACCCGGCGGAAGGTGCTCGTGGCGCCGTTCTCCGCCTCGCGCAGGTCCTCGAACGGCACGCGCACGTAGTCGGCTCGTAAGGCGGCGGTGAGGGAGAGCGCGGGCCCGAGCGAGAGCACGCCCTGCGCGTAGAGCGCGGCGTCGTCCTCGTTCACCCGCGCGTTCTCGCACAGCCCCACGCCGCCGCCGGCGCCGACGGTCTCGCACTCGGCGGGGTCGGGCGCCTGGCCGTCCGCGTTCGCCTCCTGGTAGATCCGGTAGCGCACCGCGTTGCGCGTGTACTCGCCGCCCACCGTCAGCGCGAGGGCGCGCCCGGTGACGCGCGTCGGGACGGTGAGCTCGGCGGTGCCGCCGGCGGCGAGCGTGCGGATGCGCGCACGCGTGCTGGGGTCGTCGACGTTGACGTTGAACTGCTCGCTGGCGTTGCGGCGCGCGAAGAGGTTGCCGCGCAACTCGCCGCCGAGCGCGGGGCGGCGGCCGCGCAGCGCGGCGTGCAGCAGGTGCGGGCGGAAGAAGTCGCCGCCGGTGTAGTTGTCGCGGCGGTCGGCGGCGAGGAAGCTCTCGGGGAGCGAGCCTGCCTGCATGATCGAGTCGCGGGCCCAGAGCAGCGTGAGCGCGAGGTCGCGCCCGTCGGCCTCGTTCCGCCGGCCGACGTTCGCGAACAGAATGCGCGTGACGGCGCCGGTCTCCTCGCGCCAGCCGTCCTCGGTCGAGGCGCGCGCCAGCAGGTAGCCGTCGAAGCCCCGCCGCGCGCCCGAGGCGATGCCGCGCAGGGCGCGGTAGCCGAAGGGCCCGGCCTCGGCCTCGGCGTCGAGCCGCGGCGTGGCCTCGCCGCGCGCGGTGACCAGGTTGAGCGCGCCCGCCAGCGTGTTCTTGCCGAAGAGCGCCGACGGCCCGCGCAGCAGCTCCGCGTGCTCGACCGCCTCCACCGGGATGAGGTCGAAGTTCACCTGCTGCGCGTCCGGCTCGTTCACGCGCACTCCGTCCAGAAAGACGCTGAGCCCCTGCGGCACGCCGACGACCGGCGAGGCGGTGAAGCCGCGCACGTTGATCGTCGGCTGCGCGCGCGTCCCCTGGTCGTCGAACATGCTCACGCCAGGCAGGCGCGCGACCGCGTCCGCCACCGCCGCCGGCCCGCGCGGCGCGGCGCGCAGCGTCACGACGTCCACCTGCACCGGCGTGCGCTCGTCGGCCGACGCGGTGAGGCGCGTCCCGGTGATCACCTGGCCGGCGATGCGCTGCGCCCTCGCCGAGTCGGCGCGCGCGCTGTCGCCAGGCGTCCGGGGCGCCGACTGCTGCGCGCGCGCGGCGACCCCGCCGAGCGCGACGCAGCAGAGCGCGGCGAGCAGCGCGCGCGCGCGCCGCGGGAGCCTGGCGAGCAGCGCGCGCGCCCGCAGGTCCAGCGCGCGTTCGGCGTCGAGCGCGGCGCGGCAGCGTGCACAGCGGCGCAGATGCAGCGAGGCCGAGAGGCGCGCGAGGCCGCGCAGCTCTCCGTCCAGCAGCGCGGTCAGGGTGGCCTCGTCGAGGTGCTTGCGGGGCACGTGGTCGGGTGTGAGTCGGGGACGGGGCGCGCGCGGGGAACCGGCCGCTCAACTACTGGCGACCGTCGGCGCCCTTTACAAGGGAGACGCTCGCGCGGCGAGATTCGGACACTCACCCGCCGGCCGTGCGTCGTCACGCCCCCCGCGCGACCTCCTCGACACCGGCGAGGAGCCTCGAGACCTCCTCGTCGGAGGTGTAGATCGCGCACCCTGCTCTCACCAGCCCGTGCTCCGCCTGCCCGAGCCGTCCGACGCACGTGGTGGCGTAGAAGTCTCCGTGCGACACGAACACCGCGCGCTCGGCGAGCGAGCGGGCGACCGTCTCCGACGGGACGCCTTCGACGACGAACGACACCGTCGCGGTGCGCGGCGCGGAAGGCGACGGGCCGAAGCGGCGGACGCCCGGGATGCGGCCGAGCCCGTCCCACAGCCGCTCGACCAGCGCCTGCTGCCGCTGGTGCATCATCTCGTACGCGCGCGCCAGCCGCTCGCGGCGCGTGCCCGGCTCCCGGCCGTCGCCGCCGAGCGACGCGAGGAAGTCCACCGCGGCGGCGGCGCCAGCCATCCCCTCGTGGTTCTGCGTCCCCGTCTCCAGGCGCTCGGGGCCGACCTCCGGGGCCGGCTCCAGCTTCGGCACGTCGAGCGAGTCGATGAGGTCGCGCCTGGCGTAGAGCACGCCGATGTGCGGGCCGTAGAACTTGTACGCCGAGCACGCCAGGAAGTCGCAGCCCAGGTCGCGCACGTCCACGAGGTGGTGCGGCGCGTAGTGCACGGCGTCCACGAAGGTGAGCGCACCGGCCTCGCGGGCGGCGCGGGCCGCGTCGCGGACGTCGCTCACCGTGCCGAGCGCGTTGGACGCGGCGCCGATGGCGACGAGCCGCGTGCGCGGCGAGAGCGCCCGGGCGAGCTGGTCCCAGTAGAGCTGCCCGGTCTCGGGGTCGAGGCAGACGGTGCGGACGGTGATGCCGCGCTCCTTCGCCAGCGCGCGCCACGGGGCCACGTTGGCGTGGTGGTCGAGCTCCGTGACGACGACCTCGTCCCCCGGCCCCCAGCCGCGCCCCAGGGCGCGCGCCAGGTGGAAGGTGAGCGTCGTCATGTTGGCGCCGAACGCGATCTCGTCAGGCGCGGCGCCGAGCAGGTCCGCGAGCGCCGCCCGCGCGGCGTCGATGATCGCGTCGGTCTCGGCGCTGGTCGGGTAGGCCCAGTGGGTGTTCGCGTTGTGGTGGTAGAGGTAGTCCGCCATCGCCACGACCACCGCCCGCGGCACCTGGGTCCCGCCCGGCCCGTCGAAGTAGGCGACCGGGAGGCCGCCGTGCGCGCGCTCGAGCGCCGGGAAGTGGGCGCGGATCTGGTCGACCCTCATTGGATCTCCACCCCCGCCCACCCCTCGACCACCTTCACCGCCTCGACGTGGTCCGCCTCCTCGCCTAACGTGTTGTGGGCGGCGCGGAACAGCTCGGCGACGAGCTGGAAGAGCGGCGACGGGACGCGGGCCTCGCGCGCGACCTCGGCGGCGATCCCCATGTCCTTGTCGAGGAGGGCGAGCCGGAAGGTGCGCGGGAACTTCCGCCCGACGACGCGCTCCGGGAAGAGGTTCATCGACGTGTTCGAGCGGCCGCTGGACGCGTTGATCACGTCGAGCGCGACCGCCGCGCCGACGCCCGCGCGCTGGAGCGTCGCCAGCCCCTCGGCCGCCGACCAGATGTGCACGGCGAGCAGCGCGTTGTTCACCGCCTTGAGCGCGTCGCCCGCGCCCACCGGGCCGCAGTGCACGATCTTCTCGCCGAACGCCTGGAGCACCGGCCGCGCCCGCTCCACCACCGCCGCGTCGCCGCCGCACATGACGGTGAGCTTGCCGCGCTCCGCCCCGGTCACGCCGCCGCTGACCGGGGCGTCGACGAACGCCACGTCGCGTTCCGCGAGCCGCTGGGCCGCGCGGCGCGAGCCGGCGGGGTCGCCGGAGGTGCAGTCCACGAACAGCGCCCCACGCTCCAGGCCGGCCAGGAGCCCGTCCGGCCCGTCGAGCAGCTGCTCGACCTCGCGCGACGTCGGCAGGCAGGTGATGACGACCTCGGCGCCGCGCGCCGCGTCGGCGGGCGTGGACGCGGCGCGCGCGCCGGTCGCGGTCGCGAACGCCGCCGCCTTGGCGGCCGTGCGGTTCCAGACGGTGAGCTCGAATGGCGGGGCGGCGAGATGGCGCGCCATCGGCGCGCCGATCGCGCCGAGGCCCAGAAAGGCGACGCGGGTCATGTCGGGGGGAAGGGGTGGGCGCGAAAGTTCGGCAGCGAAGAGGGGAAACGCAAAGGGCCAGCATCTCGTGTCTCGTATTTCGTGCTCGTTCTTGACTCCGCCGCGCACCAGGACGAGATATTCGATCGTCCCCCCTCGACTTCCAGGGCGAAGGCGGTCTACTCGATGGCACGTGCGGTCGAGCCTTCAACGCTTCGCGGCGCCGTCGCGGCGCTCGCCATCATCGCGGGCGCGGGGTGCGGTGGCGATCCGCCCGCGCCGCCGGCGCGGCGCTTCTCGGGCACCTTCACGCTGCGCGAGGTGAACGGCGCGCCGCCGCCGGTGCAGGTGAGCGCGACGGTTCGCAACGACCGCCAGCTCGTCGGCGGGACGATCACCTTCACGAGCCGCGACCGGCTGACGGAGGAGCGCGTGTTCCGATGGGTGAGCAGGATCACGGGGGAGCCGGCGCCGCCGCTGGCGATCTCGTCGGACTGCGCGTACGAGGAGCGGGGCGACACGCTGATCATCCTCCACACCATCGGCGAGGTCACCCGCGCGGACACCGGCACGTCGGTGGCGCCAGGCGAGCTCACGGTCACCGTCCGGCGCCTGGAGCTCGGTAACAACGGGACGTTCGTCCTGCGGTACGCCGCCCCGTGATCCGGCGGCCGACCCAGCACGCTGCTGCCACACTCCGACCCGGAGGGTCTTTGCGCCTGCGTCGTCAGCTCCTGCCGTTCCCCGTCCGCCCCCTCCTGGCCGCGGGGCTGGCGCTCCTCGTCTCGTGCGGCAAGGACGGCCAGCAGCCGGAGCCGGAGCTCGCCGGCGCGTACGAGCTGACGGCGGTCGACGGGAAGCCGCTGCCGCACACCTTCTGGTGCCCCCCCCTCGGCATGTGCATGCAGGTGACCGGCGGGCGCATCGAGGGGATGAGCCGCGGGCGCGTCCGCGAGATCCTGGCGACGCAGGGCGTCGGCAGCGCGCAGCCACCCGTCGTGGACACGCTCGTCAGCACCTACACGCTGGAGGGGACGCGGCTGATCATGAGCCGCTCGCGGGACTACGGGTCGGTGTACACGTTCTCCGACACCGCGACGCTCGAGAGCGGTCAGCTGCGGTACAAGTCGCACTACATCGGGCTCCGCCAGACCAGCGGCGGGACGTTTCAGTACGTGAAGCAGTAGCCGAGTCGCCCCGCGTCGCGCCCGCCGGACGTCCCCGCCCGCACACCCGAACGGCATCCCCCGAGTCTCGTGACCGCACCGCCCGGCCCGGCGCCGCACGCGCGCGCCCGGCTCCTTCCCCTCGGCCTCTCCCTGGTCGCGCTCGCCGCGTCAGGCACCGCGGCCGCGGCCCAGCAGGCGGCGCCGGTTCCGCTGGGCGTCGTGCGCGGCGAGGTGCTGGCCGCGGACGGCGGCGGGCCGCTGCCGCGCGCGAGCGTGACCGTCGTGCCGCACGCCGGCGGCTCGGCGCGCGGCACCGCCACCGACGACCGGGGGCGCTTCCGGGTCCTCGGCGTGCCTGCGGGCGCGGCGCGGGTGCGGGTGCGTCTCCTCGGCTACCGCGCCGCCGACCAGGAGATCACCGTGCCGGCGGGCGACACGGCGCGGGTGACGCTGCGGATGGAGGCCGCGCCGCTCGCGCTGGGTGTGGTGCGCATCGAGGCGCGGCGCGAGCGCGAGCGGTTCGAGGACGCGCCGAACGTCGGCACGATCTCGCTCGACATGGAGGCGCTGCGGCGCGCGCCCGCGCTGGCGGAAGCCGACCTGCTGCGCAGCGTGCAGCTGCTCCCCGGCGTCGTGGCGCGCAGCGACTACTCGGCGGGGTACAACGTGCGCGGCGGAGAGAGCGACCAGAACCTGATCCTGCTCGACGGCATTCCGCTGTACAACCCGCTCCACGTCGGCGGTCTCTTCGGCGCGTTCCCGGAGCCGGTGGTCGGCACGGTGGACCTCTACGCGGGCGCGTTCCCGGCGAGCTACGGCGGGCGCCTGTCGAGCGTGCTCGACGTGGCGAGCCGCGCCGAAGCGCGCGAGGGGGTGCACGGCGACGTCGAGCTGTCGCTGCTGGCGGCGACGCTCAACCTCGGCGGCGCGCTGCCGGACGCGCGGACCTCGTGGAACGTGACCGGCCGCCGCAGCTACGCCGACTTCGTGGCGCCGGCGATCGCCGACCGCCTGCTCCCCTACTACTTCTACGACACGCACGCCCACGTCGCCCACACGCTCCCCGGCGGGGCGAGCCTGACGCTGACCGGCTACTACGGCGCCGACTCGCTGGAGGGGACGTACACGCTGAGCCAGGACACGGTGAACCTCGCGGCCGTCTCGAAGCAGGGGTGGGGGAACACGGCGGCCGGGCTCACGCTCCAGCTCCCGCTGGGCGAGCGCAGCGCGTTCACGCAGCGAGCGGCGGTGACGCGCTTCGCGACGCGGCTCGAGGAGGGCGCGGGGGCGCGCACCTTCTTCAACGCCGTCGTGGAGCGGCGGCTGAGCGGGTCGCTGGCGCGGCAGTTCACCGGCCACCGCGTGACGGCGGGGTACGAGTACTCGCGCTTCCACGTGCAGATCCGCGAGGACGCGCCGCAGCTCACCGCCCGGCGCCAGTCGCAGAACGAGCGGCCGACCGCGGTGGCCGGGTTCGTCGACGACGTCTGGCGCCTCCGCGGCGGTCGCCTGGTGGCGCAGCCCGGGGTGCGCTTCGAGCGGGTCTCCTCGGCCGACTGGAGCGGCCTCTCGCCGCGGCTCTCGCTCAAGTACTTCGTGACGCCCGACGTCGCGGTGACCGCGGCGGCGTCGAGTCACGCGCAGTGGATCCAGTCGCTGCGGATCGAGGACGTGCCGGTGCGGCCGTTCGACTACTGGGTGACGGCGGACGAGCAGATCCCGGTGGCGACGGCGCGGCACTACACGACTGGCGCCGAGGCGTGGCTGTCGCCCGTGCGCTACGTCCGGGCGGAGGGGTTCGTGAAGGACTACGGCCGGCTCTCCGACCCGAACGCGTCGGACGACGAGTCCGTGCGTGGCGACGAGTTCCTCCCGATGACCGGGCGCTCGTACGGCGCCGACGTCTACCTGCGGCAGCTCGAGGTCGCGAGCTTCAGCGGCTGGCTGGCGTACACCTTCACGGTGGCGGCGCGCACGGTCGGCGACCTGCGCTTCTTCGCGTCGCAGGACCGGCGGCACAGCCTGAACGCGGTCGCGACGTACCGCATGCGCTCGCGCGTGGAGCTGGGGGCGCGCTTCGGCTACGGGAGCGGGACGCCGTACACCGAGATCGTGGCCGGCCTCGTCAGGCGCTGCGTCGACCCGCGGACCGGGCAGGTGCTGCCGTGCGACACGGCCGAGGAGCCCGAGCCGGTGGGCGGGCGGCGCAACGACCGACGCTTCCCGGCGTACCACCGCCTCGACCTCAGCGCCTCGCGGACGTTCGTGCTCCCCCGCGCCACGTGGACGGCGTCGCTGCACCTGATCAACGCCTACAACCACCCGAACGTCGCCGCCTACACCCCCGACTACCGGCGCACCCCGCCGACCCAGGAGACGCTGCGCCAGCTGCCGATCCTGCCGACGGTGGGGCTGCGGGTGAACTGGTGAGGGGGCGAATGCGCACGAGCATCTCGGACCGCGGGCATAACGACGTGCGACGGGCAATCGTGCACGGAGAGGACGGGACGGCGGGACGACGGGACGCCGCGCCCTCGCGCATCCCGGCGCAGCGCATCCCGGCGTCCCGCCGTCCCGTTGCCTGCTCGATCGTCGTGGCCTGCATGGCGATGCTGGCGGTCGCGTGTGACCGCACCGACGAATCGACCGTCGGCCCCGGCCGCGGCGAGGGCATCGCCGTCCACGCCGTGCTCGACCCCGGCCTGATCGACCAGATGATCCTCGTCGAGCGGCTGCTGACGGGAACCGAGGAGGTACAGACGAACACGCCCTTCGACTCGCTCGACGCGGTGCGCAGCGGCGGCGGCGTGCCGCTCGCCGGGGCGCGGGTGGTCGTGTACCGCGAGGACACCGGCGACTCGGCGGTGGCGGTGGAGGGCCTGCGGAGCGACGGGCGCGGCGCGGGGATGTACCGGATACGCAACGAGGAGCTCGCCGGCGCTTCGGGCCAGGGCGACCCGGCGGCGCTCTCGCTGCTGCCCGGCGTGCGGTACCGGCTGCGCGTGGCGGCGGCGGACGGCCGCGTGGCCACCGGGACGACGCTGATCCCCGCCAACCGCGTCGCGACGCGTCAGGTCACGACGCGGGAGTTCAACCGCGACCGCGACTCGATCTTCATCTTCTGGGAGCCCGCCGAGGGGGCGGCGCGCTACGCGGTGCGGGTGGAGTCGCCGCGCGGGCCCGTGATCAACTTCGTGGACAGCCTGGAGTACCTCATCTCTGGCGCGCTCCGCGACGCGTCGGAGTCGCCCTTCCGCCGCGTCTTCCTCCCCGGCTTCCAGCAGTCGGTGACCGTCGCCGCGGTGGACGCCAACTTCTACGACTACTACCGCTCGCGGAACAACCCGTACTCCGGGCGCGGGCTCGTGAGCCGGCTGGAGGGCGCGCTCGGCGTGTTCGGGTCGATGACGGTGTTCCAGGAGCACCTGCTCCAGGTGAGCGCCGACAGCACCGACGCGGCGGAGGGGCTCTTCCGCCGCGTCGGGAACGTGGGGCCGGTGCGGTTCCGCCTGTACGTGGACGAGCGGCCGGCGCCGGCTCGCACGCTGCTCAGCGGCTTCCACTTCGGCACCCCCGGGACCACCGGGCTGCCGGGGCTGCTGGGCGAGGACGTCGGCGGGCGGCTCACCCTGGCGCTCCTGCGCGAGCAGTCGGCGTCCGACACGGCGATGACGATCGACGCCCGCTTCGAGGGCTCCGACCGCATCATTGGCACCATCCGCGGGAGCGGGCAGCGGGTCGAGTTCGTCAGGGAAGTGTTCGTGCCGTGAGCGGCGACGGCGGCGCCCCCTCCCCTCGGCCCGGCGGGCCCGTGTCGCTGCCGCGTCGCACGACGCTCCGCATCGCCGGGATGCGCACGGTGCACTGCGTGCGGGCGGTGTTCACCGCGCTGGCCGGCGTCGACGGGATCGCGCGCGCGGACGTGACGATGGGGCGCGCGGTGGTGGAGCACGACGGCCGGGGCACGCCCGAGCGGCTGCGCGAGGCGGTGGCGCTCGCCGGCTACGAGGTGGAGGAAAGCACAGAGGAGCGGCCGCGTACGCTGCCGCTCCTCTAGTGCCTGCTCCTGCTGCTGCCTGACGCGGACTCTCGTGCGGCGCCGAGCGCCTGCCTAACAAGAGCCGCTGCCGGCAACCCGCCCGCGGGTCGGGAGACTCGGAGGCTAAACCCTCCCCGACGGACGGTACTGCGTGCACCGTAAGCCCCCCCAGGTTACGGCACGGCGGCAGAGAGAGACGGCGAGGCATCTGCGAGACCCCGGAGCGTTTCTGCCCTGCACGCCATATCTGACACCGGCTAGAACGCCATGGTTGCCCGCCGCCGTGAAAATTTCGTCACGCGGAACGGTGCGCGCGTCCCCGGGATGCCGCCGACGATCACGCGTCCCAAAAACGCACGGCGCCGTCCCATTTCCGGACGCGGGACCGTCCGCCGTGGAGCTGCCTGACGAGGGACCGAGGGACTGAGGGACTGAGAAGAGCTGCTCTGCTAGGCAGTGGTGGGCCCTTGATTCATCAAGGGCCCTCTGCATCCCGGCCTGGCAGGCTGGGGCCCTTGATGAATCAAGGGCCCACCACTGCACACCAGCCCAGCCCCTCCCGCAATCCCGCAGTGCCTCGGTCCTGCCGTTCGTTCACAGACCGAACCAGTAGGACGCCTTGATGAGGAAGGTGTTGTCCGGGTGCGCGCGGAAGAGGCGGCCGTAGTCGCGGCCGGTGTCGAACGAGCCGGGGAACTGGCCCCAGTCGAAGCGGCCCTGCGACCAGACGAGGAAGATCGTCGAGCCCGGACGGTACTCCCACCGCACCACCGTGTTCGAGTTGAACAAGCGCACGTTCACCGACGAGTTGTCGATCTCGCCCCCCGGGAGCGCGGACTGGGCGAACGGGACGAGGCGACGGTCGTAATTCGCGTCGCGCGGCGCGCCGAGCTCGCGCAGGTTGCCGAACTGTCCCGCGCTGGCGAACGGCTCGGCGTAGAACTGGAGCGTGAGCTTCGTCGTCATCGTGTAGTCCACGCGCGTCCGGACGCTCACCCACCGCTGCTTCAGCCGGCCGAACACGTAGTGGTCGGTGCCGATCGAGTCCACCACGTTCCCCTCGACGTCGGTGACGTACTCGTACGTCGTCGCCAGGGTGTAGAACTGCGAGTCGTCGGTGTTCCAGGCGAAGCTCGGCGACAGCGACATCAGGAAGTTGGTCGACGCGCGGACGTCGAGCGCCGGGCTCAGGTCGTAGTAGCTCGTGCGCCCGTGGTCGCCGCGCCGGTAGGAGCCGTAGACGTACGGGATCAGGCGCTTCCGCTGGTCCCCCTCGATCCCGAGCCACGACGAGAGAAGCTGGTTCCGGCGGAACGCCGGCCCGCCGCGCGCGTCGCGGTCGTTGTAGACCGCGCCCAGGTTGTCCTGGCCGACGCCCATGTTGAGCCACCACTGGTTCGTCAGCTGCCCGCGCGCGTTGACGTTGGCACCCCGCCCGATCGGCAGGCGATCGGCCACGGTCCACTGGCCCCAGTGGCCGAAGGTGACCTGGGCCTGGCGGTAGAAGAGCCGCGGCTTGTTCAGGACGAACGAGAACCAGCTGTTGTAGTCCTGCTGGTCCGACCGCGGCGAGAAGCCCGCGTCGTTGACCTCGAAGCCCGGCGAGAGGCGCGTGTAGCCCGTGTAGAACTGAAACAGGCCGTTCAGCTTCTGCAGGCCGAGCTGCGCCCCGGTGCCGGCGAGCGAGGTGCGCGAGGGGTCGAAGTCGAGCCGCGAGTCGGAGCGCTGGTAGTTGTGCACCCCGCTCTCCTGGGTGCCGCGCATCGCCGCCGTGTCGCCGCGGACCAGGCTCCCGGTGAGGTACCCCGAGAGCTGCCATCCATTCTCGGTGCCGAAGCGGTGGCGGAAGTCCGCGCCGCCCGTGTAGGCATCGCGCCGCACGTAGCGCACGTTCTCCGGCCGCAGGTCGCGGTTCACCGCCGTGACCATCGCGCCGAGGCCGCTCGCCCCTTGCCGGAAGTCCTGCTGCAGACGGCCGACCGCGTAGTTCGTCGCCGGCTCGATCGTCAGGCCGTGCCCGCCCCGCTCGCGCTGCGTCACCGCGTCGAGGAGGCCCACCGACAGCCCGCGCTTCGTGCGCCCGGTCAGCTTCGCCGCGCCAAGAATCGTCGTCGCGGTCGGCGCGCTCGCGGCGCTGAAGTCGTAGTCGTCGTCAACGTACCCCAGGAGCTGCGGCGCACGCCCCACACGCCGGGAGTAAAAGAGCCCGTCGCAGGGATCATCGTTACACGCGAGGTCGAAGCGGAAGATGCCGGTCCCCTCGACGAAGAACGGCCGGCGCTCCTGGAAGCGCGTCTCGAACGCCGTCAGGTTCACCACCGCGGGGTCGGCCTCCACCTGGCCGAAGTCCGGGTTCACC